>NZ_WLUN01000014.1:0-45669 GCF_009706645.1 Providencia sp. wls1914
GCAGGTACCGGCTACGTCGGTCTGTCTAACGCCATGTTACTGTCCCAACACCACGAAGTGGTGGCGGTGGATATCATTCCTGAAAAAGTGGCGATGCTTAATAATAAGCAATCCCCAATTATCGATACCGAAATCGAACAGTTTTTAACGGAAAAACAGCTTAATTTCCGTGCAACCGAAGATAAAGTCGAAGCCTATACTGGCGCGCAATACGTGATTGTGGCGACCCCGACAGACTACGACCCAAAAACTAACTACTTCAACACCAATTCAGTGGAATCCGTTATTCACGATGTGAACAAACTGAATCCAGACGCGACCATTATCGTCAAATCTACTATTCCAGTGGGCTTTACGGAGCGTCTGCGTGAAGAGTTCGGTTACACCAACGTGATTTTCTCCCCAGAATTCTTACGTGAAGGTCGCGCGCTGTGGGATAACTTGTACCCGTCCCGTATCGTGGTGGGCGAGCGCTCTGAACGCGCACAGATTTTCGCTGACTTGCTGTTAGAAGGCGCGATTAAGAAAGATGTGCCGGTGCTGTTTACTGATGGCACTGAAGCCGAAGCGGTCAAATTATTCGCCAACACTTTCTTAGCCATGCGTGTGGCATACTTCAATGAATTAGACACTTACGCAGAAAGCCGTGGCTTAAATGCGCGTCAAATCATTGAAGGGGTTTCTTTAGACCCACGTATCGGCAGCCACTACAATAACCCATCCTTCGGTTACGGCGGTTACTGCTTACCAAAAGACACTAAGCAGTTACTGGCGAACTACGACGATGTACCGAACAACCTAATTAACGCGATTGTCGAATCTAACCGCACGCGTAAAGACTTTATCTCGGATGCGATTATTGCTAAAGCACCGCGTAAAGTGGGTGTGTATCGCTTAGTGATGAAAGCGGGCTCCGATAACTTCCGTGCCTCTGCGGTGCAGGGTGTGATGAAGCGTATCAAAGCCAAAGGAATTGAAGTGGTGGTTTACGAGCCAGTACTCAAAGAAGATGAATTCTTCCGTTCGAAAGTTATCCGTGATTTAGAAACGTTCAAAGCAGAAAGCGACATTATTCTGGCAAACCGTATGGTGCCTGAACTGGATGATGTGGCGGACAAAGTCTATACCCGTGACCTGTTTGGTAATGACTAAAGCTTGGTAATGACTAAGATTAAAATAGTCACCGGTGATTTATAATGAAAATGCCCCACAAGTTGGGGCATTTTTTATTTGAATCCATCGTCACTCAGAAAGATAGCTTTCCATCACCATCCCACCTGCACCTTGAGCGACGATTTCATAAGAATCATTAGCTGGGTAAATGCGCGGTTTGATATGCGGGAAAATCGAGAGTTTTTGCTCAATGGATTTTTTGGTCATTTCAAAGAAATGGTTTTTTGGGGTGAGGGTTCCCCCGCAAACCACCACATCGGCTTGGGTAATTAATACCGCGTTGGCAATCGCGATACCGTAGTAATACGCGGCTTCTTCCAAGGCTTTAAGACACACCTCATCGTTCTGGGCAAGCGCCTGAAAAATCGTGTGATAGTTAATTTCATCTTCAGATTTGACGAGTTGGTTAATGACCGAGGGTTTACCGAGCCTTAAATGTTGAATCACGCGAGATTTAATGGCGTGTAATGAACTGTACTGTTTTAAACAGCCAAACGAGCCGCACTCACAACGCTGACCATTGATATCGATAGTCGTGTGTCCAAAAGCTTGTGCGGTGCTTATTGGCGTTGGGGCATATTGATTATTGATAATAGTCGAGCTGCGAATGTCTGTGTCACAAGTGGTGAGTAAGAATCGTTGGCTATCAGAGGCGTAGCGTAAACGGTACTCTGCAAAGGCCGCGAAGCTGATGCCACTTCCTAACAGAACAAAGCAGGGAACGCGCTGAGTAATGTACTGATATAGCGCCTGAATTCGTGCGTTGTAGTCAGAGTAAGGTACTTTATCGCGTTCTAAAATATGGTCGATGGCAATGCCGATACCCAGTATTTTTTGAGTATCTAACTGATGCTCAGCAAGCAGGTCATCGACGTTGTCCAATAGATGTTCGAGCATGTTTTCAGCGGTTTCGAGGTGCTCATACTTGATTTTGACTTTGCCAAGAATGTCTAACTTCAGATTTTGCAGAACAATTGTTGAGTAGATATCACTCATCTCAATGCCAATTAAGTAGCCATCAGCCGGGTTGACGCTGTACAAAATGGGTTTGCGTCCTCCCGTTGATTCCCCAAGTTCTGACGTGGAGAGTAACTGGCATTTACTTAGTTCATCGAGGAGCCTGGCACAGGTCGCGGGTTTCATGTTCGCGAGGGAGGTTAGCGCTTCCGCCCGAATTGGTCCGTGGTTGAGGATCAGCCGATACAGCGTTTTGAGTTTTTGAGTTTTGGAATTTTTGGATGTGCGAAATTCGTTCAATAAACGGTGTAACAATGGCTCCCCCTCCTGTTTTCGCTAGTGGAATATCCAGTTATAAAGCTAATCATTCAAGATTAACAGATTCACATGGCGAGTACTTTAACAGATGTCATGTTTATTAACATTTTCTCAAAATGAGATTAAGATCGCTGTTAGATTTTCTAATTACGTTATTATCCCAATCATCTTCTTTATTTGATTTGATTGCGGAGCGCATTATGCACAACACCAAAGATATCTTAGAAAGTCTGAGTTTTATCCAATCTCGTACGGACATGAAGCCCACTGTTGGGATCATTTTAGGGTCTGGATTAGGCCCATTTGCTGATACGTTAGAAAATGCGGTGCATATTCCTTATAGCGAAGTGCCACATTTTGCGAAGTCTGAAGCGGTAGGTCACGCGAACGAATTAGTGATCGGGACGATTGCAGGCAAAACGGTAGTGGCGATGAAAGGTCGTTTTCACTATTACGAAGGTTTTTCGCTGGATCAAGTGACGTTCCCTGTGCGTTTAATGAAAGCGCTGGGTGTGGAAAAGTTGATCATCACCAACGCCTGCGGAGCGGTGAATACTGACTTTAATCCGGGCGACCTGATGGTTATCACCGACCATATTAACCTGACGGCGAATAACCCATTAATGGGACCAAACAACCCTGAACTGGGTGTACGTTTCCTGGATGTCAGCGAAGTGTACAACAAAGAGCTGCGCCAAACGATTTTGGATGTCGCGAAGGAGCAAGGTGTGTCTCTGCGCCAAGGCGTGTATGCATGGTGGACAGGCCCAACCTATGAAACGCCAGCCGAAATTCGCATGATCAGAACTCTTGGCGCTGATGCGGTGGGAATGTCTACCGTACCTGAAGCGCTGGTGGCTCACCATTCTCAGATTAAAACAGTCGGTATTTCCTGCCTGACCAACATGGCGTGCGGCATTTTAGAACAGCCTTTAAGCCATGATGAAGTGATTGAAACGGCAGAAAAAGTGAAGGCAACCTTCTTAAAATTAGTAACGGGTGTGATTGAGCGTTTCTAACTTTTTATCAAATTAAGCTTTTTATCAAATTAATAGAAAGACAGTGCGGGAGCGGTTTTCCTTTGGGGCATTATTGCCGAGCTGAGAATGTTACCCGCCAAATTCACTCCAAACGGAGCCTAGTATGAATATTAAGTCTCGTTTAAAGGTCATGCTTTTTCTGCAATATTTTGTTTGGGGAAGTTGGCTGGTGACATTGGGTGCCTACATGATGAAAACCTTGGATTTCTCCGGGGCTGAAGTCGGTATGGTGTACAGCTCGAAAGGGATTGCCGCTATTTTGATGCCCGGATTAATCGGCATCATTGCGGATAAATATATTCCTGCAAACCGCCTGTATATGCTTTGCCATATTATTTGTGCGGGTTCATTGTTTTACGCTGCGACGGTGGCGGATCCTTCAGTGATGTTCTGGGCAATGTTAATTAATGCGATGGCATTTATGCCGACTATTGCCTTGTCGAACACCATTAGCTACTCATCGCTAAGTCAGTATCAGCTAGACTCTGTTGCTAATTTCCCGCCAATTCGTGTATTTGGTACCGTAGGATTTATTGCGGCGATGTGGAGCATTAGTTTACTGAAGTTTGAGTTGAGTAGTATGCAGCTGTATGTGGCGGGAAGTTGCTCGCTGCTGCTCGCGATGTATTCCCTGACATTACCAAAAATGGCAGTGAATAAGCAGGCGATTACCACCAGTTGGATGAGCAAGATTGGGTTAGATGCCTTAGTGTTGTTCAAAAAGCCGATTATGGCGGTATTTTTCCTGTTTGCGATGCTACTGGGCGCGGTTCTGCAAATTACCAATACGTTTGGTAGCCCGTTCTTGCATGATTTTGCGCGTAACCCGCTGTATCAAGACAGTTTGATTGTTCAGTATCCATCGATTTTGCTGTCAGTTTCCCAAATGGCCGAAGTGGCATTTATTCTTGCTATTCCATTCTTTTTAAAGCGTTATGGCATTAAAACCGTCATGCTGCTCAGTATGTTGGCATGGACATTACGATTTGGTTTCTTTGCATTCGGTGACCCATCGACTATCGGTTTGATGTTCTTAATTATGTCGATGATTGTGTATGGCTGTGCGTTTGATTTCTTTAATATTTCCGGCTCTATTTTTATTGAGCAGGAAGTGGATCACCGTATGCGTGCCAGTGCTCAAGGGTTGTTCATGACCATGGTGAATGGTGTGGGCGCCTATTTTGGGGCGATATTGAGCGGATTGGTCGTCGACTACTTTAGTGTGGATGGCGTGAAGGATTGGCAGTCAATTTGGCTGGTGTTCTCGTCCTACACCGTAATATTGGCCGTGATTTTCTACTTCTCTTTCCATTATAAGCACCAACGAGAGAAACCGTTGGAAATGGCAAAAGCGGGTTAAGGTTGAGTTTGACTTAATAAAAAAGCCAGCGAATTCAGTGAATAAGCTGGCTTGAAGTTACTCTGAAAAGTGAATTTTATTCGATGTTCTGAATCTGTTCGCGCATTTGCTCGATCAGCACTTTAAGTTCAACAGCAGAGTTAGTCACTTCACTATTAATAGACTTAGAGGCAAGGGTGTTTGATTCGCGGTTAAACTCTTGCATCATAAAATCGAGGCGACGGCCGCTGGCTTCTTTCTTCTTCAGAATATTGCGTGTCTCTTTAACGTGCGCTTCCAGTCGATCTAACTCTTCAGCGACATCAACGCGCTGAGCCAGTAAAATCAGCTCTTGCTCTAAACGATTACTGTCTACTTGGATTTGTGCGTCGTCTAGCTTGCTTTGTAGACGGTCACGCTGCCATTGTAGGATTTCAGGCATATGTTGGCGAACTTTGGCAACTTCAACCAAAACACCATCCAGACGTTGCTCGATAAGGCTATGCAGCGCTGCACCCTCTGCTTCACGGCTTTGGATAAAGGCATCGATGGTTTCATCTAAGCCTGCCATTAACTGTTCACTAATCGCGTCTAAATCTTGTTCACCAGCGGACATCACACCCGGCCAGCGTAAGATTTCTAATGGGTTAATTTCACCTTCGTGGCTGTAATTTTTTACCCAGTTTGCTGCGCTAATCAGCTGGCGAGCTAAATCTTCATTGAGTAGTAACTCACCACGGTGAGCACCATCTAAGTCAAAACGCAGATTACATTCGACTTTACCACGGGTTAGGCGGGAACGAAGGCGTTCACGGATAACTGGCTCTAAGCTGCGAAATTGCTCGGGTAAACGGATATAGGTTTCTAAATAACGCTGGTTTACGGAACGCAGCTCCCAAGCCGCATTCCCCCATTCACCCTTGATATCACGGCGGGCAAAAGCAGTCATACTACGGATCATAATTCGTTCCTATCATTCATTGAGATAACAGGATTATAGCGCTATGACGGATGACAGGATAGGCATTATCCGATTAACAACGTATAATACGTGCCAATTTGAGTTGATAACGGAGATAACACCATGCGCCCAGCAGGTAGATTAGCAGACCAGATGCGTCCAATAAAAATTACGCGTAATTATACAAAGCACGCAGAAGGCTCTGTTCTTATTGAGTTTGGCGACACTAAGGTGTTATGTAACGCGACCGTTGAAGAGGGTGTTCCTCGTTTCTTAAAAGGTCAGGGACAAGGTTGGGTAACCGCAGAATATGGCATGTTACCTCGCGCTACAAACTCCCGTAACCAACGTGAAGCGGCAAAAGGGAAACAAACCGGTCGTACTATGGAAATTCAACGACTGATCGCGCGTTCATTACGTGCGGCGGTTGACCTGAAAAAACTTGGCGAACACACCATTACGTTGGACTGCGATGTTATCCAAGCAGATGGCGGTACACGTACTGCGGCGATTTCCGGCGCGTGTGTTGCATTGGTTGATGCACTGAATAACATGGTTGCTCAAGGCAAATTAGCGAAAAGTCCTCTGAAATCCATGGTTGCTGCGGTGTCTGTGGGTATCGTTAACCAAGAAGCGCTGTGTGACCTGGAGTATGTTGAAGATTCTGCTGCAGAAACGGATATGAACGTCGTAATGATGGATGATGGTCGAATGATTGAGGTACAAGGTACCGCAGAAGGCGAACCATTCAGCCATGAAGAGCTTTTAGCTCTTTTAGCATTAGCGAAAACGGGGCTAGATACCATTTTCGAAGCTCAGCGAGAAGCGCTGAAATAAATTTATTATTAAATAGGCGGCTGAAAAGTCGCCTTTTTTATGCCCGCAGTTTATTGATTAAGTTGTTTACTGATGAAGATAAACCGCGAAAGTCGTTTCAAAAAAAGACCAATACAAATTAATTGAGGAGAATGACCAATGAAAGCCTATCAGCGCGATTTTATTGAACTTGCCATGAAAAAACAGGTACTGAAATTTGGTGAGTTTACGCTGAAATCAGGTCGTAAGAGTCCCTATTTCTTTAATGCGGGGCTATTTAATACAGGGCGTGACTTGGCTCTTGTCGGTCGTTTTTATGCACAAGCGTTAAAAGAAAGTGCAATTGAGTGTGATGTGATTTTTGGCCCAGCCTATAAAGGTATTCCGATTGCGACCACAACAGCAGTCGCATTGGCGGAACATCATGATATTGATATGCCATATTGTTTTAATCGTAAGGAAGCGAAAGACCACGGGGAAGGCGGCACATTAGTGGGTAGCCCACTGCAAGGTCGTGTGGTGGTCGTTGATGATGTGATTACGGCAGGTACGGCAATTCGTGAGTCGATGGAAATTATCAAACAGCAAGAAGCAACGTTGAGCGGCGTGTTGCTGTGTTTAGATCGTCAAGAAAAAGGGAAAGGGGAAATTTCTGCGGTGCAGGAAGTGGAACGTGATTATGGCTGTAAAGTGTATTCGATCATCACAATGAGCGACTTAATTACGTATTTAGCGGAAAAAGAAGATATGCAACAGCATCTTGCTGCAATGAAAGCGTATCGTGATCAGTACGGAATTTAATTGAAAAAAAGCCCTCGCCCAATAATGGGCGGGGTGAGTAGTATAAATAAGCGGTTATTGTAGCTGAGCCAAAATTAAAGGCCAGCGAGTTTCAAATTCTACCGTTGGACGGTAACGAAACTCAGAACGTACGAAGCGGGACAGCATACCTTCACAGAAGGCTAATAGTTGAGAAGCTAATAGTGATTCGTCATGGATAAAACCGTGTCCATCACGGATTTTTTTCTCTTTTAATACTTGTCGCAGCTGTGATTCGATGCGTTCGAATAATTGGTTAATGCGCCCTTGCAGCCTATCTTGCTCGAACATTAGCGCATGACCCGTCATTATACGCGTTAATCCAGGGTTTTTCTCAGAGAAACCTAAAATTAGCGCTAAAACCAGTTTAATCCGGACAAGTGTATCTTTTTCGTCCGCTAAAATCAGGTTGATGCGGGAAACAAGTGAATCTTCAATAAATTCAATTAAGCTGTCGAACATCTTCATTTTGCTTGGAAAATGACGATATAGTGCAGCTTCTGAAACACCGACTGTCGCAGCGAGTTTTGCCGTTGTAATACGCTGGCTACCATCGCTACTTTCTAACATTAACGCAAGAGCCTGTAAAATCTCATCACGTCTGTTACGTTTTTGTATTGTATTCTCTGCCATGTCTGATAAGACCCCTGCTAAAACAGCAAGACAAACTATCCAAAATTTCGCTCTGAGTAAAGTCACACTCAGAATAAAACAGATTTAAAATATGTAGAGATTATAACCAAATCTAAGCTATTCACGAGGTACAGAAATACCTTACTGATTGTTTTTATTCATAAATATAGGCGCTTGTAGGACGCCTATATTCGGTATTTCAACGTGAATAGGTTCGACTTATTGGAGACCCATTATTGGCGACCAGAGTGACCGAAACCGCCTTCACCACGCTCTGTCGCGTCAAAGTCATCCACAATATTGAATTGTGCCTGAACAACAGGAACAAAGACCATTTGTGCCATACGTTCACCTGGTTCAACGGTGAATGTTTTATCGCCACGGTTCCATACAGACACCATCAGTTGGCCTTGGTAGTCAGAGTCGATTAAACCGACTAAGTTACCCAGTACAACGCCATGCTTATGACCTAAACCTGAACGCGGCAGGATCACTGCGGCAAGTTGCTCGTCCGCAATATGGATAGCTAGACCCGTTGGGATCAATTCAGTTTGACCCGGCGCTAAATCGATAGGTGCATCAAGACATGCACGTAAATCTAAACCCGCAGAGCCAGTGGTCGCGTAAGTTGGCAGTGGAAACTCGTTCCCAATACGGGCATCAAGAATTTTCAGATCGATTTTTTTCATAACGTTGGAGTATCTCGTCAAGTAAATGGTGGCTTAATTCAATTTTACTACTGTGTGGTAATCGAACATCGCCGTGGGCATCAAATAGATGTAGTGCATTGTTATCACTATTAAAACCATTATCCGCTAAGGAAACGTCATTCGCACAAATTAAATCAAGTTGCTTTTGTTGGCGCTTTTGTCGTGCATATTCTTCGACATTTTGGGTTTCTGCCGCGAAACCGACTACATAAGGACGATTTTGCGTCAGTTTTCCTACACTTGCCACAATGTCAGGATTTTGTACAAGAGTAATGGAAACTTCATCCCCTTGTTTCTTAATTTTATTTTCAGCGACGGTTTTAGCTCGGTAATCTGCAACCGCAGCACAGCCGATAAAAATATCTTGCTCAGTAATAGACTGGTGTACTTGTTCATACATCTCAAGGGCGCTCGTCACGTTAATGCGGTTTACACCATCCGGTGTTACTAGATTAACAGGGCCAGCAACGAGAGTGACATTCGCTCCGCGTTCACTGGCGGCTTGCGCGATAGCAAAACCCATTTTTCCAGAACTGTGATTACTGATAAAGCGTACAGGGTCTAAATCTTCACGGGTTGGGCCTGCCGTGACCATGATTGAAATCCCGTCTAGATCTGAACGGGATTGCTGATCTAAACATGATTGAAAATGCTGGCTAGCTAATTTCACAATCGCTAATGGGTCAATCATGCGCCCGGGACCGACATCACCACATGCTTGGCTGCCTTCATCAGGGCCCCAAATCATACACTGGCGTTGTTGCAGTCTGATTAAATTATCCTGTGTTGCCGCTGCGCGATACATTTGTTGATTCATCGCAGGCACGACGGCAATAGGCGCCGCAGATGCAAGACAAACAGTCGTGAGTAAATCATTCGCCATACCAGCGCTTAATCGTGCGATTAAATCGGCAGTTGCTGGCGCTAAAATAATTATATCAGCCCATTTTGCCAATTCAATGTGACCCATTGCGGCTTCCGCTGCGGGGTCTAGCAAATCATCAGCGACCGGATAACCGGAAACAGCTTGCAGAGTGAGAGGTGTAATGAACGCTTTTGCCGCAGGTGTCATGACAACACGTACAGATGCCCCTTCATCACGCAGTCGGCGAGTGAGTTCAGGAATTTTATAAGCGGCTATTCCACCACTGATACCAAGAACAATTCGCTTACCTAATAATGAGTTAACTGAAGTTTGTTGAGTCATGGTCTCTGTCCGATTTGGTCAACATGGGGGGCATCTTACCATATCAATGAGCTTGGTGAGAGAGCCGATTTTGTATCCCGATGCTATTTTTGCGAAGCGCTACGCAAAGGCTAGTTTAGATGATTGCCCTGAGCATGTTGGTTGGCTACAAAGAGGACAACGACGCGAAAGAGGGTGAGTCGATGCACGAATATATGGAGCTTTTACCACGAGAAAAAATGTTGGCGTATGGGACTGCATCATTATCAGATGCAGAATTATTAGCGATTTTTCTGCGCACTGGAACACGGGGTGAACCCGTTTTACAACTTGCTCAGCGCTTACTTCATGAGTTTGGTTCACTCTATTTATTAGTGCAAGCTGACTACGCAAAGCTGATTGAATGTAAAGGGCTGGGGGTTTGTAAATTAAGCCAATTGCAAGCAGCTAGTGAGCTCGCAAGGCGCTGTTTCTCTGCACAAGTACTTTGTGATGATGTGATGGATAATCCCAATACATTGAAATCGAGGTTACTTGAATTATTTTCAGGGCAGGAGCGAGAAGTTTTCATGGTGCTATTTTTGAATAATCAGCATCAGGTGATTTGCCATGAAGAGATGTTTAAAGGCACAATCAATCGTGTTGAAGTGCATCCAAGGGAAATTATCCGGTTTGCCATGAAAATGAATGCCAGAGCGATAGTGCTTGCCCATAATCACCCATCGGGAAACCCTGAGCCAAGCATGGCAGATAAGTACGTTACTGAGAAAATTCAAAGTGCTTGTGACATGATGGGGATTAAATTACTTGATCATTTTGTGGTTGGACACAAATCTTGTACCTCATTTACTGAGCGCGGATGGCTGTAAAATCATTTTTTTGACTAAAAAATGACAACTTTTGCTGTGTTGGGCTTGAGTGAAAACGATTGAAAGCGTATACTACGCCACCTTTAAGGATCTCGGGTTTGACGAGAAGAGCCTATCTCAGTAAATTTTTTTGCTAAGATAAAGATATTTTGTTGATCACTTAAAAGTTTGCTGAGATGGGCTCCTAAGCCTGACGAGGCAGTCAAGCCCAGAACAAAAAAGCTCGAGCTGATTAGATTTTTGGAGAATAGACATGTCACGAGTCTGCCAAGTTACCGGCAAGCGTCCAATGAGCGGTAACAACCGTTCACACGCATTAAACGCGACCAAACGTCGTTTTTTGCCAAACCTGCACTCTCACCGTTTCTGGGTTGAGTCTGAGAAACGTTTCGTAACACTGCGTGTATCTGCTAAAGGTATGCGTGTTATCGATAAAAAGGGTATTGATGCTGTTCTTGCTGAACTGCGTACCCGCGGTGAGAAGTACTAAGGAGCTAAAAAATGGCTAAAGGTATTCGCGAGAAAATCAAGCTGGTTTCTTCTGAAGGTACAGGTCACTTCTATACCACTACGAAGAACAAGCGCACAATGCCAGAAAAACTGGAACTGAAAAAATTCGATCCAGTTGTTCGTAAGCATGTGATCTACAAAGAAGCAAAAATCAAATAATTTTGCTTTCTGCGTACGAAGAACCCAGCTTAGGCTGGGTTTTTTTATGTCAAAAATTAGCCATAAAGTGGCTATCCACTGGGATATTGATTAAAAACTATAACCATTAATCTGAACGTAGTAACATATTCAGTATTCATGGAATTAATAACGCATTTTATTGTCAAATATCCATATCAATTTATCTACTAGACCTGATTAAGAGCTCCTGGTGAAAAAACAGTATAAAAAAATTCTTGTAATCAAGATGCGGTTTCATGGTGACATGCTACTGACGACGCCTGTTATCAGCTCATTAAAGCAAAATTATCCTGATGCCCAGATTGATGTTTTGCTTTATCAGGACACCATTCCCATTTTGTCGGAAAACCAAGAGATCCATACACTATATGGTATGAAAGGTAAGAAAAGTGGTGGTTTGAGTAAAGCCTGCAACTTTTTAAGTCTGCTGTTTAAATTACGTCGTAATCAATATGATTTGGTCGTTAACCTTGCTGATCAATGGATGGTTTCGTTACTCGTTCGTGCCATTCCCGCAGAAACTAAGGTTTCGCACGATTTCGGTCATCGTGATTCGAAATTTTGGCGAAATAGCTTTACGCATCTCACTCCCCCTGAAGGGGAACATGTTGTTTTAAACAATCTTTCTGTATTAAAGCCGTTAGGGATCCAAGAATTCAAAACAGACCTAACCATGTCTTATGCGGAAGATGATTGGAAAAAAATTGATCAGAGGCTGTTAGATCTTGGCGTTCACAGTAGCTATGTTGTGATCCAGCCAACCGCCCGACAAATTTTTAAATGTTGGGATAATGAAAAGTTCTCAGCTGTCATTGATGCATTGCAGTCTCGTGGTTATCAAGTGGTATTAACATCGGGCCCAAGCAAAGAAGACTTAGCGTGTGTGAATGAAATTGCGGAGAATTGCCAAACCAAGCCAACGACTGAGCTTGCAGGAAAAACATCCTTCCCTGAATTAGGTGCATTAATTGCGCACGCCGCTCTTTTTATTGGCGTGGATTCTGCACCTATGCATATTGCTGCCGCGGTGAAAACTCCCATCGTTTGCCTATTTGGCGCCACAAACCATATTTTCTGGCGTCCATGGAGCGATAATGTGGTGAAATTCTGGGCAGGAGATTATGAAAATATGCCACCTAGAGATGAACTAGACCGCAATAAAAAATATCTCTCCGTAATTCCTGCGAGTGATGTGATTGAAGCGACGGAGCAAATGCTACCGATGAATATGCGCTCAATGATGGGAAGGTACTAAGATGGTATTGGCATTTTGTCTGTATAAATATTTTCCATTTGGTGGGCTACAACGCGACTTTTTACGTATTGCGATGGCTTGCCAAGCTCGTGGACACTGTATTCGTGTTTATACCCAATCATGGGAAGGTGAACGTCCGGAACAGTTTGAAATTATTATTGTTCCTACCAGTTCAGGCACTAACCATGGACGAAATGCCCAATACTGTGAATGGGTCATGGCACATCTGAAGCAACATCCTGCAGATAGAATCATTGGCTTTAATAAAATGCCTGATCTGGATGTATATTTTGCTGCGGATGTTTGTTATGCGCAAAAAGTGGCTGAAGAAAAAGGTTTTTTCTATAAGCTGACTCCGCGCTATAAACATTATGCTGCTTTTGAAAAAGCCGTCTTCCAAAAAGGAAAGGCAACGCAGCTAATGATGCTTACTCCTCATCAAATTGCCCATTTTGAAAAGCATTATGGAACTGAAAGTGACCGTTTTCATATGCTGCCTCCGGGTATCGCCGTTGACCGAAAATATGACCAACAGATTGCGGATGCTAAGCGTATCTATCGAGAAAAGAATCAAATTCCCGAGTCTGCATTTTTGCTGCTTCAAGTTGGGTCCGATTTTAAACGCAAGGGCGTTGATAGAACTCTCAAAGCAATGGCTGCATTACCTGAAAGCATCAGAAACAACACATTATTGATGGTGGTAGGGCAAGACAAACCCGCTAAATATCAACGCTTAGCGGAAGCGTTGGGAATTGCTAAACAAGTTTCATTTTTTAGCGGGCGCAATGATATTGCAGAGCTAATGGCCGCTGCGGATATTTTGATGCATCCGGCTTACCAAGAAGCGGCTGGGATTGTCCTACTTGAAGCGATTGTTGCGGGACTGCCGATTATTGTCACGGAAGTGTGTGGTTACGCGTCGTTTATCGACAAAGCCCAGTGTGGCGTTGTGGTCAATGAGCCGTTTGAACAGGCAGTTTTAAATCAGGCGCTATGCGATAGCCTGCAAGATACACAAAAACGAGCTCAATGGGTAAACAATGCTAAATACTATGCAGACACAGAAGATCTGTACAGTTTACCGGAAAAAGCGGCCGATATTATTTTAGGATGCTCTAATGGTTGAGTTAAAAGCGCCTTTTAACGAATTGTGGAAAGATAAAGACCCATTTGTTGAAACAGATAAATTGGATGGTGAAGTTTTTCGTGCATTGGAAACGCGCAGAACATTGCGTTTTCAGATTGATGATAAAAGCTATTTTATTAAGATTCACTATGGCACGACGCTAAAAGAGGTTTTGAAGAATTTATTCTCATTCCGTTTACCTGTTTTAGGTGCAGATCGTGAATGGAATGCAATTCATCGATTGACTGAAGCTGGCGTTGATACCATGAACGGGCGCGCTTTCGGGCAAAAAGGGTGGAACCCACTTCGACGTCATTCATTTATTATTACTGAAGACCTCACTCCAACAGTGAGTTTAGAAGATTACTGCGCTAATTGGGCCACTCAGCCGCCTAAATTCAAAACTAAGCAAATGCTGATCCAGCGAGTCGCTGAGATGGTACGTAAGATGCATCGCATCGGTATTAACCATCGCGACTGTTATATTTGCCATTTCTTACTGCATCTACCGTTCACAGAAAATCTGCAAGATTTAAAAATCTCAGTCATCGATTTGCATCGCGCACAGCTACGGTCATCAGTTCCTACCCGCTGGCGAAATAAGGACTTAATTGGTTTATACTTTTCATCATTAGAAATCGGTTTAACTCAGCGAGATATTTTCCGATTTATGAAGGTTTATTTTGAAATGCCGTTAAAAGAGATACTGAGTCAAGAATCTAGTTTGATGGCAGATGCGAAAAGCAAAGCTGACAAAATTAAAGCGCGTACGATCAGAAAGTCGCTATAAAGAAAAAGAGAGACTAAACATGTTTTTTAATAAGGAAAGTGCAATCACAAAGCAAATTGATCTTACAGCCAAAAATGTGGTTGCTAGAGATGATTGTTTACATATTTCTTACGGTATTGACCGTAATTTTTTATATGGTTGTGGAATTTCTATTGCCTCTCTCTTAAAAAATAACGAGGACATATCATTCTGTTTTCATGTTTTTACCGATTATTTTGATTCGGAACAAGAGGCTCTTTTTCGTGAGTTGGCTGAGCAATATAAAACAAGCATAAAAATATATTTAGTTGATTGTGAACAGTTAAAGTCGTTACCAAGCACCAAAAATTGGTCTTACGCAACGTATTTTAGATTTATCATTGCAGACTACTTTTCTGAGCAACTAGAGCGCATCATTTATATGGATGCGGATATTATGTGTCAAGGCTCATTAAGTGAATTATTAGAGCTCGAATTTACAGAAAATCAAGTAGTCGCGGCTGTTCCTGAAAGAGATTCTGATTGGTGGAAAAAAAGAGCGGATGCATTGGGGATCCCGAGTATTGCTAATGGGTATTTTAATGCTGGCTTCTTAGTTTTAAATTTAGTGAGTTGGAAGGAAAATGATATATCCTTAAAGGCGATGAATCTGTTATCTCAAGATGAAGTTAAAGCCAAGATTTCCTATCTTGACCAAGATATATTGAACATGTTGTTAACTGGTAAAATTGTCTACTTAGACCAAAAATATAACACGCAATATAGCATCAATTATGAATTACAAGATGGTCGAAAAGAGAATCCAATAACATCGAGTACAATTTTGATTCATTATATAGGCCCAACGAAACCATGGCATGAATGGGCTAATTACCCAACTGCAAAATCTTTTCTAGAAGCTAAAAATGCTTCACCGTGGAAAAATATTCCTTTATTGAAAGCTAAAAGTAGCAACCACTTAAGATACAGTGCAAAGCATTTATTTAAGCAGGGAGAGTTTATTTCTAGTTTTCTATTAAGCCTAAAATATTTATTTAAGAAAATATTTTAGGCTCTAATATGATTTTTTGAACAGGTGGTTATAATTAGGTTTTCTTTTGTATTAAGAGTAAGAAGCCAAGTATTATCCCTATAGGCTTAATATCCATCTGTTCAAACATACCTCGAGTGAGTAGATAACCAACGAGAATGGTTATTAAAATAATGCTAATTTTTTTGGTATAGATACAGTCAGATTTTAAGTTTTTCAAGAGTGAAATAAATGCCATTATTATCATTGAAATAAATAAAGTCAGACCTAATAAGCCAGAACCAAACCAGATAAATAAAAACGTATTATGGGGGCCTATAGATTTTTTATAAATCCAATCTGGGTGTTGGCTTACTTTCTCATTATAAACGGCATCATAAACATTGTTGCCATAACCATATCCAAGAATTGGCCTTTCTTTAATCATTTCCAAGGCAGTACCTTGAGTTCCATTTTCATAACGGTTAGAACTACTAGTTTGCTCTAATTTAGAAAATAATAATATATTGTTTTCATTGGTAATTACTTTCAAGGTGATAAATGTAATTCCAATAACGATTAGCGTTGCTAGTGGTATTTTCCAATTTTTTATTAATGGAAAGAAGGTTATACATGATACTAATATCGCTAACCAAGCCCCTCGGGATAAGGTACCTAGAAGTATAAAGGAAAATACAATTAATAATAGAGTGAGATAAAAAGAATATTTTGTTTTCTCTGAAAAAAGCAATATAAGTAGCGCTGGAAAATAAAAAACTAAAGAATTTGAAATTTCTCTAAAAGAATAAGTTGTAAATGGTAATGTTCCATTATTTATATATTCTAAATAATATCTTGTTAGCTCAATAGTACAGTTTAATGTTAGCCCAAAGATAAATGAAAAGGTTAGTATTTGAAAAATTTCTTTTTTATCTAATTTATAAAGTAAAATCGGGATAAAAAGAATGAAGAAAAGAAGTCCGTAGTTGAATGTGCTATTAAACGCATACTTAACAGTTTCTTCTTGATCTTCAGAATATAATGATGAGAGCAATAAAAACAGGGAGAAAAACAATGAAAAAAAGAAGACTTTGTTATTGTATAAGGCGAAAGCTTTATTTTTTTTTGATTTAAATAAAGTTATCAATGACAGTATTACAATTAATATTGAAATTCCCTTTTTATATCTTGTTATTCCATCGATGAAAAATATAGAAATAATAAATACAATAGAAAACATATTGATTAGTGTAAGTTTATCATATTTACCATTTTTTATAGAATCAAACATACCATTACTCATTTTATTTGAAAATTAAAAAGCTGAAAATCATGGAAACCAAAACCCCAAATAAAAAACCTAATGTTGTATATTTTATTTTTTTACTTTTTTTGAATTTCTCGCTATCAGTTGGAATGTGATTATCCCATCCTAAGTGTTTTACTGCACTTTTATTTAGAATAACGACATACATTCCATACATGCTATATGCTATAGATAAAACGCCTTCAGTAAGATCCGCACTCTTTCCAATATTATACGTTTTGATTAATTTATAATCAGACAATCTTTTTACGCCAGGGTTGAAGCTGAATCCTCTCATCATTGAATGAGAGCTATTTATTACGGAATAAGATATATTTTCAAATTCTTTCTGCTCATCTTTGCTAATAAAAGAATAATGCTTTTTGATATCATCATCATAATCACGCAGCCAAACTTGCAAGAGTTTAGGGTCATGTAGTAATAAAGTTATTGAATCTTCAATAAAATTGCTTCGATAGAATTCCCAATCGTCTTCACAATGAAAAATATAGTCGGTGTCAACTTTGCTGTATGCAAGGTCAATAGATTTTATTTGACCTAAGTTTTTTTTATTAATAATGATATCGGTATATGGTTTCCATGATTCAGGAATAACTTCATGAATATCAGTGTTTCCAGAATCTTCAGTAATTATGACTTTTTTGATCGGATATGAATTATATTTATCAAATGATAATAATGTTGCTTTCAGCAATTCAAATCGCCCACAGCTAGTTATAACAAGGGTCATATCACTTTTATCATCAAAAATCATAAAGTTACCTATTTTAAGTTATGTTAAATTAGTGCAACAATATATCTATACAGATAACTGTTGATTTTCGGTATCATTATACATTAATACATATACTCTGTACCTTATTAAGTGGAAACTTTATCATGCCAGAACTGCCCGAAGTTGAAACCAGTCGCCGAGGTATTGAACCGCATTTAGTCGGCAATACAATTAGTTATGCCATAGTGCGTAATGAACGGTTACGTTGGCCAGTAAGTGAACAAATCATGCGTTTATCTGATGAAACCGTGATTAGTGTCCAGCGACGGGCAAAATACCTGCTTATTGAACTGCGAAAAGGGTGGATTATCGTCCATTTAGGAATGTCTGGCAGTGTGCGAATTTTGACGGAAGAATTACCAGAAGGGAAACATGACCATGTAGACCTTATCTTGCGTGATGGTAAAGTACTACGCTACACCGACCCTCGACGCTTTGGTGCATGGCTTTGGTGTGATGATTTAGCGTCCAGCTCCATTCTCGCCCATTTAGGTCCTGAGCCTCTCTCCGATGAATTCAATCCTAAATATCTCTTTGATTTAGCCGCTAAACGTAAGGTTGCGGTCAAACCTTGGTTGATGGACAACAAAATCGTTGTTGGGGTAGGGAATATCTACGCTAATGAAGCGCTTTTTGCATCAAGAATCTCCCCAGAAAAGCTGACTAACACACTGACACTCAATGAAATTACCGAATTGGTTACGCAGATTAAAAAAGTGCTGCAACGTTCAATAGAGCAAGGTGGAACCACTCTTAAAGACTTTTTACAGTCAGACGGAAAGCCGGGTTACTTTGCTCAAGAGTTATTTGTGTATGGAAAAAAAGGCGAGCCGTGCTCTGTGTGCGGAACCCCGATTGAAAGCATTAAACAAGGACAGAGGACAACCTTTTATTGCCCTCAATGTCAGAAGTAATTGCTAGATTTTGTTGAGTTTTTTCAACATAGCATCCGCAACAACAGGCGGTAAAAACGACGAAATATCTCCATCATGAAGCGCGACATCTTTAATTAATGAGGATGAAACGAAAGATAAGCTTTGTGATGGAAGTAAAAATACCGTTTCTAGCTCGGGAACAAAATGGCGGTTCATATTAGCCAGCTGCCACTCATATTCAAAATCCGCCACTGAACGTACGCCACGAATTAAAATATTTGCATTATTTTTCTGTGCAAAATTCGCCATTAACTCAGAAAAACCAACTACTTCAACATTTCCTAAGTGAGCGGTAACTTGTTTTGCTAGCTCAACACGCTCTTCCAAATTAAACATAGGACTTTTGCGTTGACTGTTTGCGATAGCGAGTAAAACGTGGTCAAACATCGCTGCGGCACGGGTGACGATATCGACGTGTCCAGAGGTAATCGGGTCAAAGGTTCCCGGATAAATAGCTTTATGGGTCATGATATTGCTATCTCTTTGTTTATTATTGCTTATCCCAATATATCGATAGGAATAAGTGACGGTGAAATCCACATTAACGGCAATTGCATTCTCTTGCAACAATCACTGATAAGTATGCATTTATTTTAAGTCTCATTTTAGGCACAGATTCTACACACTTTCAGTAATGGTTTATGGTAAGATACCGCCAATTTTGGTAAGTGAATCAGATCGAATGTTATTGCGTGTATATCAGGTACTTCTTTATCTCATCCAGCCATTAATTTGGATACGCTTATTATTGCGTAGCCGTAAAGCCCCTGCGTATCGCAAACGCTGGGGAGAACGCTATGGTTTTTGTGGTGGTAAAGTTGTTCCTAAAGGCATTTTATTACACTCAGTTTCTGTGGGCGAAACCCTTGCAGCAGTACCATTAGTACGTGCGCTTCGCCATCACTACCCATCACTCCCTATTACCGTGACCACAATGACTCCAACCGGGTCAGAACGTGTTCAGTCAGCATTTGGTGACGATATTAGTCACGTTTATCTCCCTTATGATTTACCCGGCTCCATGAGTCGTTTCCTTAATCAAGTTGATCCTAAACTGGTGATTATTATGGAAACGGAGCTCTGGCCGAATATGATCAACCAGCTACATAAGCGTAATATTCCATTAGTTATCGCGAATGCTCGGCTATCTGAACGCTCCGCTGTGGGTTATCAAAAACTCGGTAGTTTTGTGAAGCGCATGCTGCAAAATGTCACGATGGTGGCTGCTCAGCATCAAGAAGATGGTGAACGTTTTATTCAATTAGGGTTAAGACGTAAGCAGTTAGAAGTGACGGGGAGCTTAAAATTTGATATTTCCGTTACCCCTGAACTGGCCGTTAAAGCGATTACGTTACGTAGGCAGTGGGCTGCACATCGTCCAGTATGGATTGCGACAAGTACCCACGAAGGTGAAGAAGCGATTGTTTTGCAAACTCACCAACAGTTGCTGAAAAAATTTCCTAATTTATTACTCATTTTAGTCCCAAGGCACCCAGAACGCTTTGCAAAAGCGGAAGAGCTGACGCAAAAAGCAGGGCTAAGCTTTATTCGTCGTAGTAGCGGCGTTATCCCATCTCTAGAAACCCAAGTGGTTATTGGCGATACGATGGGGGAATTGATGTTGCTGTACGGAATTGCAGATATAGCTTTCGTTGGTGGGAGCTTAGTTGAAACCGGTGGTCATAATCCACTTGAAGCAGCTGCGCATGCATTGCCTGTTTTGATGGGGCCGCATACCTTTAATTTTAAAGATATTTGTGCGAAGTTAACCCAAGCTGATGGGTTGATCACTGTGACAGATAGCGAATCGTTGGCTCAAGCCGTGACGAGTTTACTGTCTGATGAAGATTATCGACTGTATTATGGTCGTCATGCAGCGGAAGTATTGCATGAAAACCAAGGCGCATTACAGCGTTTACTTAAGTTATTGCAACCTTATTTACCTCCAAGAGAACAGTAATATTCAGCAAAAATATTGATAACTTGAATATTACTACAATGAGTAATGACAATTTCTCTCATTTCTGATTATTTCGTTTAAACTATAGTAAACTACCCAGTCACGTTTTTGCATACTCAGCCGAGCGAGGGGTAACCCTCTATAAGCTCGACGTAAAATAATGCGTATTTCCCTTTAACTTTATTGATAAATTTCGCTGAAAAAAGAATGCCAACAACCAATCAACCAACTTCAAATAAGTATGTGTATCTTTGGATCATTGGCTATGCCATTGCCTGGATCCTTGCGAGTTTCTTTTTTGACCCAACTGTTCCTTACGATACGGTCGAAGCCGTTAACTGGGGAATGAATGGTGAATGGGGATCGCCAAAAAACCCGTGGTTTGTCGGTACCATGATGTGGCCTGCAATCCATTTGGGAATTTCTTATAGTTTCTATTGGTATTTGAGCCATTTTATCGGTATTGGATTTGGGTTACTTGGGGTATGGAAACTTGCCTACCGATTAACCGGTCGTCGCGATCTCGCATGGTTTGCGATGCTGATGATGAATTTATCCGGTGTCATTAATTTCGATATCATTCCTTATAATGATAACTATATTTTAGTGACATTTTGGCCTTGGGTGATTTATTTCTTCCTGCGTGCTGTCGAAGATAACCCTTTGTGGTGGCTGCCTTTTGCTTTAGTTGCTGGTCTTGCAACAATGGGGAAATACTCCACGCTCGCCTTAGTTGGCTCTGTCTTTTTGCTCACTCTTTTTGTGAAACAAGCGCGCCAAAGCTATCGCCATCCGGTGTTTTATCTGGCGATAGCGCTGTGGTTTTCGATGATTTTGCCAAACTTCTTTTGGCTGATGGCGAGTGATTTTTCTGCTTTTAAATGGGTAGATTCACAAATTGACCCAGGCTTTAACTTACATACCACCGAAGCAGCTCTGAGCGTGTTTTACCCGCTGATTATCGCAGCGATTATCTTATATTGCTGTGGCGGAAAAATCGGTTGGCCGAAAGCCTTATCGAATCGCATGGCAAACTTTATTATTTTATTTCCACTCGCGGTGATTTACGGTTGGTTCTCGTTCCATGATGGCGGGCGAATTACGGAGTGGTTACAGCCATTTATGATGGTATGTGCGCCTTTGTTTGTTGGCTCAATCACCATAATGCCGAAAAAGTCACTGAAAAAACCATTAATTGGCTTAGCCGTAGTTGGTGCCTTAATGGTATCCGGTTATCTCATTGTTCAAGCTGGAAATATTCGCGGAGCGGGTCAGAAATTTATTGGCGTGAAAACCTTAATCGCGGAAGGTGAACAACGTTGGTATCAACGTTACGGAACGCCAGTCAAATATGTTGGCGGCGAAGATAACCTACACCAATGGTTTATTATCTACGCTCAAGATAGGCCTCATGTTATCCAGCCTTGGACGCTAGAAAACCATATGCCACCGAATGTGTATAACCGTGATATTACTGAAGCAGAAATTCGTGAGCACGGTGCCATTTTATTAGGGCGCAAATATGATGATTGTGCCCACGAAGATTTCGCCAAAGTACGCAAATTCTGGCCACAATTTAAAATTGAAAAAGAAGATGTGATTTACCGCTCTGAACCGGATGCTGAGCCGAAAACCATGTGTTTTGGGTTTATTGCCCCAGAGAAAAAATAAATCTTTTGCGAAGTGAAAAATAATTAAGCGGTCAGATGGCCGCTTAATTTTTATGGGAGATAGGTTTTAGATAATGCGCTATGTGGGCTATAACTCGGTGCGCAGTTGTTGAAAGACGGCATCAGCTTTAATGCTATCCATTCTATTATCTACGCTTTTTATCTCATTTTGGCCTTTTCCATAACCACCAATTAAACCGGGATTTGTTGGGCCAAACAGCGTGAAATTCGGTTTATCCAGCGCAGCGGTTAAATGGCTTAAGCCTGTATCGACAGAAACCACCGCTTTAGCATCCGCAATTTGTTGTGCGACTTGTGCCAGCGTTAATTTTGGTAAGACTTCAACAAAATCAAAACCCTCGGCTAATCTCATTGCTCGCTGATGCTCATGCTCTGCACCCCAAGGGAGCTTCACTCTCAGCCCGGTTTCCTTCATTAACTGAATCAGTTCACGCCAATGAGACTCCGGCCAATGCTTATCATCGCGTGTTGTGGAGTGCAAAAACAGCACATAGGGTGCTTCGGTTCCATCGGTTGATTGCAAGAAATGGCGAGCAATCGCGTAATCGCCTTGCGTTCTAGGGCAAGTATACCCGAGGCTTTTAGCAAATAATTGGCGAATACGTTCTACCGCATGTTGCTGTTTACTAATGAAATAACGATGATCGTAAAAGAAGCTGGCAATCGGCTCGCGGATACTATGGCGGTCATAACCATGTTTAGAACCGTGAGCGAGGCGAGTGACTAGCAACGCACTCTTAAGTAACCCTTGCGCATCGATAACGGCATCGTAGTGGGTTTCCTGTAATTGGCGACGAAACTCTGCACGTTCGGCACGAATTGGCGCAGAAAACCAATTTTTTCGCCAACGACGGATTGCCACAGGGATCACTTTATTCACCGCACTATGCCAGGTGGGAATTTGAGCAAATCCCTCTTCGACCACCCAATCAAATTGAATATTCGGTATTGCTGCCTGCGCATCGGTTAATGCAGGCAGAGAGTGTAAAACATCTCCCATAGATGATGTTTTTACTAATAACACTCTCATTATTTAATACCTATATTTAAACGCGTGAGGGCATCGAGTACCATTTGCGGTTGAATATCAATCAGACTTTGGTGATAGCCACTTTCGCCGTCACCTTTACGCACTTTGTGGTAACCCGTGATCAGGCGGATGACTTCCGCTTTATCAGACAGTGGCGGGGTAAAATCAGGGCTGCTTGGGCCATATAGCGCGACTAACGGTTTATCGAGAGCGGCAGCCACATGCATTAAACCTGAATCATTACTGACAACGGCTTGGCAAGCGTCGATAAGATTAACAGCTTGTTCTAACGAGGTTTTTCCTGCGAAATTAAGGCAGTAATTGCGAGCATCGTCAGTCAAACTTTGACGGATTTCTTCACCCGCTTCATGGTCTTTTTGAGAACCAAATAATAGGACTTGGTAGCCTTGCTCGCTGATTAATTTTTGAGCGAGCGCCGCATAGTGATAGTGCGGCCAACGTTTTGCAGGGCCAAATTCAGCTCCTGGGCAAAAACCAATAATTGGGCGAGAAAAATCAATATTAAATTGACTAACAGTATCGCTAACTTGCTGTTTATCAGTGACTAATTTAGGCCATAAAATCGGGGCGGGAATATCATCGGCAGATTTGATGAGCTGTTTGTCATACGCCAATGCGACGTAGCGTTGCACCATCAGCGGAAATGCTTGTTTATCTAATGGGCGTAAATCATTGAGCAGCCCATAACGCATTTCACCGCGCCATCCCGTTCTTTTGGCGATTTTAGCAAAGAATGGCACCAGTGCAGACTTCAATGAATTAGGCAAAACAATCGCTTGGTCGTACCCATTTTTCCGCAAATTGATGCCTAATTGACGACGTTCGCCAATTTCTAGCTTTCCATGCCCTAATGGCATGGAAATCGCTTCAGACACTTCAGGCATTTTCGCCAATAACGGACGGCACCAATCTGGTGCCATCACATCAATTTGAGCATGAGGATGCAGTGCCTTGATCGTGCGATAAAGGCTCTGAGACATCATCATATCCCCTACCCATGAGGGGCCAATCACTAATATTTTCATAGGCGTGGTTTTCATAGGAACGGTTTTCATAAAAGACAATTACGCGTCTTTATTCAGCCATTGCATATATTCGGTCACGCCTTCAGCAACGGTTTTAAACGGTGCAGTGTAACCCGCGGCACGCAGTTTAGTCAGATCCGCTTGCGTGAAGCTCTGGTAGCGACCTTTTAATTTCTCAGGAAATTCAATGTATTCGATAGAGACATTTTTATCTTTATGGAATTCAGTGACGGCATCGGCAACCGCTTGGAATGATTCCGCACGACCTGTACCACAGTTGAAAATACCAGAGACGTTATTTTCCCAGAACCATAAATTCACTGCAGCTACATCGCCAACGTAGATGAAATCGCGGCGGAAAGTGTCGCTGCCTTCAAACAGTTTCGGGGTTTGCCCTTCATTAATCTGTTTGTTTAAGTGGTAAGCCACGCTCGCCATGCTGCCTTTATGGTTCTCGTTTGGCCCATAAACGTTGAAATAGCGGAAGCCACACACTTGAGATTGCGCTTCAGGCATGATGTTGCGGACATATTGGTCAAATTGGAACTTAGAGTAGCCGTACACGTTCAGTGGTTTTTCAAATTCACGTTCTTCGATGAAATTATCGCTACGTCCGCCGTATGTCGCTGCGGAGGAAGCATACAGGAAAGGAATTTCACGTTCTAAACAGTAATGCAGCAGTTCTTTAGAAAATTGATAGTTATTATCCATCATGTACTTACCATCCCACTCAGTGGTGGATGAGCAAGCACCTTCATGGAAAACAGCGTCGATATCACCAAAATCATCACCCGCAATAACGCTCACGATAAAGTCTTCTTTATCCATGTAATCGGCGATATCGAGGTCAACAAGGTTGGCAAACTTAGTACCATCTTTCAGGTTATCCACCACCAGAATATCGGTGCGACCCATTTCATTCAGGGCTTTAATAATATTGCTGCCAATAAAACCAGCTCCGCCAGTGACTACGATCATCGTGAATACCTCAAGTGGGTTAAGAATAAATGGATATAAAATTGGGGTCTATAATAACACCTCTTTGTGCAGACAACAGTATATCGACCAGATAATTGTCCTAGTTGTCATACCTCTTCAAAGGGCATTATCGTGATCTTGCCTACAAACTTAACTTATTTGCTCCGCAGATATCGCGAGTTCCAGTGACTATTATTAAACTCTGTAAACAACTTCTTTACAGGAACAAATCATGTCAGAACAATTTTACCAGCAGATTAAACAACAATTGGTGCAAATAGAAGCTGAGGGCTTGTTTAAACATGAGCGCATTATTACGACCTCTCAAGACGCGGATATTGAAATCCAAGGTGGGCAGCGCGTTATTAACTTTTGTGCAAATAACTATTTAGGATTAGCCAATCACCCCGCGCTGATTGAAGCGGCAAAACAGGGTATGGATAGCCATGGCTTTGGAATGGCATCGGTTCGCTTTATTTGCGGTACCCAAGACAGCCATAAAATTCTTGAAAAGAAAATCGCAGATTTCCTTGGAATGGAAGATGCGATCCTTTATTCCTCTTGCTTTGACGCCAATGGCGGACTTTTTGAAACCCTATTAGGCCCTGAAGACGCCATTATTTCCGATGCGTTAAACCATGCTTCCATTATTGACGGTGTTCGCCTGTGTAAAGCCCAGCGCTACCGTTACAGCAATAACAATATGACGGAATTAAAACAGCGTCTTGAAGAAGCCAAAGCGGCGGGTGCGCGTCATATTCTGATTGCGACGGATGGTGTGTTTTCGATGGATGGCGTGATTGCTGACCTGAAAACGGTTTGTGACCTTGCGGATGAATATAACGCATTGGTTATGGTGGATGACTCCCATGCTGTTGGTTTTGTTGGTGAAAACGGTCGTGGTAGCCATGAGTATTGTAACGTCATGGGGCGTGTTGACATCATCACTGGCACATTAGGAAAAGCTCTGGGTGGTGCATCGGGTGGTTATACTGCCACCAAAAAAGAGGTTGTCGAGTGGTTACGCCAACGCTCACGCCCGTACTTATTCTCTAACTCTTTGGCTCCAGCCATCGTTGCCGCGTCCATTAAGGTGATCGATATGATGACCGAAGGGCAAGAGCGTCGTGAGAAATTGTGGGCTAATGCGAAGTTATTTAGAGAAAAAATGTCTGCGGCAGGATTTACATTAGCAGGCGCCGACCACGCCATCATTCCTGTGATGTTAGGCGATGCCAAAATTGCTCAGCAATTCGCTTCAGAGTTATTAAAAGAGGGTATTTATGTCACTGGATTTTTCTATCCGGTGGTTCCGCAGGGGCAAGCGCGAATTCGTACGCAAATGTCCGCTGCACACAGTAAAGCCGATATTTTACACGCGGTTGATGCATTCACCCGTATTGGCAAAAAGCTTCAATTAATTTAGTTATCAATTTGATTTTCTTATCAAATTTATACAGTTATGAAATTAAAGTGGTCATGAAATTAATGTAATCATAAATAAAAGGTCGCCTATGAAAGCACTGTCCAAATTAAAAGCAGAACCAGGTATATGGATGACAGACGTTCCGAAACCGGAACTGGGACACAATGATGTGATGATTAAAATCCGTAAAACCGCCATTTGCGGAACGGATGTTCATATCTACAATTGGGATGAATGGTCGCAAAAAACCATTCCCGTTCCGATGGTGGTGGGTCATGAATATATAGGGGAAATTGTTGAGATTGGGCAGGAAGTTAAAGGGTTTAAAATTGGTGACCGTGTTTCTGGTGAAGGGCATATTACCTGCGGTCATTGTCGTAATTGCCGAGGTGGGCGCACTCACCTATGCCGTAATACCATTGGCGTTGGCGTAAATCGCCCGGGATGCTTTGCTGAATATCTAGTGATCCCCGCGTTTAACGCCTTTAAAATCCCAGACAATATTCCCGATGAAATTGCGGCAATTTTCGACCCATTTGGTAATGCGGTACATACGGCATTATCGTTTGATTTAGTGGGCGAAGATGTGTTGGTTTCGGGCGCAGGCCCTATCGGTATTATGGCGGCAGCGGTTTGCCGACATGTTGGTGCCCGCCATGTGGTGATCACGGACGTGAATGATTATCGCCTTGAATTAGCAAAAAAAATGGGTGTAACCCGCGCGGTAAACGTGAGCCGTGAAAACCTTAAAGACGTCATGAATGAACTGGGCATGAAAGAAGGTTTTGATGTGGCGTTAGAAGTTTCAGGAGCGCCCGCCGCTTTCCAGACCATGCTAGACACCATGAACCACGGTGGCAGAATTGCGCTATTAGGTATTCCGCCAGCTTCAATGGCAACAGACTGGAGCCAAGTTATATTTAAAGGTCTGTTTATCAAGGGAATTTATGGGCGTGAAATGTTCGAAACTTGGTACAAAATGGCGACATTAGTGCAATCGGGTCTCGATTTATCACCAATCATTACGCATGAGTTTTCTATTGATGATTTCCAGAAAGGCTTTGATGTGATGTGCTCAGGGCAGTCAGGAAAAGTGATTTTAAACTGGGATTAAAGTATTTACAGGCGGGCTAAATACATTGCCCGCCTATTAATTTTATTCTGAAAGTACGTTTATTTTTCCAGTTGTACTCATTACTTTAATTTGATTATTTTTTTGCGTGAGAGTTTCCAAGGTTGAAGTATCTGTTGCACCTAGCCAGTTTTTGATGAAAAAGTAATTATTTTCCGACAACCAGATGCCATTGATCTCACCGGTGTGGTGACTGTCTTTAACTATAGGGCTATACCAAGTACACATTGGGATCATAAAAGCATCAAGAGTAGCATTGGCACCCCCATGTTGGTATTTGACTTTATTTCCCTGTACAAACCGTTCGAGCCCGTGATCAGAAAAGTACAGAACAGATGCCCTCATATCTTGCAGAGAATCAAAGATATCACCCAATAAACTGTCGGTGTAATGAATGGAGTTATCATAATGGTCATCAGGAGTATGACCATTAAAAATGGCATCCGTAGCGGGATAACGATGCTCACATGGGATGTGGCTACCATATAAATGCAGAATAATTAGCTTTCTCTCTTTATCATCTAAAGCCTTTTTAAAAAGAGGCAGCAGATCCTTATCGTAGCTACCATTTGGCAACCATTCTTTTTCGTGACAATTCATTGCCATTCCAGTGATTGCGTTACTGTAATTACCGTATTGCCCTTGGTTACTGAACCAAAATGTTTTTAGGCCTAAGTGATTGGCGATATGAACGATATTATCTGAATAATCAGTAAATTGAAGATTGGTAATGCTTGCTTTACTTAATGCGATTGGAACAGCTGTTGCTGTCACGGAGCTCGGGCTATAGGCCCGATTAAAGATTAACATGCTCTTTTTTTGTGCATCACAACATGGAGTTGTTTGGCGCTTATAACCATACATACTCATGTTATTAGGGCGTGCTGATTCCCCTAATACAATGACATAGGTATCTATATCAGTGGAATCGTTTTTAAATGTATAGCTTGGCTTTGTCGATGATAAAGAGCGTATAACTTTTCTGTCTTGGTAGACCTCTAAAAAAGGTGCAACATTGCTGACGGGTGTTTCCTCGATAAAACGGATAATAAAACTGTCGACATTATTTTTTCTCTTATTATGAAGATAGGATTTTATCAGGAGACTGAGCAAGTATATGACTAGAATAACTGATGGAATATTGCTATACCCCTGAGGTAATAAGGGTAGGATATTAATAAGTGTAATACTAACAAGCAGGTAAAGAGGATATAGCATTATATAATGGAGATAATGCAATAACATACCTCGTGCTTCATTTTTGTCCGTTTCAATTATACTTAATGCAAAAGAATATTCTAATCGGCTATCAAAGTTTTTACTGTAAAATTGAGAGGCTAAAAAGTCTAGACTTAAAATAGTGATAACTGGAATACCAATGCAGTTTCGCAGCAAAGTATTCTCTATTTGAGAGATTGATAAATAAATTAATAAAAACAGTAGGGTGTGAGTAATTGCTCTATTGTATTTTATTTGAGTACTGATAGAGCAATAATAAACAATAGCGATAAGAATTAAGCCAAAATAATAGGAGTGCATGGTTACAGAAAGCCTCTTTACTCGATGTATTACCGCCAAGTATATAATATTCGGTTTTCATTACCCATTTAAATTGTTAATTCAGGTTGATATCGGGTTTATTTTATATATGTTTGCAGGGTTTTATCTTGATAAATGGCCTCGACCACAAACATGAGTAGCTCAATGCCTTGTAGGCGGGTGGCTGGCAGTTCGATATCACATACACCTAACTCAGCGGGCGCTACAGTTTTCTCTGGTTGCTCGGCAGCATTGTTGGTCAGTTCTGGCTCTGCAAGAGTTGGCGTAGCATCATCAGAACTTGTGGTTGGTTTGGCTGATTCATGAGGTTTTACCTCTGATTTGCTTGGCGTTTTGGTCTCAGGCTTTGTCGCAGGCAGTGTTGAATTAACGCCTTCAGGTTGCATTCTGAGAGTTTTGCGTGGTTCGCCAGTTGCTGGCTGATAGCCAACCAGTGTACTGACAGGCACAAGTTCAACATCCGCAGGAACCAATGGAATAAATTTTTGTAAGGCGCGTACGGTTGATGGGTGCGGGTGACCAATAGCAACCGCGCTGCCATGTTTACGTGCGTAAGCAATGGCTTTATTCAGCTGTGTACGGGTTTCCTCTTCAGATTGGTGATTATCAATAAAAATATTGCGCTTCGTAGAGGGAACACCGAATTCTTTAGCGGCATTCAACGCTTGTGTATTGCCAATCGTGACGCTATCTAAGAAAAAGAGGTTCGATTGCGACAGCGAGCGCATCACATTGCGCATTCCTGAAAGACTGGAGGTCATCTCGCTGCCCATATGGTTATTCATTCCTTTAGCGTGAGGAACTCGGCTAATGGCATTTTTGATGATGCGATCAACCTCTTCAGCACTCATCGAGGGTGCCAAAGTGTCTTTTTCAAGAGGCTGTTTGCTCAATGGTTTCATGGGCATATGGATTAAAATATCCCGCCCTTGCTGGTAGGCCGTGGCCGCGACTTCAGCACCATGAGGTGAGTTAGGTAAAATAGCAATGCTAATGGCCGCCGGTAACGCTAGGATTTGATTATCTTCTTTGGCTCGGTAACCGAAATCATCAATAACAATGGCGAGCTTAGCGGCACTCGCCTGAGCGCCGACCATAATAAGGAGTAGGCTAATCAGTAATTTCATCGGCGAGTGTCTTAACATAATTATTTTCCTAACTTTTTATAGCTTAGTATTTGAAAACTTAGCATTTATAGGTAGTGCGAAAGGAGATTGCGCTACCTTCCTAGCCACGGGCGAGGGTTGACGGTTTTACCTTGTCGGCGAATTTCAAAGTAAAGTGCAGGGCGTTCTTGGCCGCCACTACTTCCTACTAAGGCAATTGGTTGACCAGCGCGGACTTCTTGTCCCACATTTACCAGTGCACTTTGGTTATAGCCGTATAGGCTCATATCCCCTTTACCATGCTCAACGACAACAACTAAACCGTAACCTTGAAGCCAGTCAGCGAGTAGTACGCGACCATCCGCAATAGCCTTAACTTGGGTGCCTTCATTTGCGGCGATCACCATACCTTTCCAACGTAATTCGCTGGAGATCACATCCCCATAATTATGTAGGGTGGAACCGCGTACCGGCCAGATAGCTTGACCTGCAGGACGACCTAAACCGCCCGTTCGAGACATAAGTGATTGCTCACTTTCAGATGGCTTATACGTGGCGCCTTTTTGTTTGGCTTTTCGCTCTTTTTCAGCAACTTGAGCACGAATTCGCGCGGCTTCACGAGCTTCACGCTCGGCGCGCGCTTTAGCTTCGCGTTCTGCTTTAGCAATTTTGTCGCGTAGTCTGGCTTCGTTCTGTTTTAAGACCGCGAGGTTTTTTTGATCTTCTTTTAATGAGCTTTCTAATACGGTTAAGGTTTTTTGCCGTGACGCTTGCGCATTATCGAGCTTTTGTTTTTCTTGTTGTTGGCGTGTGAGCGTTGTTTTTTGCTCAGCTTGCTTTTTTTGCTCTAACTGTTTCTGTTCGTGCAACTCTTTGGTGGTTTCTTCTAGATCAAGAATGTTTTTTTCACGGGCTTGGTTGAGGTAACCATAATACGCAAGAATTCGTTCTTCCCGTTGACCTTCTTCACCCTTTAAGAGTAGTGATAAACCTTGGTGTTTACCAAGTCGGAATGCGGCATCTAACTGCTCAGCAAGCAATTTTTCTTGTTCATTTTTTTTCTTTTGCAGTCGACTGATATTGCTAGATAAGGAGGATATTTCTTTATCTAGCTGTTTTAATTGGTTTTGTGTTAGGTGCAAATCACGGCTTGCTGCAGAAATACTTTGCTCTTGCTCTTTGAGCTGTTGAAGAAGATTACTTTTTTTAGTTTGCTGTTCTTTAACGCTTTTTTCTTTTTCAGCAATACTTTTTAGCAGGTCATTTAATTGACCTTTATTTTCAGTGATCTGATTCGCGAGCGCGACGTGAGAAGGCGCCAAAGTAAATAACCCCAAACCAAGCAGGGCAGGGATCATTGCCTGACGAACAAAAAATGTCTTTATTCGATGGGATGTATGGGCCATTGTGATAGATCACCTCAATTAAATGCAATAACTGATTATTTCATCTGCAAGTCGTGCTTTCCAGTGTTCTCTTAAAAATAGTCATAAAAACGCTTAAAAATTAAGAATATTGCTATTATACCATTTGATACTAAGTCAAATTATAGGCGTATTATCACTGAATTTTACTGTATATACTCTATTTAGATGGGAATTAATTTAGCGTCAAAGTCGAGTCTGAGCATGTTTATGTTAAAATGCCTGCGTACAGCTTTGAGAAAAAATTCTTTTTTTCAGAAAAAAGGTGTTAATTCTGCGAGTGTTTTCGCAAAAAAGACCTTCTAGTTTGCGCTAACTGGCTGTAATTAGCTCAGCACAAAGGTATACTCTGAACCCTTTGATATTCGTTTTTAACTAACGGGAGTAATTGCCCCCCATGATCCAAGAAATCATGCAATTTGTCGGTCGTAACACGTTTGTTAGTCTGACTTGGATAGTGTTATTTGTTGCCGTGGTCGTGATGACCTTCAGAAGCCTGTTCTCTAAAACTAAAGTCATTGCCCGCACTCAAGCGATTACAATGATCAATAAAGAAGAAGCAGTTGTTGTGGACTTACGTACTCGCGAAGAGTTCCGCAAAGGGCATATTATTGATTCTATTAACTTAACACCATCTGAAATTAAAGATAATAATTTGGGTGAGCTGGAAAAACATAAACAGAAATCTGTAATTATGGTTTCTGCAAGTGGAATGGAAGCAACTAAACCTGCTGAACAGCTTGCTCATCATGGCTTTGAAAAAGTCTTTGTCCTGAAAGAAGGGATCGCTGGTTGGGCAGGTGAAAACCTACCACTGGCTCGTGGTAAGAAGTAATTATCCGGCACTGTAAAAATGTGCCGGCAACTGAATATATCTCGAAACTCTAATATGGAAGTAAGGTAATTATTATGTCAGAACAAAACAACTCAGAAATGGTATTTCAAATTCAACGTATCTACGCAAAAGACGTTTCATTTGAAGCACCTAATGCACCTCAAATCTTTCAAAAAGAGTGGCAGCCAGAGATCAAATTAGATTTAGATACTTCTTCAACTCAGCTAGCTGAAGGCGTGTATGAGGTTGTTCTGCGTGTGACCACTACCGCAACTCTGGGCGAAGAAACTGCATTTCTGTGTGAAGTTCAACAAGCGGGTGTGTTCTCCATTGATGGTATCGAAGGCACTCAAATGGCACATTGCTTAGGTGCATACTGCCCGAACATCCTGTTCCCATATGCGCGTGAAACTATCACGAATATGGTGGGTCGTGGTACTTTCCCACAATTGAACTTAGCGCCAGTTAACTTTGATGCACTGTTCATGAATTACTTACAGCAGCAACAAGGTGAACAAGCGCAGAACCCTGAAGTTCAATAAGGTCGCTTAATGAATACTGCTTCAATGACAGTGATCGGTGCCGGCTCGTACGGCACCGCTTTAGCCATTACCCTTGCACGTAATGGCCATCAGGTGGTGTTGTGGGGGCATGACCCAGCACACATCCGTAAATTAAACCAAGAACGTAGCAATCAGGCATTTTTACCTGGTGTTTCTTTCCCTGATAGTTTATCTCTCGAAACGGACTTAAAAAGCGCCGTTGAAGCGAGCCTGAATATCTTGATTGTGGTACCTAGCCATGTATTTGGTGATGTACTCAAGCAAATCAAACCGTATCTAAAAGCGGGCTCCCGCATTATTTGGGCAACCAAAGGGTTAGAGAGAGATACTGGGCGTTTGTTGCAAGATGTAGCGCGTGAGGTATTAGGAAACGAAATTCCTCTGGCGGTGCTTTCTGGGCCTACTTTCGCAAAAGAGCTTGCGGCAGGTCTCCCTACGGCTATTTCAGTCGCGGCATCCGATAGCCAATTTGGTGATGATTTACAAAAATTATTCCATTGCGGCAAAAGTTTCCGCGTCTATAAAAACCCTGACATGATTGGTGTGCAGCTCGGTGGCGCAGTGAAAAACGTTATCGCGATAGGCGCAGGGATCTCCGATGGTATGGGCTTTGGCGCAAACGCACGTACAGCGTTGATCACCCGAGGTTTAGCTGAAATGAGTCGCTTAGGTGTATCACTGGGCGCGGATCCATCCACATTTATGGGTATGGCAGGACTTGGTGACCTAGTGTTAACCTGCACCGACAATCAATCCCGTAACCGCCGTTTTGGTATGATGCTGGGAAATGGTGTCAGTGTGGAAGAGGCGGAAAAAGAGATTGGGCAAGTGGTTGAAGGTTATCGCAATACCAAAGAGGTGAAAGCCCTTGCGGAGCGTGCCGGTGTTGAAATGCCAATCACGGAACAGATTTATCAAATTCTCTACTGCAATAAAAATGTGTTAGAAGCCTCCCAAGCCTTGCTCGGGCGCGCAACTAAAGATGAAATTGCAGATATGCCTAAATTACCAAGCTAATAATAATATAGAAGAGAGCCATTATGTCGCGTGAAGAACTGGATAGAATTTGGGGTTACATTAAGGAAGAAGCCAAGGCGCTTGCTGACTGTGAGCCTTTACTTGCCAGTTTTTTTAACGCGACATTACTGAAGCATGACAACCTCGGTAGTGCACTTAGCTATATGTTGGCGAATAAGTTGAGTTCGCCAATTATGCCCGCAATGGAAGTCCGCGAAATTGTGGAAGAAGCCTATCGTAATGATGAGCAGATGATTTTTTCTGCGGCGATGGATCTTTCTGCTGTCCGTTTACGTGACCCTGCGGTTGATAAATATTCTACGCCACTGCTGTATTTGAAGGGTTTTCACGCCCTACAAGCCTATCGTATTGGGCATTGGTTATGGGGTGAAGGGCGTAAAGCGTTGGCCGTTTATCTGCAAAACCAAATTTCTGTCTCTTTTGGGGTCGATATCCACCCTGCTGCCCGTATTGGCTGCGGGATCATGCTCGACCACGCAACAGGGATCGTGATTGGTGAGACGGCGATTGTTGAGAATGATGTGTCTATTCTTCAGTCTGTTACGCTAGGCGGTACAGGTAAAACCTGTGGCGACCGTCATCCTAAAGTACGTGAAGGGGTGATGATTGGCGCTGGCGCTAAAATTCTGGGCAATATTGAAATTGGTCGCGGCGCAAAAATTGGCGCTGGCTCCGTGGTGTTGCACCCAGTTCCTCCTCATACCACAGTGGCGGGAGTTCCTGCGCGTATTGTCGGTAAGCCAACAAGCGATAAACCATCACTGGAGATGGATCAAAACTTTAATGGTAACGTTGATGGTTTTGAAGGCGGGGATGGGATTTAGATTTATTAGTAACCTATCTGTAGCGCATTCAATGTTTCCATTAAGTCATCATAAATACTTAATGGCATTATGATCGCTGCTGGTTTGCCATGCCGTTGTATGATCTTCACATCTATCTCTTTGATTATCTGCTCAAATAGGGTATCAAAGTTTTTCTCAGCTTCGTTGATATTGATTACTTCCATAAATGACCTCACTTACACGAAGAATGAAGGATGAGTTGCTTAGGGTAAATTAAAGTTATACAGTGTATATACTTTGGTGTTCATAATATACTCAATAAAGTGGGGTGGATAAAGATGAATATCGCTATCAAAAAGTGGGGAAATAGCCAAGGCATAGTTATCCCATTAGCTATCTTAAAGCAATTAGGTATTGAAGTCGGGCAACAGCTTGATCTCGTCGTGGAAAATGGAACATTAGTATTATCACCAAAAAAGAAGAAAGTTCTTTTTTCTGAAGCTTACTTACTGAAAAATCTGGATGAGCATAATAGCCATTCTGATGAATTAGCTAACATTCAGGGTATGGAAACGGGTGAATGAAAACAATATATGTACCAAGGCGTAATGATATTGTTTGGTTAGATTTTGAACCGACAAAGGGCAAGGAAATCGGTAAATATCGTCCTGCTTTGGTTTTATCTAGTGTGGAATATAGCCAAAAAACGGGGTTAGTTATTTGTTGCCCGGTGAGCACAAGTATTCGAGGCGCAATAACTGAAGTTCCAGTAAAAAATCTTGATACGCCCTGTGTAGTTGCATCAAATTTAATTCAGACTCTCTCTTGGAAAGACCGGAATGTTAAGTTTGCGGCCGTTGCCGAAGATGGAGTTTTTGAGGATGTTCTAGCAAGGCTAATCCCACTCATTGGAGCGGAAAACTTTTTCTAATAAAACCAAAGGAGCTTAACCAGCTCCTTTGTTGTTTTTAGTCTTTCAGCAGCGCACCCGGGTACCCAAGCTGGCGCCAAGTTTCGAAAACCACAACGGCGACCGAGTTAGACAGGTTCATACTGCGGCTTTCTGCCAACATTGGGATACGAATTTTCTGCTCGATTGGCATATTATCGAGAACATACGGCGGTAGGCCGCGGGTTTCTGGTCCAAACATCAAATAATCATCTTCCCGATAGCTCACATTGCTGTGGCTCGGCTTACCTTTGGTGGTTAACGCAAACACACGAGCGCCTGTTGGCGATTGATTATTATCAGGATTTAACCCTTCACTTTCTAAGAATGCGTAATAGTCATGATGATGTTTGATATCCGCAAACTCGCTGTAATCTAGCCCTGCACGGCGTAGGCGTTTATCATCCCAAGTAAAACCGAGGGGATGGATCAGGTGCAGACTAAAGCCTGTATTGGCGCATAATCGGATGATATTCCCAGTATTGGGTGGGATTTCAGGTTCGAATAAAACAATATGTGGCATAACGTTAACGGCTATTGGTCGGGATGAAAAAAGATGATGCAGAGTTTACGCGCAAATTTGGAAAGATGCATTAGTTGTGTCGATATGAGAATGAAAGGCGAGTGGGTAGCTCGCCATTCTATTAATACTGGTAAACATAGTGATAGTCGTCAGACTTTTCATCAATGCCATTAAGAATGGCGCCAGTAATTTCAATGTTATTTTGCTTGAAATGTTTCAGTGCGCGTTCAATTTCTTTCACGGTATTCACGCCATAATAGGCAACTAAAAGTGATGTACCAGCATATTTCCCGATGATAGCCGGATCGGTAACCGCAAAAATGGGCGCAGTATCCAGCAGAACCATGTCATATTGATGTTTAACTGAGTCCAATAAATGCTTAAATTGCTCGCCCATAAGCAGTTCTGAAGAGTGGGTAGTACTTTCCCCTCGACTAATAATATCTAAATTATCAATAACTTGATGGTGTGTTGAGACTGGGTTTTCACTGTGTTGGGATAAAAACTCTGAAAGCCCAGATTTATTTTCTAACCCAAATGTTTTATGAATATGCCCTTTGCGTAAATCAGTATCGATAAGCAGAATTTTTTTACCTGCATTGGCAAGGACGACCGCCATATTTGCAGTAATAAAACTTTTTCCTACATTTGGGGATGAGCTTGTCACCATCACAATATTATTGTCTTGATTCATTACAGAGAAATAGACACTGGTTCTTAATGAACGAATGGATTCTATTGCCATATCTGCTGGATTTTCAATGGATAGGGGCTTTTTATTCTCGCGATACCGTGATTTTTTTTCATCCAACGAGAATGGCACAGTGGCATAAACACGGAGGCCTAGTACCTCGAGATCTTCCGTGTTCTTAATTTTATTATTGAGAAGCTCTTTCCCGATCACAAAGGCGCAACCCATCATGAGACCCAATAAGGAGGCCAGCACCATGATTAAGTTTTTCTTGGGAGCGATGGCCATGGGGTAAGACTCCGCAGAGTCAATAATTCGCACATCGGCAGTGATCCCTGAATTTAATACGCTGAGTTCGCGCTGCTTGGCCACCAACTGATTATAAATAGCTTGCTCGGATTCAACATCGCGAGTTAAACGAATAATTTGCTGCTGGGTGTTTGGTAGTTGTTGAATGTTTTTACTGGCTTTTTCTTTCTCGAGTAACAACTTTTGGCGTTTATCGAGTAAGGATTGATAAGCTGGATGGCTACGGGTATATCGCTGTTGAAGCTCCACTTCTTTAAAAGTCAGCTCATTTAGCTTTTCTTCTACATGCAATGCACTCTCAAGCGCGGATTTAGCCTCTAGCGTTAGGTCAATAGACTCATTTTGTTTACGAAACGTATTTAACTGATTTTCATAATGGTCGAGTTTATTTTTTACTTTTGGTATGTAGTTATCTAGAAAAATCAATATGTTATTTGTGGCTCGTTTTCTATGTTCTCTATTCTGGTTAATATAATTTTGAATTACATTATCCAAAATCTCGATATTTTCTCGCTGATTTGTCCCTTTAATGGTTAAGTTAATGATGCCAGAGCCTTTACTGGCTTCATTCATACTGAGACGGTGTCGCAAATTTTCGATAGTAGAATAACGATCATTTTTTATTAAGCTCAGTTTTTCCCCACCTTGAGCTGTAAATGAATCAATTAATAAGTGAATTTCTCCTTGCTTTAACGTGGTACCAATTTGCCCATGATAAATTTGGTCGGCAAAAGCCAGCGTATATTGGCGATCATCTAAAAAGGTTAAGGTGGCGGGTTGGCCGATTAAATCTGGGGGTAATTGGTACTCTGTAATATGAACAACGGGCACACCACTTAGAAATCTGGAGAATATCTTTGAAGGCAAAATTTGAATATCTAAATTCAAGTCTGACACCGTTTTGCCTAACACCATTCTGGATTTAATGACTTCAATTTCTGAATCGATTTGCCCGTTATTGCCGCCAAAAAGTATTCCATCATTCATTTTTTCTAATAGTGATGCTTGATTGACCTTATCGTATTGCAATGTGGCATTTGCTTGGTAAATAGGAGAAGCGAACCAGCAATACACTCCGGCACTTAAAATGGCGGTAATAGTAAACGCCGCTATCGTTAGCGTGTTAGATTTCAGTGTTTTTAATATGGCGAGTAAGTCGATTTCATCGGCGTTCGGCACATGCTTTTTTTCTGTATTGTTCATATAAATAATTGGTTCATAGGGTTAGTTTTTAAATAAGCTCAAATAGAGGCTAAATCTTTCCTTGCCATGACTCGGCCGCTTTTTCCATAAGCTGATAAACATGCTCAAACATCTCTTCGCTATGTTTATAAGGATCGGGGATTTCGGTTTTATCTAGCCATTCACCAAATAGCATGACTTTGCCCCGAGTTTGCGGAAATCGTTGATAAAGTTTTTGGGTATGAGTGTTTTCCATTACGAGGATCAAATCTGCCATCTGGCATAAATGCCTAGTTAAACGACGAGAACGGTTTTCCTCCAAAGAGAGGCGATGGCTTTTTGCTATATGGCGAGCTTGAGCATCAGTAGGTTGATTTTCCTGTGCAATCAGGCCTGCGGAGTGGATCCTTTTTTGGGGGAAAAGCTCCTGCATTAAACGCTCTGCGGTGGGTGACCGGCAGATGTTTCCCATGCACACGATAAGAATGTTATTAAACATAAGTATTTGATTAAAAATAAAATCACCACGCATAAATACGCTTAGTCCCTTCGGCAAGCTGGTTGTATGAGGCGATGGTTGGCAGCAATTGGGTGATTAAACGGTTCCACCGAACAACGGGCGCCGCTGTCACATAAACAAGGTCATAAGGCTGTAATTTAAATTCCGTTCCCATCACGAGTGACGTCGCATCGGAGAGGTCGAGTTGATAAATGGTTGCCATTTTGGAAAGGGATTGTTCGCCTTCAGAACCTTCCGTTGGTGTGGGTTTATGCGTTGAGCGGATGACAAAAATCCCTGTCGCACTTGCGGTAGTTTGGCTGAGTCCATTGGCTTTACTTAGCGCCTCAGTGATACTCATTCCTGCACGGTCGATAGTCAATGTTGATGGCTGCCCAACTTCTCCCATCACAAAAACCTTTTGCGCATCATTACGGGGAACATAGAGAACATCGCCGGATAGCATTAAATAGTTTTGGGTTAAATCGCCGTATTGGATTAACGATTGCAGCGAGATTTTTATCTCTTTCCCCCCGCGGGTGAGGATCACATTATCCCAGTCCGCCTTTTGGGTTAACCCGCCTGCGGTATTAAAGGCTTCCAAAATAGTGAGAGGGACATTGGTGATGGGCAAGGAACCTGGTTTGGCAATTTCGCCAGACACATAGATTTTTTGTGAGCGAAAGGCAGCAATGCTGACATCGATTTGTGGTGCTTCAAGGTAGGCGGCCAGTCGGGTGCTGACTAATCTCCTGATTTCACTGATTGTTTTACCGAGAACGGAGACTTTTCCAATATAGGGATAATAAATGGTGCCATCTGCGTGAACCCAGTTTCCTGAATCTGCAGCGCTGCGGTAGGCACCTGCAGGGATAGTGAGTTCAGGGTGATTCCACACGGTAATAGCGAGCACATCACCCACGCCAACGCGATAGTCATAACCAGCTAGCTGTGCTTCAAGCTGCGGATTGGGTTTGGCGATCACGGGGGAAACCTGCATTTCACTTAGCAGTTTAGGGGAGATAGGGTAAATATCCACAAGCTGGTTGATATCCCGTTCCCCAGTATCAACGAGCATTTTTCCTGATGTGGAAATATAGGTTCCCGGGACGAGATGACATCCAGAAACGAGGATGCTCATTGTGATAGTCATGAGGAATTTACTGAACATGATAATAGCCCTAAATCAGGATGGATAATGGTAATTTTTAGTAATCGAAGTTACACGACACAAATTTTTCTCGGGATAATAGTTCAGTTTTAAATAAAAAACCAAATAATTCATCCAAAAATCGATGTTATATAAAAATATAATAAAACAAAAAATGATATTGATGGGGTGGATATTTTGTGAATAAGGGCGGAGTGAGCGATAGGGGGAGCTAGGGAGCGAGTAGGTTAATAGTGCGGTGAGAATAGAGTTTGAGGATGTAAAAAATAAAAAAAAGCGAGCCGGTGGCTCGCCTAATTGATGCTATATCAAGGATGATTTAGTTTTGATAACCGTTAGGGTTCATTGACTGCCAGCGCCATACATCATCGGCCATATCCTGAATGTTATATTTGGCTTTCCAGCCAAGCTCGCGTTCTGCTTTTGCTGGGGTTGACCAATATTCAGCAATATCTCCCGCACGACGCTCGGCAATTTTATAAGGGATTGGCTTACCGACAGCTTTTTCAAAAGCAGCGATCACTTCCAGTACGCTGGTTCCAGTACCTGTACCCAGATTATAGATATAAAGCCCTGAGTCTTTATTCATATAGTTTAACGCAGCAATATGTCCATCAGCTAAATCCATCACATGGATATAATCGCGGACGCCAGTGCCGTCTTTAGTGGCATAATCCCCACCGAATACAGCAAGTTCTTTACGGCGACCGACAGCTACTTGCGCAATAAATGGGGTCAGGTTATTTGGGATCCCATTCGGGTCTTCACCCATCAAGCCAGAATTATGTGCACCAACTGGGTTGAAGTAGCGTAGTAAGGAAATTGACCATTCGCTATCAGAGATACTGAGGTCAGTTAAAATACGCTCAACCATATATTTGCTCGTACCATATGGGCTGTTGGTATTTCCGACAGAGGACTCTTCAGTTAATGGGGTATGTTCAGGTTCACCATACACTGTCGCAGAGGAGCTAAAAATTAAGCTTTTAACACCCGCCTGACGCATGCTTTGCACTAAAACCAAAGTGCCATTCACATTCACATCATAGTATTCAATCGGTTTTTCAACAGATTCACCGACTGCTTTTAAACCCGCAAAGTGGATTACTGAGCTAATGGAGTGCTGAGTAAAAATGGTGTCTAAAATGCTTTTATCACGTACATCACCTTGATAAAACGTCGGTTTAGTTCCCGTGATGGTTTCAATGCGATTAAGCACTTCAAGGTTGGCATTATGAAGATTATCTAAAATAATCGCTTGAATACCTTGTTGGATCATTTGTACGCAGGTATGGCTGCCGATATAGCCAAGACCGCCGGTGACTAATACGCAAGAACTACTCATGGTTGTATCCTGTCTGTATATTCCAAAATTGAGATTATGAAAAATGAGTTTTATTTAAACTCATATTGCACAGTATTGGCGATACCTTGTTCCAACGTAACTGGTGGAACAAAAGAGGTATTTCCAATGTAATTGGATTTAAATTGTGTACGAGCACAGAATTTTTTCACACGAATACTACTCACTGGGAATTCTTTGCCCGTCAGTTTAGAAAGCACATCAAAGCAGTAGCCACCTAAAATCCCAACTGGATATGGAATGCGGATATTGGATTTTGGCTTATTAAGGGCACCGCAAATGACCGCTGTTAATTCGTTCATCGTAAAATCAGGCTTATCGATGTAATTGAATACATGCTTTCCTTCAGTGAAGGTGGTTGCGAATGTAATAAACGCTGCAATATTTTCTACATAGGCCATTGATTTTTGGTTATTACCAGAACCGATCATTAAGAATCGACCAGACGCAATTTGGCGGAATAGGTTATAAACGTTACCACGGTTATTTTCACCAAATACAACGGTTGGACGAATAGTAACTAAGATGTTGTCCGCAGATTTTGCTTGCCATGCATCGTAAACGTATTCAGCTTCTAACTTAGATTTACCATAGTGGTTAAATGGATGATATTCGCCATCTTCCCCAGTTTCTTTTTCAACGAAGCCATAAACAGCAACCGATGAAGTGAAAACAATGTGTTTGATACCCAACTGTTCAGCGACATCACAGACGTTTTTGGCACCATCAACGTTCACTTCATAGTAAAGGCTAATAGGGTGAACGTTATCTTTATGCTTTGCTGATAGGTTAATAATAACGTCACTACCTTTTAGTGGTTCGAAAAGCGTTTCAGGTTTGGTGACATCACCAAATTCCCATTTTTCAGGATGGGCTTCACTTTTTTCAATATCAACGATTTTGAAATCGATATTTTGAGATTTTAATTGGTTTGATAGACGTGTTCCGATAAAACCGGAACCACCGATGATAGTTAACATAGTTTATCTTCTTTTTTTAAAAGCGTTAAAAATATAATGTAAAAAGTAATATATGGATTTAGGGGCTGTAAAGTTGAGTTCAGTTCGATAAATTAGCCACTGCCATTTCATGGCCTTAAATTTGTTTCCTGATACAGAATTTTCTGAGAGTCTATATTTTGCCAATGGTTCCTGAATACAATATACTCTTGGTCCTTTTTTTAATATATTTAACCACATAATATAGTCTTCATGTCCAACGTTTTTTTGATAAACTTTTCCCAGTTTTTCACAGTTATAGGTGCCAGTTAAATTCCCAATATAGTTTGTTTTTAACATATCAGATAAATTAATGGATGTTGGGCTGACTCTTGTGTTAATTATCTTATTTTCTATGAAGGTGAAATAGTTTGAACAGACTACATCATAACCGGATTCTAATTTCTCAAATTGAAGAGCTAATTTATTGGGTAGCCATAAATCATCACTATCTAAAAATGACAGGTATTTACCTGTGCACATTTTTATACCGGTATTTCTCGATAGAGAAACACCTTGATTTATATCATTTTCGATATAGACAATTCTACTATCTATATAAGACAAGATTATATCTTTAGAGCTATCGGTTGAGCAGTCATTTATAATATACAGTTTAAAGTTTTTATGGGTTTGATTTAATACAGAATCAATGCTTTCTTTTAAGGTCTTTTGTGCATTAAAAACAGGCATTATTACCGAGAAGTTCTCAAACATTATTTTTTAACCTATCAAGATAATCTAATGTAACATCTTCTTTTACTTTTCTAGCAAACCAATATTTATTGTTGTCAAGTTTTAACAAGGTGCTCTCATTTAAATATTCTGGACTAGATTTTTTCTTGAAATGAATGAAGCGTTTGTTATTATCTGCAATATTACAAGGTTCTTCTATTCGTCTTGATAAAATTTGAAAAGCATGCTCATCAGCACATGTTATATTTTTAAAACTATCAAAAAAATGTTCATTATCAGCAGATACTATATGGCTAACTAAATTTCGAGTTATTGAAAACCATTGAGAACCAAAGTAAAATTCATCATTACTAAATGATGTGGTTTTTTTTATGTATGTGCTATATTTAAGCATTTTATTAAATGCCTTTCCTATAAAAGTTCTTAAATATTTTGTATCAGAATGTGGAACTCTTACTTTTAGTCGCCAAGAGTTATTATTATCAATATGACTTTCAATAAAGTTAATATGTGGAGTTTTATCCCACTCTTTTTCCATTTCATAAAAGCTAGTCAAGGGTAAACACTCACCACTCATTAGATGAAAGTAATGATTTTCTTTGTTTTTTTCAGCTTCATTTAATAAAAGTAAAGTGGCTTTGATCTGGCTAACTCCACCCCAGAATACATTTATCCGTTCTTCAATCAAAAAAATATTACTTAGTTTCTTTTCTTTTATGAAGTTAAAGTCGTGAGTGTTTTTTCTATCTATATGTATATAAAATCTAATAGAAGGAAAATACTCAGCTAGTTTACAAATATATCTTGAATTATTATGAGACTGAATTAAGACTGCTGTTTTCATGAGGGAATCACTTAATCATTGCCAAATAAATCGCGGGTATAGACTTTGTCCGCCACATCATCCAGTTCAGGCACCATACGGTTTGCCAGAATAATGTCGCTTTCTGCTTTGAACGTTTCTAAATCACGGATAACTTTCGAACGGAAGAATTCATCTTCTTTGAGTACTGGCTCGTAAACCACCACTTCAATTCCTTTGGCTTTGATACGCTTCATCACACCCTGCACCGCAGAGGCACGGAAGTTATCGGAGCCCGCTTTCATCACTAAGCGATACACACCCACTTTACGCGGTGCTTTAGCAATAATCGCATCCGAGATAAAGTCTTTACGCGTGCGGTTAGATTCGACAATCGCGTTAATTAGGTTGTTCGGTACATCGTCGTAGTTCGCCAGTAACTGCTTAGTGTCTTTTGGTAAGCAGTAACCGCCGTAACCGAAGGATGGGTTATTGTAGTGGCTGCCGATACGTGGGTCTAAAGAAACCCCTTCAATGATTTGACGCGCATTTAAGCCACGGCTTTCTGCGTAAGTGTCTAATTCATTGAAGTATGCCACACGCATGGCTAAGAAAGTGTTGGCGAATAATTTGACCGCTTCGGCTTCAGTGCCATCAGTAAACAGCACCGGCACATCTTTCTTAATCGCGCCTTCTAACAGCAAGTCAGCGAAAATCTGTGCGCGTTCAGAGCGCTCGCCCACCACGATACGGGACGGGTACAAGTTATCCCACAGCGCGCGACCTTCACGTAAGAATTCTGGGGAGAAAATCACGTTGGTGTAACCGAACTCTTCACGCAGACGCTCCGTAAAGCCCACTGGAATAGTAGATTTGACGATAATGGTCGCGTCTGGATTCAGTTTGTTCACATCGTGAATAACGGATTCCACTGAATTGGTGTTGAAGTAGTTAGTTTTTGGGTCGTAGTCTGTCGGGGTCGCCACAATCACGTATTGCGCGCCAGTATAGGCTTCGACTTTATCTTCGGTTGCACGGAAATTAAGCTGTTTTTCCGTTAAAAACTGTTCGATTTCGGTATCGATAATTGGGGATTGCTTATTATTAAGCATCGCCACTTTTTCAGGAATGATATCCACCGCCACCACTTCGTGGTGTTGGGACAGTAACATGGCGTTAGACAGACCGACGTAGCCGGTACCTGC
>NZ_WLUN01000015.1:0-340696 GCF_009706645.1 Providencia sp. wls1914
ATCAGACAATCTGTGTGAGCACTTCACAAGTACACTTCAATGGTAAGGAGGTGATCCAACCGCAGGTTCCCCTACGGTTACCTTGTTACGACTTCACCCCAGTCATGAATCACAAAGTGGTAAGCGCCCTCCCGAAGGTTAAGCTACCTACTTCTTTTGCAACCCACTCCCATGGTGTGACGGGCGGTGTGTACAAGGCCCGGGAACGTATTCACCGTAGCATTCTGATCTACGATTACTAGCGATTCCGACTTCATGGAGTCGAGTTGCAGACTCCAATCCGGACTACGACGTACTTTATGAGTTCCGCTTGCTCTCGCGAGGTCGCTTCTCTTTGTATACGCCATTGTAGCACGTGTGTAGCCCTACTCGTAAGGGCCATGATGACTTGACGTCATCCCCACCTTCCTCCGGTTTATCACCGGCAGTCTCCTTTGAGTTCCCACCATTACGTGCTGGCAACAAAGGATAAGGGTTGCGCTCGTTGCGGGACTTAACCCAACATTTCACAACACGAGCTGACGACAGCCATGCAGCACCTGTCTCAGAGTTCCCGAAGGCACTAAAGCATCTCTGCTAAATTCTCTGGATGTCAAGAGTAGGTAAGGTTCTTCGCGTTGCATCGAATTAAACCACATGCTCCACCGCTTGTGCGGGCCCCCGTCAATTCATTTGAGTTTTAACCTTGCGGCCGTACTCCCCAGGCGGTCGATTTAACGCGTTAGCTCCGGAAGCCACTCCTCAAGGGAACAACCTCCAAATCGACATCGTTTACAGCGTGGACTACCAGGGTATCTAATCCTGTTTGCTCCCCACGCTTTCGCACCTGAGCGTCAGTCTTTGTCCAGGGGGCCGCCTTCGCCACCGGTATTCCTCCACATCTCTACGCATTTCACCGCTACACATGGAATTCTACCCCCCTCTACAAGACTCTAGCTGACCAGTCTTAGATGCCATTCCCAGGTTAAGCCCGGGGATTTCACATCTAACTTAATCAACCGCCTGCGTGCGCTTTACGCCCAGTAATTCCGATTAACGCTTGCACCCTCCGTATTACCGCGGCTGCTGGCACGGAGTTAGCCGGTGCTTCTTCTGTTGGTAACGTCAATCGTTGATGATATTAGCATCAACGCCTTCCTCCCAACTGAAAGTACTTTACAACCCTAAGGCCTTCTTCATACACGCGGCATGGCTGCATCAGGCTTGCGCCCATTGTGCAATATTCCCCACTGCTGCCTCCCGTAGGAGTCTGGGCCGTGTCTCAGTCCCAGTGTGGCTGATCATCCTCTCAGACCAGCTAGGGATCGTCGCCTTGGTGAGCCATTACCTCACCAACTAGCTAATCCCATATGGGTTCATCCGATAGCGCAAGGACCGAAGTTCCCCTGCTTTGCTCCTTAGAGATTATGCGGTATTAGCTACCGTTTCCAGTAGTTATCCCCCTCTATCGGGCAGATCCCCATACATTACTCACCCGTCCGCCGCTCGTCAGCGAGAAGCAAGCTTCCCCTGTTACCGCTCGACTTGCATGTGTTAGGCCTGCCGCCAGCGTTCAATCTGAGCCATGATCAAACTCTTCAATTAAAAAGCTTGATGCTCAAAGAATGTTACTGTCGTTTGATTTCCGAAGAAACCAAATTACCTATTAGTTCATATATATGAATTAACGTGTTAGTCACTCTTCAAGACTTAAAATCAAATATTTTTTTGATAGTGTCCTGTGAGTGCCCACACAGATTGTCTGATAAATTGTTAAAGAGCGGTGCGACTTAATCTTTCGATTTTCGACTTTAGGTCGTTGTCGCGAGGTGTCGTATACTACGTTTTTTATTTAGAAAGTCAAGCGATTATTTTCAACTATTTTCTTTCTTCACCTCTGTTATCACGGGGCTTCGAGGTTTTCTTCGAGCCGGTTTGTCGTGACAACGGATGCGCATTATAGGGAGCTCCCAAAATCTCGCAAGTGTTTTTTTTAAAATAATTTCCAAGTGCTGATTTATCACCCAAAATGGTTACTTTGTGATGCTTTTTAAGGCTTTTGGTAGGTCTGCAAGGCTATTAATCACCAGATCTGCACTCGCAATAGCGTCATCTGTAACAGGTTCGCCGCTTTTTACTAATACATTTGTCCCCACAAGAGCCGCTTTACCCGCTTGCATATCTGCAAGTTTGTCGCCAACCATAATAGAAGAAGCCATATCGATGTTTAAAAATTCCTGAGCATCTAAAAGCATTCCTGGTTTTGGCTTGCGGCAATTACATTCTTGCTTATATTCTTCTACCGCTGCATCCGGGTGATGAGGGCAGAAATAGATACCATCTAAATCAACACCACGGTCGGCAAGAGACCAATCCATCCACTCAGTTAGCGTCATAAACTGGTCTTCAGTATAGATACCACGACCAATACCAGATTGATTAGTCACGACAACTAATGCATATCCCATTTTTTTGAGTTCAATCATGGCTTCAATAGCGCCATCGATAAATTCGAAGTCATCGATTTGGTGTACATAGCCATGATCGATATTAATTGTGCCATCTCTATCTAGAAAGATTGCTGGAATGCCTTTGCTCACTGCTTTACTCCTCAAACTGAAATGGTTTTTAGTATCTCATGAAAAGAAATGAAATGAGAATAGAATAAATCCATCAAACTTTATTGACTTAGACGTCTAGACGCCTTAACATCCAATACATGTTAGATACAGTATCTTGAATATAATTCGTCAGAGAATAGAAGATAGAATGATAAAGCTCTCAAATATTAATAAAGTGTTCCAGCAAGGAAACCGCAATATACAGGCACTGACTGATATCAGCCTGCATGTTCCTGCTGGTCAAATATATGGTGTCATTGGTGCATCCGGCGCAGGTAAAAGTACCTTAATTCGTTGCGTGAATATGCTGGAGCGTCCAACATCAGGGCAAGTCATTGTTGATGGACAAGATTTAACGTCTCTGCCAGAGAAAGAAGTTACAAAAGCACGCCGTGGAATTGGCATGATCTTTCAGCACTTTAATTTATTATCTTCGCGCACTGTGTTTGATAACGTGGCACTGCCACTAGAATTAGACAATACACCGAAAGAGACCATTAAACAGCGCGTTAATGAATTATTAGAGTTAGTCGGTTTATCTGAAAAGAAAGATGCTTATCCAGCGAATCTTTCTGGTGGTCAAAAACAGCGTGTGGCTATTGCCCGCGCCTTAGCAAACTCACCAAAAGTATTACTGTGTGATGAAGCAACAAGTGCATTAGATCCAGCAACGACGCGCTCTATTTTAGAATTATTGAAAGATATCAACCGTCGCTTAGGTTTAACTATCTTATTAATCACCCATGAAATGGATGTCGTGAAACGCATTTGTGACCAAGTGGCAGTGATCAGTGGCGGTCAGCTTATTGAGCAAGATAAAGTGAGTGAAGTTTTCTCTCACCCTAAAACGCCTGTTGCTCAAGCATTTATTAAGTCAACATTAGTTATCGATATTCCAGATGACTATAAAGAACGTTTGCAGCCAGAATCAGGTAAAGATCTCTCCCCGTTATTGAAACTGGAATTCACAGGGCAATCGGTGGATGCGCCATTAATCTCAATGGCCGTACGTAAATTTGATATCGATATTAATATTTTAAGCTCTCAGATTGATTATGCCGGTGGCGTTAAATTCGGTGTGATGCTGGCTGAATTACACGGCTTAGAAAATGGCATTGAGTCCACTATTACATTTTTGAAAGAGCACCATGTGAAAGTTGAGGTTTTAGGTTATGTCTGAGGGAATGATTTCACTGCTTATTTCAGGAACGATTGATACGATTATCATGACTTTCGTTTCTGCAATTTTAGGTTTTATTTTAGGTATCCCGACAGGCGTCCTACTTTATGTCACTCGTCGTGGGCAAGTTATGGAAAACACCGTTCTGTATAGCGTTATTTCTGCTGTCGTGAACGTATTCCGCTCAATACCGTTTATTATTTTATTAGTCTGGATCAGCCCGTTTACCAAATTCATCGTAGGTTCTGCGATTGGTATCGAAGGTGCGATTGTTCCATTGACTGTTGGTGCAATTCCATTTATTGCTCGCATGGTTGAAAACGCATTATTAGAAGTACCAAATGGTTTAATTGAAGCATCACGCGCTATGGGTGCAACACCGTTACAGATTATCCGCAAAGTATTACTGCCAGAATCTTTACCGGGGTTAATTAACGCAGCAACCATTACATTAATTATGTTAGTCGGTTATTCCGCAATGGGTGGTGCAGTAGGTTCCGGTGGATTAGGACAAATTGCAATGCAATATGGATACTATACTTATAATCCATTAGTTATGAATACCGTTCTGGTTCTATTGATTGTCTTAGTATTCATCATTCAGTTCACTGGTGAATATCTAATGAAAAAAGTGTCACATAAATAGTCCGTAATCTAGATAGTCAGAAACAATAGCAGCGCCAAAAAACGCTACACAGTAGTTAAGGTGCTATAAATAGTGTCTAAAGGGGTAAATTATGTCTATTAAGTTAAAATCAATTGCAGTAGTTGGCGCGCTGTTGGGAACATTAGCTCTCGCTGGCTGTGGTGAAAAACAAAAAGATCCAAATAGCATCAAAGTCGGTGTGATCATGGGCAAAGAGTTTGAAGTTGCTGAAGTTGCACAAAAAGTTGCTAAAGAAAAATATGGACTGAATGTTGAATTAGTCTCTTTCAATGACTTCGTATTACCAAACGAAGCATTAAGCAAAGGTGATATCGATGCAAACGCATTCCAACATAAGCCTTATCTGGATCAGCAAATTAAAGACCGTAACTACAAGTTAGTCCCTGTTGGAAATACCTTTATTTACCCAATCGCGGGATATTCTAAACAAATTAAATCTATTGATGAATTGGCTGATGGTTCACAAGTTGCGCTGCCAAATGACCCAACTAACTTAGGTCGTTCATTACTGTTACTGCAAAAACAAGGTTTAATTAAGTTAAAAGATGGCACAGGTTTAATGCCTACCGTGTTGGATGTTGTTGAGAATCCAAAAGGCTTAAAATTTGTTGAATTAGAAGCACCACAATTACCACGTGCTCTGGATGATCAAAAAATTGCACTGGCTATCATCAACACAACTTGGGCTAGCAGTGCAACACCAAAACTGACTCCAGCAAAAGATGGTCTGTTTGTTGAAGATAAAGATTCTCCATATGTGAACATTATTGTGGCTCGTGAAGATAATAAAGATAGCGAGAATGTGAAGAAGTTTATTCAAGCATATCAATCTAATGAAGTGGCAGAAAAGGCCAACGAAGTATTCGATGGTGGTGCAGTTAAAGGCTGGTAAGCTTTTCTCTTAAAAAAAATGTGTATAAAATGCTAGGTGACTTTATGTCACCTAGTTTTTTTGTATCATACCAACATGCATTAAACCGATTTGTTTTAAATAAATTAGCTTTAAACCGATTACATAATTAATGCGCTAGCGCAGATAATAAAAAGGTAATATTTATGAGATTGTTTTTGCTCGCCCTCGCTACATTTGCTTTAGCTGGGTGCGGAATTAATCAATACACCAGTCCCAGCATGAATAAAGGGTTTTCGAGCATGAAATTATCGAAGCCTTTGCCTGTAGAAACTGAAGAAGAAGATGTCAGTGCAGAAAACATTAAATTAATGAACAGCCCTGAAGAATTATTAGGAATGCCATTTCGTGACTTAGGTATTGTCTCTGGTGAGTCATGCAGAAAAAATGCAAAGAGTCCGCCTATTAACCTTGATTCAGCTAAAAACAGTATGTTGACGCAAGCCGCTTATATCGCTGCGGATGCCGTGTTATTACATCAGTGCCAAACCAAATCAGCACCGGGTTGTTACCAAGCAACGGTATGTGAAGGTAGCGCACTTAAAATTGTTGAATAATCAACTTATGCAATCTTTTCAATTTAATGTTATCGGGCATATCGAATCCCCTTATAAAGAAAAGTTTGCTATTCCTCGCCAGCCTGGGCTGGTTCAAAACGGCTTTGGGCGTTTGCATTTACATCCGCCATACAATGACCCCAATGCCGTTAGAGGATTAACTCAATTTAGTCATATTTGGGTGTTGTTTGTTTTTCACCAAACGATGGAAGGTGGCTGGAAACCTCTCGTACGCCCTCCTCGCTTAGGTGGCAACGATAAAATGGGTGTATTTGCCACTCGTTCAACATTTCGACCAAACCCTATCGGGATGTCATTAGTTGAATTAAAAGACGTGACTATCGAAAACAACCAAGTCATTCTTGAACTCGGTAGCCTAGATTTAGTTGATGGCACACCAGTGGTCGATATCAAACCGTATCTGCCTTTTGCTGAAGCTATTACAACAGCCAAAGCCGGTTATGCTCAAGAAGCGCCATCAGAAGATATGCAGGTTATATTTAGTACACAAGCTCAACTTGAATGTGAAAAATACCAATCTCGCTATCCCGGATTAGCCTCTTTTATTGAGCAAGTATTAAAGCAAGACCCACGTCCTGCCTATAAGAAACAATCCAATGAAGCCCGTGATTATGCGGTTCATTTATTAGATTTCAATGTGCGTTGGCGAGTGACTAATAATATCACTGAAGTGTTTGCCATCGAACGTAATGAAAAATCGCGTTAACCTCTTTTGACAAAGCATCGTCACTGGTAGACTAGCTGTTTATTCCGCTGCTTAGCAGCTTTAAATTATTGGGTAGGCGTAAGCCCTACCATGATTTGTTGTTCTAATGGAACCTATACAATGCGTACTAGCAAATATCTGCTCTCAACTCTGAAAGAGACCCCTGCGGATGCAGAAGTTATCAGCCACAAGCTGATGCTGCGTGCAGGGATGATCCGTAAACTTGCTTCTGGTCTGTATGACTGGTTACCCACTGGCGTGCGTGTTCTGCGTAAAGTAGAAAACATCGTTCGTGAAGAAATGGAAAATGCAGGCGCTATCGAGGTATCTTTACCCGTCGTTCAACCTGCTGACTTATGGCAAGAAAGTGGACGTTGGGAACAATATGGCCCTGAGTTACTGCGCTTTGTAGATCGTGGCGAGCGCCCATTTGTTTTAGGTCCAACCCACGAAGAAGTTATCACTGATTTAGTGCGTAACGAGATCACTTCATACAAACAATTACCATTGAATTTATTCCAAATTCAAACCAAATTCCGTGATGAAGTTCGTCCTCGTTTCGGTGTAATGCGTTCTCGTGAATTTATCATGAAAGATGCATACTCGTTCCACACAAGCCAAGAGTCATTGCAAGAAACTTACGATGCAATGTACCAAGCTTATAGCAAAATCTTCACCCGCATTGGCTTTGATTTCCGTGCAGTGCAAGCAGACACCGGTTCTATCGGTGGTAACGCGTCTCACGAATTCCAAGTTTTAGCACAAAGCGGTGAAGATGATGTTGTCTTCTCTACTGAATCTGATTTTGCAGCTAATATCGAATTTGCTGAAGCGGTTGCACCAAATGTTCAACGTGCAGCGCCAAGCCAAGAAATGCATTTAGTGGATACACCAAATGCAAAAACGATTGCTGAATTAGTTGAACAGTTCAATCTGCCAATCGAGAAAACCGTTAAGACTCTGATTGTTCATGCTGAGAAAGACTCTGGTCATACTTTAGTTGCCCTGTTAATTCGTGGCGACCATGAACTGAATGAAATCAAAGCAGAAAAACACCCATTAGTGGCAAGTCCTCTGCAATTTGCATCAGAAGAAGAGATCCGCAAAGCAGTTAATGCAGGTCCAGGCTCTTTAGGTCCAGTGAATATGCCAATGCCAATCGTCATTGACCGCAGCGTTGCCGTGATGAATGACTTTGGTGCAGGTGCAAATGTTGATGGTAAACACTACTTTGGCATTAACTGGGAACGTGACCTCCCACTGCCAGAAGTTTACGACCTGCGTAATGTGGTAGCGGGTGACCCAAGCCCAGATGGTAAAGGTACCCTGTTAATCAAACGCGGTATCGAAGTAGGTCATATCTTCCAGTTAGGCACAAAATATTCTGAAGCGATGAAAGCCTCTGTGCAGAACGAAGAAGGTCATAACCAAATCGTGACAATGGGTTGCTATGGTATTGGTGTAACTCGTATTGTTGCAGCAGCGATTGAGCAGAGCCACGATGAACGCGGTATTGTATGGCCAGATGCTATCGCACCATTCCACGTTGCTATCCTGCCAATGAACATGCATAAGTCTTATCGCGTTAAAGAAGTTGCTGAAAAACTGTATGCAGACCTGAAAGCACAAGGTATCGATGTTATTTTCGATGACCGTAAAGAACGCCCGGGTGTGATGTTTGCCGATATGGAACTGATTGGTGTTCCATACACTATCGTCATTGGTGACCGTAATTTAGATACTAACCAAGTTGAATATAAATCACGCCGCAGTGATGACAAACAACTGGTTGGTTTAGATAACGTGGTTAGCTTCCTGAAAGAAAAACTAGCTAAATAACCGTTACGTTAGTCTAAATAAAAAGCTCAGAGTTCAGTGTTACTGTCTCTGAGCTTTTTTATTGTCACTAAGCCTTTTTACTATATAACCAAAACGAATTCAGGTTATTTGCAAGAGCGGGTTTTATCGAACTGAATATTCCCAGTAGGAATAAATGCAGAATCAAATTGGCCATCTTCCATGGATGGGCGAATAGAATAGAAACCATCCACCTCTAAATAAACTGGCGTGCCGCCATCCACATCAGTATCACTATAAGCTTTCTCTAGTTCAATGCCTGACGTTGCATATTTACGCCCAGAACCACATTCAGTAAATATAGCGGCATCCGCCATATAACGATATTCGCCACGTTTTTTACTTGGAGTGACCTGTTTTAAGGTATGGTTCATTGAGCTCTCAATCGCTTTGCCTTCTAAATCCAGCAGTGTGATTGACTGGTTATCAGGAGATTGTGCAAAGTATGTACGCTCTGCTTTCGAGTTAGTTAATGTTAATACATTTTCCGTGCTAGACCAGTTCCCTGTTTCATGGAACATTTGGTTCCCTTCACGGGTTTCTAAATAAAGCAGTTGCTCAACATAGCTACCATCTGGATTGACTAATAATGTGGCTTCAATACCCGAACAATCTGCACAAGGAAGTACACCACTATAAACATGGTCTACAGGAGCGAAGTTCGCTTCGTTCACACTGCTTTGACAACCGGATAATGCCACAGCCCCCGCCGAAATAAGAGCCAATAAAAGTACTTTCTTCATTATAATTCCTTTCAGATCATTCAATTATTACTGTTTCGCTTATTAATACATCATAGCATTTCAAGAAATAAAAAAATAAGGTATGCAAAAATTTACAATCGGATAAATAACCAGCTAAAGATATCAGTTTAGTGAATAAGAATTTTCCTTTTCCCACGTCACTGATTATAGTTATTAAATTACTATGCTATTATCGAGCGAAGCACTTTTTGATTTAGCTTTTTATTTCATCGGTAAATGCTTAGTCGATAAATGCTAGTGTTTTTAGATAAAACAAACATGTTCAAGGCGGCAATAACCGCCACTAACACAGTGGTGAGGGAATATGTCTACAGATAATGAATATCAACCAATCAATTGTGATGATTACGAATATCTAGAAATCGCATGCCAGCGTCAATTAAAGCTGCAAATTAAGCTTAATGACGGCGAGAATATTGAAGGGCAAGCCAGTGATTTGCTCCTACGAAAAAAAATTGAGTACCTCGTCCTGATCACACAGGAAGGCACTAAGGAGCTACGACTGGATATTATCTCATCCTTCAGTCATCCTGAAATCGGCACTATCGTTGTCGACCACTCCCACTAATACTCGTTTTTTCTGAGTTTCTTCTATGCCCCTTATGGTAGTCACAGTCATAAGGGGTTTCTAATTTATAGATAGTTTATTCACGTTATTCTCTGGAAAACTCATCGGTATTAATCCAATACTCGGAATTTTGCCAATCAATAGCAATGCCAATATTATTCTCTCCCACAAATCCGTCCGGGGTAATAAAACAGCCTACTGCACAAATAAGAGTTTCATTATAGTAAATTAGTGGGGTTCTTTCCCTCATCCACGGTGCAACGCCCAGCTCTTGCCAAATTTTCTTGCTGCTACGTGAATGATGGCGACCAACAATATTTAGCGAGCCTTGCAATCCAAAGCGAACTGTCACTTTTTCTGTTTCTTGTGGTGGACGGATCTGCCCTTCTCCATCCATCACAACCAGCGTTCCCAGTGATTCAGGTAATAAATAATCCTCAGGATAATTCCACTGATATTGTTTTCCCATCAGGCTATTAATGCGCTTAACCACCCATAAAGCCCCTTGATAACGGCGAATTTCCACGTTCCCCAAACGGCAGATAGGTTCTGCATCCTGCCGAGCAAGTGCCACTTCCTGCCAAATTCGTTCTAATTGATTAAATGGCGGCATAGCAAGATGATGGAGGCCAACCCAACGGCGGATCAAGGCGTTACGCTTGGCAGCTGAACACTGGATAAGCCCATCAATATATAATCCACCACGGTAATCAATGATATCATCCAGTGAATCTTGCAGTAGCTCGTCCAGCAGCGCCTCTTGTTCTGCGCATAATGAGGCGCTTCGGGAAACTGCATTCGCAAAATGTGGCCAGCGTTCAGATAATCTTGGCATAATATGCAAGCGCAGGAAATTACGATCATATCGGTCGTCTTGATTACTATCATCTTCAACCCAAGGAAGTTGATATTCCGCTCGATAGTTTTCTAATTCATGGCGAGAAATGACTAATAAAGGTCGTAGTAGAATCGTTTTTCCATTTTTCGCTTGAAAAGGAAGTGACTCTGGCATTGAGGAAAGTCCTGCGGGTCCACTGCCTCGCTTAAGCGCCAGCATGAATGTTTCAGCTTGATCATCAAGATGCTGAGCCGTCACTAAAATCTCATCTTCAAGTAGCTCATCGCGATATGCCTGATAACGTTCAGCTCTTGCTGCTGCTTCAACACCAATCTGAGTGCTGTCTACGGTTACACGCTGGCAAATAAACGGGATATTCCATTGTTGACATAATGAAGCACAGTGAGTTTCCCACTTATCCGCTTGAATATTTAAACCATGATGAATATGAATGGCGCGGATTTCTAATGACGGTAATTCACTGAATTTTATCTGATAAAGAGCATGAAGCAATACCGTGGAGTCGATACCACCACTGAATCCAACCAGAATTTTTCGGTAGCTTCCGATTTTTTCTCGAACTGTTGCGAGAATATGCTGTGAGGATTTCGCCATTATCTTCCCTTTATTCCACTCACTTCTTAATTCAATATTATATTAAAGATAATAAAAAACGGGAGTTGGCTAAACCGACTCCCGTTTCAAAATAGAATGGATTGCACTTAATAGGTTAGCTAATTAGCAGTAACCATATCCCATCAGACGTTGATAACGACGATTTTTCAGTGCTTCTTCATCCAGAGTTTCTAACTCATTCAAGTCTTGCGTGAGTTGTGCTTTCAGAGATTCTGCAATTTCATCGTAGTTACGATGAGCGCCGCCCAGAGGTTCAGGGATCACACTATCAATCAGCTTCAGCTCTTTCAAGCGAGGCGCCGTAATACCCATCGCATCAGCCGCTAATGGTGCTTTATCGGCACTTTTCCACAGAATAGATGCGCAGCCTTCTGGTGAGATAACGGAATAGGTGCTGTATTGCAGCATATTCACTTTATCACCCACACCAATCGCTAATGCACCACCTGAACCGCCTTCACCGATCACAGTACAGATCACTGGAACGGATAAGCGAGACATTTCACGTAAGTTACGCGCAATCGCTTCGGATTGACCGCGCTCTTCTGCACCAACACCCGGATATGCACCCGGTGTATCGATAAACGTAATAATTGGCAAGTTAAAACGCTCAGCCATTTCCATCAGACGCAGTGCCTTACGGTAGCCTTCTGGTGCCGGCATACCAAAGTTACGGCGAATTTTCTCTTTCGTTTCACGGCCTTTTTGATGGCCAATAACCATCACTGGGCGGCCATCTAAACGAGCCAGACCACCAATAATCGCTTTGTCATCGGCATACGCACGATCACCCGCTAACTCTTGGTAATCTGTAAAAATACGGGAAATGTAGTCCAAAGAGTATGGACGACGTGGGTGACGAGCGAGTTTAGCAATTTGCCAAGCCCCCAGATCAGAGAAAATCTTACGTGTCAGTTCAACACTTTTTTCACGTAAACGAGCAACCTCTTCATCTAGGTTGACTTCTAAGTTGTTATCTTGACGGCTAACTGCAGTTAGGGAATCGATTTTCGCCTCTAATTCAGCAATCGGCTGTTCAAAATCAAGAAAGTCCAGACTCATAATATTCCTATTTTAGTCAAATTCTAATTCTACCTGCTCACTACCCAGCAGAGTTCGAAGGTCGTTCAGAAGGGGATCCACGGGTGTTACACGCCAAACAACGCCAAACTTAAGCTTAGCTCTGGCATCATCCTTCTGATAATACAAGTGAACCGGTATCGTGCCTGAACGGTGAGGTTCAAGCGCATTACGAAGCCGATTCAGTAATTGATCGTTAATCTGTTTATCGGACAGTGAAATTGCAAGGCCGCGCGCATACTTTTCCCTTGCTTCGCCGATATCCATCAATTCGCGCACTGTCATTTTATTACCACCATTGAAATCATCAAAGCTGACCTGACCGGTGGCAATTAAAATATTGTCTTTTTCCAACATATGTTGGTATTTATCCAGCGCATCTGAAAATAACATAATATCCAGACGACCGGAACGATCATCGAGCGTGCATATCCCAATTCGGTTTCCACGTTTGGTTGTGATCACTTTGGCAGAGAGCACTAAACCTACCACAGTTGTCACTTGACCACGAGGGGTTGGGTTCACATCTTTCAATCTCAAACCATTTGTATAACGCTCTATCTCACTTAAGTATCGCGTTATTGGGTGACCTGTCAAATAGAGACCCAACGTTTCGCGCTCACCTTCTAGCACGACTTGCTCAGGCCACTTCGGCACACTCGCGTAAGAACTTTCAACCTGCTCTGGCGCTTCGGCAAGCACCCCAAACATATCTCCTTGCCCGATAGCTTCTGCTTTCGCATGCTGATCTGCCGCTTTTAATGCATCTTCAAGGGATGACATCAAGGCCGCGCGGTGAGGACCTAAATGATCGAATGCCCCTGCCATGATCAGCTTTTCCATCACGCGGCGGTTGATCTTTTTAATATCCACGCGAGCACAAAGATCGAAAATTTCTTTAAAGATCCCACCTTGTTGGCGAGCTTCAATAATCGCTTCGATTGGCCCTTCACCAACGCCTTTAATTGCGCCGATGCCGTAAACTATCTCACCTTCATCATTCACATGGAAGTGATATAACCCACTATTGATATCTGGTGGCAATACTTTCAAGCCCATACGCCAACATTCATCAACCAGACCCACCACTTTTTCCGTGTTATCCATATCCGCAGTCATTACTGCAGCCATAAATTCAGCCGGATAGTGGGCTTTTAGCCATAATGTTTGGTACGAGACCAGCGCGTAGGCTGCGGAGTGTGATTTGTTAAATCCATAACCGGCGAATTTTTCCACCAAGTCAAAGATTTTCATCGACAATTCGCCATCTACGCCATTTTTGATGGAACCTTCCTCAAAAACGGAGCGCTGTTTTGCCATCTCTTCAGGTTTCTTTTTACCCATCGCACGACGCAACATATCCGCGCCACCGAGGGTATAGCCAGCTAAAACCTGAGCAATCTGCATAACCTGTTCTTGGTATAAGATAATACCATAAGTTGGCTCTAGAACAGGTTTTAATGATTCGTGCTGCCAATTTACATCAGGATATGAGATCTCTTCACGACCATGTTTACGGTCGATAAAGTTATCTACCATCCCCGATTGCAGCGGGCCTGGGCGGAATAGCGCCACCAGAGCGATCATATCTTCAAAACAATCCGGCTGCAGGCGTTTAATCAGATCCTTCATTCCTCGGGATTCTAATTGGAATACCGCCGTGGTTTCCGAGCGCTGCAACATATCGAAGCTTTTCTTATCCTGTAAAGGAATAGCTGCAATATCAATCGGTTCTAAATTTTGCTTGGCTCGACGGGCATTGATCATCTCCAATGCCCAGTTAATAATGGTTAGCGTACGCAGACCTAAGAAGTCGAATTTTACCAAGCCAGCATATTCGACATCGTTCTTATCGAATTGTGTAACGGGGTTATTACCTTCAGCATCGCAATAGAGCGGCGCAAAATCCGTAATTTTAGTTGGTGCAATAACTACCCCACCGGCGTGCTTACCGGCGTTACGCGTTACCCCTTCAAGCTTACGCGCCATATCGATTAGCGCTTTAACCTCTTCATCTGCTTCATAAATTTCAGGCAGCTGCGGTTCTGCTTCAAAGGCTTTTTCAAGGGTCATTCCCGGATCAGGGGGAACCAGTTTAGAAATTCGGTCAACGAAACCGTAAGGGTGACCCAGTACACGTCCCACGTCACGAATAACGGCTTTTGCTGCCATCGTACCAAAGGTAATAATCTGGGATACCGCGTCCCGCCCATACATTTGAGCAACGTGATCAATAACTTGGTCGCGTTTTTCCATACAGAAGTCAACGTCGAAGTCTGGCATTGATACCCGCTCTGGGTTCAAGAAACGCTCAAACAGTAGGTCAAGTTCAAGTGGGTCTAGGTCAGTGATTTTTAGAGCATAGGCCACTAAAGAACCCGCACCTGAGCCTCGTCCCGGACCAACAGGGACGCCGTTATCTTTCGACCACTGGATAAACTCCATCACGATCAAGAAGTAGCCGGGGAACCCCATTTGGTTGATAACGTTGAGTTCGATTTCCAAACGTTCATCATATTCAGGGCGTCTTTCTGCTCGGACTTTTTCATCTGGGAATAGGAATTTGAGGCGCTCTTCCAGACCTTCTTTTGAACGCATGACCAGAAAGTCTTCCGTTTCCATATCCCCTGTTGGGAATTTCGGTAGGAAATATTCACCAAGACGAATAGTGACGTTACAGCGCTTAGCAATCTCTACACTGTTTTCTAATGCTTCAGGGATGTCGGCAAACAGCTCGCACATCTCTTCTTCAGTACGTAAGTATTGCTGAGGGCTATAATTTTTTGGACGCTTCGGATCGGCTAACGTGAATCCATCATGAATCGCGACACGAATTTCATGGGCATCAAAATCGCTGCTTTCAATGAAGCAGACATCATTGGTTGCCACCACAGGCAGACCACGTTGGGTGGCTAGCTCAACTGCTGCATGGAGGTAGCTTTCTTCATCCGGGCGCCCTGTCCGGATAAGTTCAAGATAGTAAGCATCTGGAAAATGGGTTTGATAAAACTCAAGGCTTTCATCCACTAACGCTTGATTGCCGCGGAGTAGAAACTGCCCCACATCCCCTTTTCGACCGCCTGATAATAGGATTAAACCTTCTTTATGTTTGACAAGCCAATCCCGGTGAATCGTTGGGCCAATGGCGCCATAGCCTTTTTGGTATGCTTCGGAGATGAGTAAGGTGAGATTTTGATAGCCTTCGTTGTTGCGAGCCAGAACCGTTAAATGCGCAACCTCATCACCAAGTTGCTCACTTTCCATATAAAAATCAGCCCCAATGATTGGCTTGATACCCGCACCATGAGCCGCACCATAAAACTTCACTAACCCACAAAGGTTAGTAAAATCCGTGATGGCAAATGCAGGCATGCCCATGGCGGCGACTTTTTTCACTAATGGGACGGTTTTTGCCAGCCCATCAATCATGGAGTAGTCACTGTGAACACGTAGATGAATAAAACGAGGAGAAGCCATTAACTTTATACCTATTTTTCTTATGCCGACTATTTAATGTCTAACGCACGTCTTACAGGCGCGAAGCTTTTACGGTGAAACTCGGTAGCGCCAAACTCAGCTAATTTTTCTAAATGATACGCTGTGGGATAGCCTTTGTGTTTCGCAAAACCATATTCAGGGAAAGCTTTATCAAGCTCGACCATTTCTCTGTCTCTGACCACTTTCGCCAGAATGGATGCAGCGCTGATCTCTTGGACTAAACTATCACCTTTAACAACGGCCTGTGATGGCATGGTCAGTTTAGGGCAGCGGTTACCATCGACTAAAACGAACTCTGGTTGAATGGAAAGGCCTTCTACCGCTCTTTGCATAGCTAACATTGTGGCATGCAATATATTCAATTGATCGATTTCTTCTGGTTCTGCGCGGCCAATACACCAACACAGCGCTTTTTCTTTGATCTCATCGAACAGCTTTTCACGCTTTTTTTCGCTCAGTTTTTTTGAGTCCGCAAGCCCTTCAATCGGATTGTTGGGGTCTAAAATCACAGCAGCGGTCACGACGGCACCGACAAGCGGTCCACGTCCCACTTCATCAACGCCAGCAATTAAGTTGGCTTTTGGGTATATAAATTCCATTATTTTCTAACCAAATCTAATACAGCATCAGCGGCTTGTTGGTCTGCATCACAACGAATCAGTTGATGCAATTGTAAGAAAGTTTCCTTCAGCGCATCGACTTGCTCTCCGCCTTCCAACAATGGAAGTAACTGGTCGGCAAGCTGCTGTGGCTGGCACTCTTCTTGGAGTAGTTCTTTCACGATTTCTTTCCCTGCCAATAAATTTGGCAAAGAAACATAAGGCGTTTTGACTAAGCGTTTCGCGAGCCAGAATGTAAAGGGCTTCATACGATAGCCCACTACCATTGGACATTTGGTTAGCATACATTCTAAGGCGGCGGTGCCTGAAGCGAGTAATGTCGCATCTGCCGCAGTCATTGCATCGCGAGCCTGTCCATCCAGAATATGGACATTCAACTCTGGAGCAACCTGTTGTTTTATCTCATCGAATTGTTGGCGTCGTTTCTGATTTACCAGAGGCACAACAATATGTAGATCGGCAAAGTGGCTACTTAATAGTGTAGCGGTTTTTAAGAAATCAGCACTGAGCATTTCGACTTCAGAATGACGACTTCCCGGTAACAATGCTAAACATTTTGCAGTCGTGGGGATATTTAAACGCTCACGGGCAGCCAGTTTATCTGGATTTAAGGGGATTGAGTCCGCCATAGTGTGCCCAATAAAACGGCAAGGAACATCAAAACGGTCATAAAATGCTTTCTCAAACGGAAGAAATGCCAAGACTAAATTGGTGGAGCGACCGATTTTGAAAACGCGTTTTTGGCGCCATGCCCATACCGATGGGCTGACATAATGGATAGTTTTGATACCTTTTGATTTTAAACGACCTTCAAGGGTGATATTAAAATCAGGCGCGTCAATACCAACAAATACATCAGGTTGTAACTCAGTAAAACGCTGAGTTAGATCTTTACGGATGGATAATAAACGAGGTAAACGACCGAGGACTTCAACAATCCCCATGACGGCGAGCTCTTCCATTTCATACCAAGCTTCACAACCTTCTGCTTGCATGAGTGGGCCAGCAACACCGACAAAACGGGCATTGGGAACTTGTTGTTTTAAAGCGCGGATGAGCCCAGCGCCTAAGATATCACCAGAGGTTTCTCCGGCAACAAGGCCAATAGTAAGTGGGCGGTTGCTATTCACCAAAATTCGCTCCTTATTAAAGGCCTTTTCTTGTGTTCATCTACAGCTGAAAAAATTAACGAATAATTCCGCGCTTAGATTGTGCTGAGTCTTCTAAGAAATCACTAAATACTTTGACGTGTTCGTCAGTTTTTGCCATTTCAGCAATTTCTTCACGTGCTTCTTCTAAAGATTTCCCTGAACGATATAACGTTTTGTAAGCGTTACGAATAGCGTGCAGAGATTCTTTTTCAAAACCACGGCGTTTTAAACCTTCAAGGTTTAAACCAAATGGAGTTGCATGGTTGCCCTGTGCAATAACGTATGGAGGTACGTCTTGTGCAACACCAGAGCATCCACCGACCATTACGTGCGCACCAATCTGACAGAATTGATGCACCGCAGTCATACCACCAATAATAGCGAAATCACCAAGAGTGACGTGACCACCTAACGTTCCGTTATTCGCGATAATACAGCGGTTACCAATGATGCAGTCATGCGCAATATGGACGTTAACCATCAGTAAATTATCATTACCAATTTTAGTTAGGTCGCCGCCTTGTGTGGTTCCACGGTGGATAGTCACACTTTCACGGATGCGGTTACGGTCGCCAATCTCAACGCGAGTTGGCTCACCTTGGTATTTCAGGTCTTGGTTAATTTCACCAATCGAAGCAAATTGAAAAATAACGTTGTCACGACCAATTTTCGTGTGTCCGTTGACAACAACGTGAGATTTCAGCTCAGTACCTTCACCAATTTCAACATTAGCGCCGATATAGCAAAAAGGACCAATGCGAACATTGGCACCAATAACAGCTCCATCTTCTACAATAGATGAGGGATGAACATAGGCAGTTTTGTCAATCATATCAGACCTCACGACGACGGGCGCACATCATTTCTGCTTCGCAGGCCACTTCTCCATCAACTTTTGCAACACCTTTAAAACGTGCAACACCGCGACGTTCTTTGATAAATTCAACTTCCAGGATCATTTGGTCTCCTGGCAGAACGGGACGTTTAAAGCGTGCGTTATCAATCGCTGCAAAATAATACAATTCGCCAGGTTCAAGTTTGCCTACGCTTTTAAACGCAAGGATACCCGTAGCCTGAGCCATTGCTTCTAAAATTAAAACACCCGGGAAAATTGGTTTGCTAGGGAAATGTCCCTGAAAGAATGGCTCGTTAAAAGAGACGTTCTTTACCGCGCGCAAAGATTTACCTTCTTCAAAATCCAATACACGGTCAACCAAAAGGAATGGGTAACGGTGCGGAAGTAGTTCTAAGATTTCTTCTATATTCAGAGTATGATTATCACTCATCGAAATACTCTTCCTGTCTATTAATACTATCTAATTAATGAATCGGCCCGCTTTAACTCAAGGGTGAGTTAACAGGCAGGCCGGAAAAAACGTAACTCAAGAAACTATTTTAGCTTGAATTACCAAATAATTACTGATTTTTTTGATTTTGGCTATCTAATTCACGTTCAAGTGTCTTTAGACGCTTATTCATCTCATTGATGCTTAAGACTAAAGCCGCGGTTTTACGCCATGCTTTATTCGGCTGTAAAGGAATACCGGAAGAGTAAACTCCTGGCTCAGTAATTGGTCGCATGACCATTCCCATACCTGTTACGGTAACCTTGTCACAGATTTCCATATGACCATTGATAACACTGGCTCCGCCAATCATACAATAGCGACCGATTTTTAAACTACCAGCCATGATGACGCCACCCGCAACTGCGGTATTATCGCCTATTGTTACATTGTGCGCAATTTGGCATTGGTTATCGATGATAACGCCATTACCAATGACTGTGTTATCTAATGCGCCACGGTCAATTGTTGTACACGCGCCGATCTCAACACGAGACCCGATGATCACGGTACCTAATTGTGGGATCTTGATCCAATTACCACGATCATTGGCATAACCAAAGCCATCAGAACCGATCACTGTACCTGACTGGATCAAGCAACTTTCACCAATCTCAACATGATGGTAAACACTGACATTCGCCCATAAACGAGTGCCTGCACCAATGCGGGTATTTTTACCAATAAAACAACCTGCACCAATCACAACGTTATCGCCTAGCACAACGCCACTTTCGATAACAGCATTCGCGCCAATTGCAACATTCTGGCCAAGCTGGGCATCATCAGCGATAACCGCTGACGCATGGATATTCTCTGCCGGGGCTGGAGTGGTATCCATAATTTGCGCCATATGCGCATAAGCAAGATAAGGATTATCTACAACCAGTGCAGCAACCTTACAAGCACTCAGATCTTTTTCAGTTAATACCACAGCAGCAGCTTGGCAATCTGCCAATTTATCGCTGTAACGGCTATCAGATAAAAAAGTAATCTGCTGATTGTTCGCTGAATACATCGGTGCAATACCGGTGATGACGATATCGCCATCACCGTGTAACTGTGCATTCAACTGCTGAGCGAGGTCAGCTAATCGAATTGAAGACATCTATTATTTAACCTGTTTTTGAACCTGACTGGTGATATCGATACCATCTTTTGCATACGCAACCGCGTTTGCATCGATAACAACGTCATAGCCTTCTTTCGCTGCAACAGATTTAATAGAATCTTGGATACGGCTCAGGATCTTATTACGCTCTTCAGCTTGACGACGACGGTTGTCTTCTTCAAATTTTTGAGCTTTCTCAGCGAACTGGTCACGTTTAGTGATTAATTCTTTTTCCTGCTTTTCACGATCGCTAGTGCTCATAGTCGCACCGTCACGACGCAGTTTTTCTACGCGTGATTGCAGATCTTTTTCCAGATTCTGCAGTTCAGTAGCACGGCTTTTGAATTCACTCTCAAGCTGTTTAGCAACGGCTTCACGAGCCGGCATGTTTTGGAAAACTTCGCCAACATTCACGATAGCGATTTTTTCAGCATACGCACCCGCAGACATTGCTAAAGCAATACTCACACCCGCTGCACACAACAATTTTTTCACACTAAACTCCTTAACCCATTCTTATGGCTGGAAATTTTGGTAGCCCTCATTATTTTATGAGGGCTGATTTCGATAGAGACTGAATTATTACCAAGTTCTACCAATATTAAATTGGAACTGTTCTGATTTGTCGCCTTCGTAATCCTTGATAGGTTGCGCATAGGAGAAGACCAGAGGCCCAAGTGGCGAAATCCACTGTAAAGCAATACCCGTAGAAACACGGACGTTAGTTGCTGTACCGTAGTCAGGCATGCCTGCACGCCATGCTGGGTTAATACTGTTCCAATTGGTATCCCATACGGTTCCCGCATCTACAAACAGAGATGTACGGATCGTATTCGCATATTTCTCGTCGATAAATGGCGTTGGTGTAATCAGCTCAAATGAACCTGCATACATCGCGTTACCACCAACCGCATCGCTGGATGGACTACCCGGTTCAGGTCCGTCAACACCATTAATATTCTTCAGATAAACCGCTTTCGGACCGATATTATTCGAACGGAAACCACGGATGGTGCTAGAGCCCCCTGCATAGAAGTTCTCATAGAATGGCATTTGCTTACTACCAATACCATCACCATAGCCCGCCTGCGCGCGACCTAATACAACCCATGTTTCATCATCATTCAATGGGACGTATTGGGCGGTATCAAAACGCAGTTTGTAGTATTCGTTATCAGAACCAGGGATTGTCACTTTACCTGAAACGCTAGTTTTGTTACCCGATGTTGGGAAGAAACCACGGTTTAAGGAGTTATAAGTCCAACCTAAATTCAGTGTAAAGTCATCCGCTCTGAAGCTTTCTTTGTTACGACCATCTTTAGTCACCGGTGGGTTTTCACCCATGGATTGTAGATAGTCCCACATTGCAGCTTGCGCACGCATGTCAGACAGGTCGTTATGAACATAACCCGCACCAATACGGAAGGAGTTATTTTCATTGAATGGGAAGCTTAATGTACTATCTAAACCATACGTTTTGTTGTTATAACCAGATAAGTCCGCATCTTTCGCACTAAAGTCGTTATAGAAAATACGTCCACCCAGACTCACGCCGTTAACAGTGAAGTAAGGGTCTGTCATTGAAAACTCGACGTTTGTTGAGTAGTCATTTCGGCTAGCGTTAATGCCAACCGCATTACCTGTACCCAACCAGTTATCCTGAGTGACACCGACTTGGAAGCTCACGCCACTTTCAGTACCAAAACCAACACCAAAGTTCATTGAACCGGTATTACGTTCTTTAACTTTATAGATAACATCAACTTGGTCTGGGCTACCCGGAATACGCTGAGTTTCAACATCAACGGTTTCGAAGAAACCAGTACGGTTTAGACGCTCTTTACCTAATTCAACTAAATCGTTACCTAACCAAGCACCTTCCATTTGACGCATTTCACGGCGTAAAACGGAATCTTTACTGGTATCGTTACCTTGGAAACGAATTTGACGAACATAGAAACGGTTACCTGCATCCACGTTAACATGCAGTTTAACTGTCTTATCAGCATCATTAATCTCTGGCTGAGTCATTACACGCGGATAGGCGTAACCATAGCGACCAAATAGGTCTTTAATTTGGTTTTCCATCTGAGTCACTTGCGCACCATTGTATAACTCACCTGGTGTGATGGTGATCAGCTCTTGTATATCCGCTAAATGCTCTGCCGTATTACCATTAACATCCACGCCAGAAATCTTATATTGATCTCCTTCAGTGACATTAATCGTAATGTAGATATCTTTTTTGTCTGGTGTCAGACTCACTTGCGTTGAGTCAATATTGAAACGTGCATAACCACGATCAAGGTAGAAACTGCGCAGGGTTTCTAAGTCACCCGCCAATTTTTGTTTTTGATATTTTTGGTCAGCCGCAAGGTTCCACCATGGCACATCGTCACGTAATTGGAGTTTGTTCACCAATTCCGCTGTTGAGTAATTTTTATTACCTACGATGTTGATCTGTTGGATTTTTGCAGACACGCCTTCAGAGAATACAAATTTTAAATCCACGCGGTTACGTGGTAATGGCGTGACTACCGCTTTTACTGTCGCGTTGTATTTACCAACACTGTAATAAAAGTCCTCTAAACCTTTTTCAATATTCGCAATTTTAGTGCGGTCTAATGCTTCACCCACACGGACATTGGATGCTTCCAAGTTCTGCTTTAGCATGTCATCTTTTACAGATTTGTTACCTGTAAAAGTGATACTCGCGATGGTTGGTCGTTCTTTAACTTGAACGATCAGCGTATTTCCATCACGCAGGACCCTAACATCTTCGAAGTTACCTGTAGAGAATAGTGAGCGAATCGAACGACTAATATCTTCGTTATCGATTGAATCCCCGACCCTGACAGGCATGTTCAATAATGCTGCACCAACGGCGACGCGTTGTAGACCTTCGAAACGAATGTCTTTAACTACGAATCCGTCTGAACCGTATGCAGTGGCGCTACCTAAAAGCAGCGACGCTATGAGCAACTTTTTCATCGCCATCGTTGTTATGCGTATTCCTTACTGGTCCCAAGCTTACAAAATTAGAAGCGAGAGAAATCATTAAAAAGTGCAAGTCCCATTAACAGAATCAATGCCATTGCACCAATTCGAAAACTAAAGTCTTGTACTCGCTCAGACACTGGACTCCCTTTAATTTTTTCAATTAATAAGAAGAGTAAGTGCCCCCCATCTAACACAGGCAATGGAAATAGATTGATGATGCCTAAGTTCACGCTAATCAGCGCAATAAACATCAGATAATATACCAAGCCTGACTCCGCCGAAACCCCCGCACCTTTTGCGATAGATACCGGCCCGCTCAAGTTATTGAGTTTGACATCCCCAACAACCAGTTTACCCATCATATTGACTGTCAGTTTCATCAACTGCCAAGTCTTGTCGCTAGCTTGAAATAGTGCAGATACAGGGTTGTATTGCTGCACTATTTTATATTCATCAGCTAGCGGTAATACAGTTAGTTCGACACCTGCAACGCCAAAACGCTCACCTTTTTTACCTTCCTGAACATCAGGAACTAAGGTTAAATCAATCAATGTCGAATTACGTTGTACGGCTAATTTTAATGGTGTCCCCGGATTATTTCGGATTATTCTCGTCACTGGATTCCAAGTATCCAGTAGCTCTCCGTTGACACTGATAATTCTATCTCCCGGTTTTAAACCGGCACGCTCGCCCGCTAAGCCTTCCGTCACTTTATGGATGACAGGGTCAACCTTCGCAGACACTGGCATAATCCCTATTGATAAAATAGGATCCTGCTTTTCAGGATCAAACTGCCATGCGCTTAAATCTACTGTTTTAGAAACCGGCTCATTATATCCTTGAGGTAAAACTTGTGCAGTAAATTCCCTATCACCAATTTTACTCACTAGTGCTAAACGAACTGAATTCCAATCAGGTGTTTCGATACCGTCTATCGATTTTAGTTCCATCTGAGGCTCAAAATTTGCCTCAGCAGCAATGGAATTTGGCTTAATGTTATCAATGACTGGGCGAACAGACGGAATCCCAATCATAAAGACAATCCAGTAGACAACAATAGCGAGCAAAAAGTTCGCAAGAGGCCCCGCGCTGATAATGGCAGCACGTTGTCCAACGGTCTTATTATTGAAAGCTAAATGACGGCGTTCTGGGCTTACTTCACCAACACGCTCATCGAGCATTTTGACGTAGCCACCAAGCGGGATCAACGCTAAAACAAATTCTGTCCCATGTTTATCGACTTTACGCCATAGCGTTTTACCAAACCCTATAGAGAATTTTTCAACGTAAACACCGCAACGGCGTGCGACCCAATAATGCCCAAATTCGTGCACTGTAATCAGCACACCAATCGCAATAATAAACGCCGCTAAGCTCCAAATAAATCCCATTAATCTTCCTAAAGACCAAAACCGTTAAAAACTAACAAATTCAGCCCTGCAAATACAGGGATTGCCGCAGTTAGACTATCAATTCTATCGAGTATCCCACCGTGACCTGGAATTAAATGACTACTGTCTTTAATACCGGATTGGCGCTTAAACATACTCTCTGTTAAGTCACCGAACACCGATACTACAACAACAATAATTGAAGTCACTAGTAAATAATCTGGCATTGCAGGGATTGGTGCATATAAGCTAAATAACCATGAGATAATTCCAGCGGTAATTAAACCACCGATTAACCCTTCCCATGTTTTCCCTGGAGAAACTTTTGGTGCCATTTTATTGCGACCAATCGTACGTCCAAATGCATAAGCACCAGAGTCAGCACCCCATACCAGTAACATAACGTAGAGTAGCCACCATGCCCCAACAGAGGTATCAGCTTGGTAACCAATGGTTCTTAATACCATCATGCCACTATAGAAAGGCACGATAGTTAATACGCCAAACAATAAGCGAATGATGACCGATTTACCCCATGAGGCAGAGGCGGGGTATGTCACAACCAATAAAATGGCGGCAATCCACCAGATTAAACCCGCCCATAGGCTATATAAAATAAACGGAGAACTTGAAAGTGCGGTCATGTCTGGTAAAGAAAATTGAATTGCGAGTAATACCGCCGCAAATACAACCGCTAAACCGATACGTTTAGTTTGTGAATGCCATCCTGCAAATTGCGCCCATTCCCATGCGCCCAACGCACAGACTGCGATCACCACTAAACCGAAATTTGCTGGGGACAGTAAAAAAAGTGCAGCTATAACAATTGGAATTAAAATCACCGCAGTGAGTAAACGATACTTCAGCACATCCATCCCCTTTTATTTGACGAGTTCGTCATCTGATTCTGCTCCACCATAGCGCCGTTCTCGCTTGCTAAAAGCATCGACTGCATCCTGAAACACCATTTCATCAAAATCTGGCCATAAAACGTTGGTGAAATAAAATTCCGCATAAGCAACCTGCCATAACAAGAAATTACTAATGCGATGTTCTCCACCTGTACGGATCACCAAATCGACACACTCTTGGTCATGCATACAAACATGGTCGCTAATCGTACTTTCAGTTACATCATCAATAGATAACTCACCACGACTCACTTTTTCATAAACTTGTTTAACGCTATTAACAATATCCCAGCGCCCACCGTAGTTAGCGGCAATATTCAGTTGTAAACCTGTGTTACCTGCGGTTAATGCTTCCGCTTTATCAATTCTTTTTCTTAAGGTTTCACTAAAGCGACTAACATCACCAATAATTTTCAGTTTTACATTATTTTTATGCAGGTTTTTGACTTCATTATCTAATGCAAAAACAAACAGATCCATCAACGAACTGACTTCTTTTTCTGGTCTTTTCCAATTTTCACTGCTGAATGCGTAAAGTGTCAGGGAACGAATATTATTCTTTACTGCAAAACGCACAGAACTACGTACAGATTCAACACCTGCTCGATGACCAGTAATTCTGAATTTTCCTCTCTGTTTTGCCCATCGCCCATTACCATCCATAATGATGGCAACATGCTTAGGCATCATAGAATCAGAGAGATTTTCACCACTAGAGTTCATTAAATGTTAATCCTTGTCTGTACTACTTGGGAAATCTGACTCAATCATAACTCTTATGATTATAATTGCTGATAAGACACATCCTTAATATGCTTATTGTTGATAAGCTTTCTATTCTCAACACGCCACATATTAAAGATATATTATAGTTATCAGCAACTAAATAAATCACATATCAAGATTAAAATTCTTGAGCAATTAGCTGAGCTGCTTCACGACGAGCACAAGCATCGATTTCTAAGACCTCGTCAATGGACGTGGGTTCCGAAAAATCTAATTTATCCATAATCTTGTGATTGATTTTTGCAATATCTGTAAAGCGAATTTTCTCTTCTAAGAAAGCACCGACAGTAATTTCATTCGCGCCATTTAATACGGTAGTCGCCGCTTGCCCTTGGTGACATGCATCAATAGCCAGTTTCAGACAAGGATAACGTTGGTAATCAGGCTCCACAAAAGTCAGTGAAGATAACGTAGTGAAATCCAATGGCTTAGCGCCAGACATAATGCGCTGAGGATAAGCCATGCTGTACGAAATAGGCGTGCGCATATCCGGTGTTCCTAACTGGGCGATAACACTCCCATCACGGTAGCGAACCATTGAATGGATCACAGATTGAGGGTGAATAATCACTTCCATCTGTTTTTCGTTAGCATTAAAGAAATAGCAGGCCTCAATATATTCCAGACCTTTATTCATCATAGTCGCGGAGTCTACTGAGATTTTACGCCCCATTGACCAATTAGGATGATTACATGCCTCATCAGGTGTCACCTGGTCAAAGTAAGATAACGGCGTATCTCTAAATGGCCCACCGGAGCCAGTTAATACGATGCTGGAAATCCCAGAAGCCGTCAGGTCGGCAAAACCTAAATTCAGTTGAATCTCTTCAGGTAAGCTTTGAAAAATCGCGTTATGCTCGCTATCAATCGGGAAAACTGTCGCTTGGTGCTCTCGAATCGCATTAAAGAATAAACGGCCACTGGTAATCAGAGACTCTTTATTCGCTAATAATATTCTTTTCCCTTTGCGGATTGCAGACAACGTTGGGAGTAGCCCCGCCACGCCAGTAATGGCAGACATCACTTGATCCGCTTCATCCAATCCAGCAAGTTCAATTGCAGATTCTGTACCGGATAAAACCTCTGTTTTGCAGTTATTTTCCGTCAGAATAGTGCGTAACGCTTTCGCTGCGCTTTCGTCAGCCATTGAGACATACTTAGGATTAAATTCAAGGCATTGGCTTGCCATTTCAGTCACATTTTTACCTGCGACTAATGCAAGAATTTGGAATTGATCAGGATTTTGACGAACAACAGAAAGTGTACTTGTACCGATTGAACCTGTAGAACCCAGGATAGTAAGACGTTTCATAGTGATCAGATACTCTGTATTAATTCAATACTGAGATTATATCAGCTTAGCGATGAGAAAGGATTGTTTAATAGAAATGATAAATAATAAAGCCATACTAAAGCACACTTTTAAAAAATGTGTTCAGATGGCTTTATTATCAAGATGGATTAAAACTCCATCAGCTCCGCTTCTTTCTGAGCTAAAGCTTCATCCACTTTTTTGATGAAGTTATCAGTCAGTTTTTGGATGTCATCCTGTGAACGGCGCTCGTCATCTTCACTGATTTCTTTGTCTTTCAGTAAAGCTTTAACTTTATCGTTAGCGTCACGGCGAACGTTACGAATCGCGATACGACCTTGCTCAGCATCACCACGAACCACTTTGATTAAGTCTTTACGACGCTCTTCCGTTAATGGAGGAAGTGGAACGCGAATAACAGTACCTGCTGAAGATGGATTCAGACCTAAGTCAGACGCCATGATCGCTTTTTCAATTGCAGGTGACATGCTACGGTCAAAAACAGAAATTGCTAATGTACGTGAATCTTCAACAGTCACGTTAGCTAATTGACGCAGAGGCGTTGCTGAACCGTAATATTCAACAGAAATACCGTCTAACAGGCTTGGTGAAGCGCGGCCAGTACGAACTTTGCTGATTTGACTTTTTAGTGCTTCAAGGCTCTTTTCCATACGGTCTTGAGCATCTTTTTGGATTTCGTTAATCACGTTATCAACCCTTAAGAACTTGTTATTAAAGGCCGCAAAGCAGCCTCGCTTAAATTGTCTGAATTTATGTTAGATAATACATTCAAACTCAGGTCATGTCTCTGAGTATTAATTGTGAGAAATCAGAGTTCCTTCGTTTTCACCCATCACAACACGGCGTAATGCGCCTGGCTTATTCATGTTGAAAACACGAATTGGCAGGTTGTGATCGCGTGCTAGCGTAAATGCAGCTAAATCCATAACTTTCAATTCACGCTCAAGAACTTCTTGATAATTCAGGTTTTCATACAGAACAGCATCAGGATCTTTGGCAGGATCTGACGAGTAAACGCCATCAACTTTTGTGGCTTTCAGTACAACATCCGCTTCAATTTCAATACCGCGTAAGCAAGCTGCTGAGTCCGTTGTGAAGAATGGATTTCCTGTTCCCGCAGAGAAAATAACCACACGGCCGTGACGCAGTAAGCTGATAGCTTCAGCCCAGCTATAGTTGTCACACACACCATTAAGTGGAATAGCAGACATTAGTCTTGCGTTAACGTATGCACGGTGCAGCGCATCACGCATTGCCAGACCATTCATCACGGTTGCCAGCATCCCCATATGGTCACCAACAACGCGGTTCATGCCAGCTTGTGCCAGACCGGCACCACGGAACAAGTTACCACCACCAATAACCACACCGACCTGTATACCCAGTTCTATAAGTTCTTTGATTTCCTGAGCCATACGATCTAAAACGCTAGCATCGATACCAAAACCTTCTGCACCTTGTAGAGCCTCGCCACTTAGTTTAAGCAGAATACGCTGATAAACGGGTTTTGCATTGGTTGCCATGAGTTGTGTCCTAACAGGTCATTATTGGAGTCATACATATAGAGCCTCGCTCTATATGCCGAAAAATGTATTTGATACAGAATGCTACACAAAAATAGTTCAAGTTACAGGACGTTGAGTCGCTACACCAAAAGAGGCGAATGCATGCAGCTTGAAATATGTAGTGTATTAAAGAAAGGCCGCCAATCGGCGGCCCTTTTCGTTGATTACTTGCTCATTGCAGCAACTTCTGCTGCGAAGTCAGTTTCAACTTTCTCGATACCTTCACCAACTTCAAAGCGGATGAAGTTAGTTACGTTAGCACCTTTTTCTTTCAGTAAGTCACCAACAGATTTGCTTGGATCCATTACGAAAGGCTGGCCAGTCAGAGAGATTTCGCCAGTGAATTTGTTCATGCGACCGATAACCATTTTTTCAGCGATTTCGCGTGGTTTACCAGATTGCATAGCGATGTCTAACTGAATTTGGTGCTCGTGAGCAACAACGTCAGCTGGAACGTTTTCTGGAGTTACATATTCTGGCTTGCTTGCAGCAATGTGCATAGCGATGTGTTTCAGCAGTTCTTCATCTGCGCCTTCGCCAGCAACCAGAACACCGATACGAGCGCCGTGCAGGTAGCTACCTACTTGTGCGCCTTCCAGAATAGCAACGCGACGGATATTGATGTTTTCACCAATTTTCGCAACTAAAGCTGTACGAGCTTCTTCGAATTTTGCTTTCAGAGCGTCGATGTCAGCGTTTTTATCAGCAACAACTGAAGCTAAAACTTCTTTACCGAATGCTAAGAAACCAGCATCTTTAGCAACGAAGTCAGTTTCGCAGTTCAGTTCGATCAGCGCACCAGTTTTACCGTCGTTGAAAACTTCAGTCAGGATAACGCCTTCAGCAGCAACACGGCCTGCTTTTTTAGCTGCTTTCGCTTGACCTGATTTACGCATGTTGTCGATTGCTAATTCGATGTCGCCGTTAGCTTCAACTAATGCTTTTTTACATTCCATCATACCTGCGCCAGTACGTTCGCGCAGTTCTTTTACCAATGCAGCGGTAATTCCAGACATGTGATTTATTCCTCGATATGCCTCACGGGACTTTCCCACAAGGATAATTCTGATTCACAGAGACAAAAGGGGCCTAAGTAGGCCCCTTCTAACCAATATATAGCAATACCTGGTTAATAAGGGCTTTTGCCTTATTATTCAGCTTCTACTAAGCTTTCTTCTGCTTGAACAGCCAGATCTTGTGAACGACCTTCACGAACGGTGTTTGCAACAGCGCCCAGATACAGTTTGATTGCACGGATTGCATCGTCGTTACCAGGGATAACGAAGTCGATACCGTCTGGATCAGAGTTAGTATCAACGATAGCGAATACTGGGATACCCAGGTTGTTAGCTTCTTTGATAGCAATGTGTTCGTGGTCTGCATCGATAACGAACAGAGCGTCTGGTAAACCGCCCATATCTTTGATACCGCCTAAGCTGTTTTCTAACTTACCAAGTTCACGAGTACGCATCAGCGCTTCTTTCTTGGTCAGTTTGTCGAAAGTACCGTCTTGTGACTGAACTTCCAGATCTTTCAGACGTTTGATTGACTGACGAACAGTTTTCCAGTTAGTCAGCATCCCACCTAACCAACGGTGGTTTACGAAATATTGATCACAGCTTCCAGCAGCTTCTTGAACGGCTTCGCTTGCAGCACGTTTAGTACCAACAAACAGAATCTTGCCTTTACGAGAAGCAATTTTAGTCAACTCAGCCAGAGCTTCGTTGAACATTGGAACAGTCTTTTCCAAGTTGATGATATGAACTTTGTTACGAGCGCCGAAAATGAAAGGTTTCATTTTAGGGTTCCAGTAACGAGTCTGGTGACCAAAGTGAACGCCCGCTTGTAACATATCGCGCATGGAAACAGTTGCCATTTTATACCTCTGTATATAAGTAATTGGGGTTATGCCTCCACGAATCCCATGCTACCGACTCTATAGCTGCGTCTAAACGCATAAGAGCACCCCGGCGCACGTGCCGATTCGTGTGTGTTATTACACAATTGAGTTTTAGTTTACGCACATCCAATCGATGCCTTTAAGATTCACTCACTAATCCAAATTAGATTAAAAAATGAGATAAAGAGAAAAATATGGATTGCCGGCGCGCTTTATATCATAAAATGCAGTTACAATCCAATAATTGTTGTTTTTTTCGCTGATAAAAACCAAGCGCATTATTCAAATCTCAACGAATTTTGCCCGTCACAAAAGAACTACTGAGCAAATATAGAACAACAACAAAACGATAGCGAAAAATGGCCAAGATGAAAAACTCATCATCAAAAATCGACTGGCGATTTTGACAATTTGTGCTCTAAAAAGCTCAATTTGAACAAACCACGCCTGAGGCTTGGCTTACCCTGTGCTCCATTATCTGTTTTTAATCGGCTTGTATAATCGGATTGTGGGCATCTAAACATATCGCCTACTAGTTGGCAGAAAATGCGGTGACTGTTACCATACTCGGCATCAACGGTAAAAATGTCGCAACAATTGCCCATTTCCAAACCCTTTTTTTAACATGTCGCAAATCCCTGCTGACATATATGGACTGAACTCATGGCTATTATTATCAAAACTGAAGAAGATATTCAGAAAATGCGTGTTGCTGGTCGCCTAGCAGCTGAAGTGTTAGAAATGATCGCACCGCATGTTGTGCCGGGAGTCAGTACAGGTGAATTGGATCGCCTTTGCCACAAACACATTGTTGAGCAACAACAAGCGATCCCTGCCTGCCTTGACTACCATGGTTTCCCTAAGTCTGTTTGTATTTCTGTGAATGATGTTATCTGCCACGGTATTCCAAGCGACGATAAAATTCTGAAAGATGGTGATGTGGTTAACATCGACGTCACTGTCATCAAAAATGGTTTCCACGGCGATACCTCTAAAATGTTCATCGTCGGTAAACCGACTATCCAAGGTGAGCGCCTGTGCCAAGTGACGCAAGAGAGTCTGTATCTGGCAATCCGTATGGTGAAACCAGGTATTCGTTTACGCACCATTGGTAAAGCCATTCAAGAATTTGTTGAGAAACAAGACCTGTCCGTTGTTCGTGAATATTGCGGTCACGGTATCGGTGAAGGCTTCCATGAAGAGCCACAAGTTCTGCATTATGATGCCGATGACAGCGGCGTTGTGCTGCAAAAAGGCATGACTTTCACTATCGAACCAATGGTGAATACCGGTGATTTCCGTATTCGAACCATGAAAGATGGCTGGACAGTCAAAACTAAAGACCGTGGTTGGTCTGCACAGTACGAGCACACTTTAGCAGTGACTGACAACGGCTGTGAAATTTTAACTCTGCGTAAAGAAGAAGAGCCATTTATTTCTGCGGTTCTGATCAACGAGTAATCGTATTTCAAGCTCCTCCTAGGGGGAGCTTAGTTTTTCTGTTCATCCCCCCTAAAAAAACGTAAGCTGATCATAATTTCTGTATGGCTCTCAACACGGACAGATCATGATGACGGCACCTTCAAACAGCTATTTATCCCCCACTCAATTCCAACCTTCCGATCTTGAGCTCTCAGCGCTTCGGCAACACGTTGACCAATTTGATGCTTGGCTAGAATCTGCATTTCACCAAGGAAAAAATGTTGTGGATTTACTCCGCGCTCGCAGTGACTACCTTGATGCCCTGCTCACCAAGCTTTGGCAAAGTTACCATTTTGACCAATGTTCAGAGATGTCGTTGATTGCCGTCGGAGGCTATGGTCGTCATGAGCTACACCCGCTATCAGATATCGACATTTTAATTCTCAGCCAGCAACCGCTTCCTGAAGAGATTGCGGCTAAAGTCGGTCAGTTCATTACCTTGCTGTGGGATTTGCGTTTTGATATCGGGCACAGTGTTCGCTCATTGGAAGAGTGCATTGACGCTGGAAAACAAGACTTAACCACAGCGACTAATCTGATTGAATCGCGCCTAATCTGTGGTGATATCACCCTATTCTTAAGCTTACAGAAAACCATTTTTAGTGATGATTTTTGGCCTTCCGCCACATTTTTTGCCGCAAAATTAGCCGAACAGCAGGAACGCCATCAGCGTTATCACAGTACCAGCTACAACTTAGAGCCAGATATTAAAAGCAGCCCCGGCGGATTGCGGGATATTCATACCTTACTGTGGGTAGGCCGCCGTCATTTTGGTGCGACAACCGTCGATGAAATGGTCGGCTTTGGTTTCCTCACCGAAGAAGAACGTCAAGAGCTCAAAGAGTGTTTATCGTTTTTATGGAAAATCCGCTTTGCCTTGCATTTAGTGGTCAAGCGCTATGACAACCGACTACTGTTTGATCGTCAATTTAGTGTCGCACAATCATTAGGTTACACCGGCGAGCGGAACCAACCTGTCGAGCGCATGATGAAAGATTTCTATCGCGTCACTCGCCGCGTCAGGGAATTGAATCAAATGCTGCTGCAACTGTTTGATGAAGCTATTTTGGCCTTGAATCCCAATGAAAAACCGCGTCCTATTGATGAATACTTTCAACTACGTGGCAATTTAATCGATGTGATTGACGAAATGCTGTTTATTAAACAGCCAGAAGCTATTTTGAAAATGTTCTATCAAATGGCTCGCAACCCCAATATTGAAGGGATCTACTCCACCACATTACGCCAATTACGCTTTGCACGGCGCGATCTGAAAGTCCCATTATGCGAAATCCCTGAAGCTCGCCGCATGTTTATCAAAATATTGCGCCACCCAAGAGCGATAAAGGGAGCCTTTGTGCCGATGCACTTACACAGTGTTCTCAGCGCCTATACACCATTTTGGAGCAACATTGTCGGGCAAATGCAATTCGACCTGTTCCACGCCTATACGGTGGATGAGCACACTATTCGCGTCTTACAGAAAATCGACAGTTTTACGCAGGAAGAGAATCGCCGCGAGCACCCGCTATGCGTCAGTGTTTACCCTAAGATTTTGCAGCCGGAACTGTTGCGCTTAGCAGCGATGTTTCATGATATTGCTAAAGGGCGCTCTGGGGATCACTCCGATTTGGGTGCTGAATTTGTCTATGAATTCGCCCTTCAACACGATTTTACAACCAAAGATGCCGAGCTTGTCTCATGGCTGGTGAAAAACCATCTATTGATGTCCGTGACAGCCCAACGCCGAGATATTCAAGACCCTGATGTGATTAAACAGTTTGCAGGGGAAGTAAAATCGACAGCACGCTTAAATTACCTAATGTGCTTAACAGTTGCCGATATTTGTGCCACCAACAGCACATTATGGAATAGCTGGAAGCAAAGCTTGATCCGCGAGCTCTATCTTTCAACCGAGCATCAACTCAACCAAGGCATGCAAAGCACTCCCGACCTTCGCGAGCGGATTCGTCACCATCGCTACCAAGCGCTATCGCTACTGCGCCAATCTCATGTCGATGAAGAGCAGCTCAACACTCTGTGGTCACGCTGTCATGCAGATTATTTCCTGCGCCACACGCCGATTCAACTGGCTTGGCACGCCAACCATTTGCTCAAGCACGATTTAACACAGCCTTTGGTGTTAATCAGTACTCAGCTGAAACATGGCGGAACAGAAATTTTTATCTGGTGCCACGACAAAGCGCATTTATTTGCAGCCGTTGCCAGTGAGCTGGATAGACGCAATCTAAGCATTCATAGCGCTCAAATTTTTACCAATAAAGATAATATGGCGATGGATACTTTCGTGGTGCTCGAACCTAACGGCTCGCCACTTTCGAAAGATAGATATGAACATATCCGCAAGGCGCTATTACTGGCAATTCAGCAACCTGAAATTCCGTTACCAAAACCGCGAACACTCCCTGCGAAGCTACGCCATTTCAGCGTGCCAACCAAAGTGAATTTTCTACACTCCAATAATGACCGCCGTACCTACATGGAGTTATTCGCCCTTGATCAACCCGGCTTGCTCGCCAAAGTAGGCCACATTTTCGCTCAGATGGAAATTTCTTTATACGGCGCCCGCATCACAACCATTGGTGAAAAAGTCGAAGACTTTTTTGTATTGGCAGATAAAGAACACAAAGCATTGGATAAAAATATGCAACAAGAGTTATCAGAAAGGTTGACAGAAGCCCTTAAATCGAAGGATAAAATATAGTGCCAGTCTCATTGATGGCATGTTACCTGACTGAGAACCATTGTAGGAGAAACAGCATTAATGCAACAATTACAAACAATTATTGAGCAAGCATTCGAAGATCGCGCATCCATTACTCCAAATACCGTTACCCCAGCGGTTAAACAAGCCGTGATGGAAACCATCGCTTTATTAGATAGCGGTAAACTGCGTGTTGCAGAAAAAATTGCGGGTGTTTGGGTCACTCACCAGTGGCTGAAAAAAGCCGTTTTATTATCTTTCCGTATTCATGATAACCAAGTCATCGAAGGCGCTGAAAGCCGCTATTTTGACAAAGTTCCGATGAAATTTGCGGATTACGACAAAGCTCGCTTTGAACGTGAAGGCTTCCGTGTTGTTCCACCAGCAGCCGTACGCCAAGGAGCTTACATCGCTAAAAACAGCGTGTTGATGCCATCTTACGTTAACATCGGTGCGTATGTTGATGAAGGAACCATGGTTGATACATGGGCAACGGTTGGTTCTTGTGCTCAAATTGGTAAGAATGTTCACTTATCGGGTGGCGTTGGCATCGGCGGTGTTCTGGAGCCATTACAAGCAAACCCAACAATTATCGAAGATAACTGTTTTATCGGCGCACGTTCTGAAGTCGTTGAAGGCGTAATTGTTGAAGAAGGCTCCGTGATTTCTATGGGCGTTTATCTGGGTCAAAGCACCAAGATTTATGACCGTGAAACGGGTGAAATTTTCTATGGTCGCGTACCTGCTGGCTCCGTTGTCGTTTCTGGTAACTTACCGTCCAAAGATGGTAGCTACAGCCTGTACTGCGCCGTGATCGTGAAAAAAGTCGATGAAAAAACCCGCGGTAAAGTCGGTATCAATGAGTTACTAAGAAGTATTGATGAGTAAGTATGGATCAGTGACTTACTCGTAAGTTACCGAATCAATTACTCATCAAACTCTAAACTCTCACCTTCCCCTACATTTTAAGGGGCATAAGGTGTAAAACGCGAAGCTACCCCGAAACGCATGTCCATCTGCGAATCGGGTAGCCGAGTGTCCTTATCCATTATTGCAATGATCCATTGATTCACAATGGAAAATCCTGCGCCTCAAGCATAAATCTCTCGTTAAGTCAGCAGAAGCCTCTGGGTTATAGATAGATAACACAAATAATAAAGCAGATTCTATTACAAACAGAGGTTGGTCAAACTGGATTAATCGCGCATAATATGACCGAGAATTTACAGCCCTTGGTCAATTAGCTGCTATTATTAGATGGTTATTTTGTAACTAATCATTTTATAAGCAATTAGGGCTCAGTAAATGGTTATAAAAAGAGACCGCTTTGTTTATAGCCCTTATTTATAACCCTAAAAGTCATCGACACAGTCCCTTACGATTAAGCGAGCTAACATGTACGACAATTTGAAAAGTTTAGGCATCAGCAATCCGCAAGATATTGACCGCTATTCCCTGCGCCAAGAAGCTAATAACGATATTTTAAAAATTTACTTTCGCAAAGATAAAGGCGAGTTTTTCGCTAAAAGCGTGAAGTTTAAGTACCCACGCCAGCGTAAGACCGTTGCAGCAACTGATGGCAGCAACAACTTCAAAGAAATTAACGAAATCAATACTAACTTACGTTATGTAATTGAAGAACTGGATCAAATTTGTCAAAACGACCAAACTGATATTGATTTAAAACACAAAATTTTGGATGACCTACGTCATTTAGAACACGTTGTGTCCAATAAAATCGCAGAAATTGAAGCGGATCTCGAGAAACTCACTCGTAAATAGTCTACTTCCTCACTGCACTGTAAGCCGACATGTTTACAGTGCAGATGCATAAGGCTCACTATTTACAGCAAATCCGCCCAAGATTGTAACCACGCTTTGGCAAACTCTTCAGGCTCTTCCACTTCAGTCGCATCAATAAACAGCACATCGCCAATACGGCTGCCAGATTGCTCAGCTAATAGCTCATCAAACTGTTTACCAGCCCCGCAGAAGTTCTCATAGCTGCTATCACCTAAAGCAATCACGCCATATTTCAATTCAGGCTGATAGCCGACAACATCTTTAATTTCGTAAAAAAGCGGCGCAATAGTATCGGGAATGTCGCCTTGTCCGGTGGTGGAGGTGATCACTAGAGCAATGCCCTCTCCCGCATTGTAAATTTGCCAATCCGCTAGCGTTGGCTCTTCAAACACTGCGACTTCATGGCCTTGCTGTTCAAAGATCTCTTGCGCCACCTCAGCAACCGCTAATGCGTTGCCATACACCGTCCCGACAAAAATTCCGATTTTGGACATTACGCCCTCCTTATAAAAACCTGTCAAACAGGATAATCAATCACATTAATGTCGAGCTTCGAGACAGTATCAACCCATCCAAATTGCTCAACTAATGACAGCCATTGTGCATCCCATGGCGCGACTAACGATATTTTTTCTTCTGTTATAGGGTGAATAAATATTAGCTGGCTAGCATGCAGCATCAAGCGAGAAACTGAAAAATGTTCACTCACACCGCGGTTTTGTCGTAAATCTCCATGTTTACTATCCCCAATAATTGGATGACGTAAGTGGGACATGTGGCGCCTTAATTGGTGTTTGCGTCCCGTTTCAGGCTTAAGTTCAACAAGGCTAAAACGCGCAGTATCATAGCGCCCAATCGCTACTGGACACTCAACTGTCGCCAAAGGCTGGTAATGGGTGACACACTCTTGTAACCGTGGCTCTTTAGTGGCATGTTTATCCGCAATTTTGTCGAGTTCCTCGAGCAACGGATAATCCAATCTATCCCCTTGTGTAACGTAGCCTCGCACAATCGCATGGTACACTTTTTCCATGGTATGCTGCTCGAACTGCTCGGCGAGTGACCTTGCTACCTCACTGGATAATGCAAACAACAACACACCCGATGTCGGTCTATCAAGACGATGGATTGGAAAAACATGCTGCCCAATTTGGTCACGCAGTGTTTGCATCACAAACACCGTTTCTTTGCTGTCGAGCCAACTGCGGTGCACCAACATGCCTGCTGGTTTATTAACAGCAACTACATACTCATCTTGGTAGATAATATCCAGCATCCGTTATTCACCCATCACGGTGAATTGAAAGTAGCTATCTAACTCACGCAAATGATCGAGGAATGCAATAAAGCGCCCTTCTTCATCGTCTTTGTAGATCTCTTCAAAATATGGGGCGATAGCAAAATTGCTCGGCAACATGGCACCTTGATCAATCATCGCAGTCAACCGAGGAATTAAAATCCACTGTAACCATTGCGCAGCCTCCATCGTATCGATGGCGAAAGGCTCTACACTTTCAAACGCGTCTGGACTTGGTGGTACTTCTTCCCATAAGGATTTGGCTCTCATCTCTATTTCAAGATGACCGAGTTTCTCAAGGATGCGTTGCTCAATATTCATACTAAAACCTATTCAACTATAATAATTCAAAATATACCGTATTTTTGGACACCGTTTTGTCGCAAACATGGTTCTGTCATAAACATAGTCTGTCGCAAATATAGTCTGTCGCAAATATAGCTCTGCCGCAAACATGGGGATGAGACAAGCAAAAAACAATCATGAGCCTAAAAATTGACTTTCAATTTTCCATTCTTAACATTTATTAAAATAATGAATATTTGTTTATCATTCGTTGTATGTTCAGCATTTATTATCAAATGTTTTTCTACACAGTTTGCTTTTTTTTCATTATTAACATAAAGATGGTTTATCTATGGGACTATTAAAGCAGTGGCGTCAACAAAACAAGACATGGAAATCTTTCACTAACAAATACGTACAGCTAAAAAGAAAGATCCGCATTGCTAAGTTGCCTTCACAACAATATCAGCAATATCAATCGATGTGCGATACATACCAAAGCGCCCAGCTATCAGCGACTATCGATGGTGTACCTCAATTTATTGAGCGACCAATCAACAAATATCTGCATAAAGCATGGAGCGGTAAACAGAAATTATCCACTGCAAGCTACACGTTAGATTTAATTGAAAAAACCTTTACGCCTGAAGCTATTAACGCCATGTTTTCAGATAAACGAGATGGCTTAACGGTCGCGAATATTGAGCTAAAATCTGGTGATTTTGCCCAATTAAAAATGATTTATTCTCAATATCCACGTGAAGGGGATCTCTCCATCCATTTACTCAATGAAACGGGTGATGAAATCTATTTGATGAGTTTCTCATTTGGTGAACAAGGCCAGCTGTATGTCTGCTCTCTACAAGGGCCATCGACAGAGCAGAGTGTAGAGCAAGTGAAATCCATCACAAAGCAGATGCATGCAATGAGGCCTAAAAACCTTTTGATGTCTGCTATTTATGCGGTAGCTGCTTATTTCCAAATCAAATCTATTCTCGGAATTTCAAATAACAGCCATATCAAAAGCCAGCATTTAAAATCTAGCTACGATACCTTTTGGGAGGAATGTGGCGGCGTTTTAAATGCTGAAGGTTGGTATCAATTACCGCTTCAAGAGCCGATGCGTGATATCGAATCAGTAAAAAGCCAGAGACGTTCTGAATTTCGTAAGCGCGAAGCACTGAGAGAAGCTATGTCCCAAAGCATTATTGAGTCCCTTACCCAATACTCAAACTCAGCTCAGAAATAAAAAAAAGTAGCCAGTTAAAACTAACTGGCTACTTATCTCTCAATTGACTTGCATCCTGCAATGCGACTTCCTGCCGCCTAACATCCTGTTAGATAAAAATTTAGCAGACCAACTGTTCTGCTAGGTTATCCATTTCCTTGTTTTTTATATGTAAAAAAGCTAAACAACTACCCTGTCCAGCCCGATAAGAATGTATTAAATCCATTAACCAAACAACCTAGTGTTCTACATTCTGGTTATTCAAAAAATAGTAAAAAACTTAAAATGGATAGTAACGCCATGAAATTAAAAGTTAAATAGTTCTCATTTCAGTAAAATGAAAAATTATTAAGACATGGCTTAACCAAATTGTAGGCAATAACCTACAACACCATGCTATACATCTCTTACCCCTGAGATGATATAACGGGCTTCAGTTGTTGAATAAAGCTCGCAAGATTTTCTGCAATAACTTGTCGTTGCTTGCTTCCAAACGTTTCTACAATAATTTCTCCGGTTAAATTACACATAGAAATCATCTCTAATTCAGAGTCTAACGTAGCAATAAACAGCGTTGGTGCTAACTTTAAGCGCTTTTGAGTCACCAAATGCCCAATCAAGTTTTCCTGTAAGCGAATAAAATCCTCCTCGCTCCACACTTGCACCAAATTCAATGACAAGTCACCAAATGTCGCACTCATGTCTCCAGCTAACTGAGTGGTATAAAAAGCATGAATATCGTCCTGTAATTGGAGATCTAGCGCATTAGCCACATTATTTAAGCTTTTCTCTTCTAATGGAAACGGTTGAGGCTCCCAATAAACCACATCATCACCAGTACGAACGATGCAAGGAGAAGGTACCCCATACAGCTCAGCAGACACCGGCGGAAGCCCCGTTGCTTCTTGCCACTTAGCCACATACTGGCTGGTAAAATTTTTAATTAAATCAGAGATTATTGTATTCATCGTTTTTCAATTGTGAGAAATGACATTATTGAAACCAATTTAAATTGGCAGACTCAATATTACGGATAAGTGGTATTATGACAGAAGTTAACCAGCGAATAAAACGCGCTCAGTTTGCCAATGTTCAGCACTGACACACCGAAAAGATAAGGATCACAATGTCTCACTATCAAAATAACCCCGCTCTCGATAATTTAACCCTCGGGAAAAAGACGGCTTATCATGACCAGTATGATGCCACTTTATTGCAAGCGGTGCCGCGTAGCCTTAATCGTGATCCTTTGGATATTCATGCTGATACACTGCCATTCCACGGTGCCGATATTTGGACACTGTATGAACTCTCTTGGCTAAATGCCCGTGGCGTTCCTCAAGTGGCGATAGGCTCTGTCAGTGTAGATGCGACAAGTGAAAATCTGGTGGAGTCAAAAAGCTTCAAGCTTTATCTGAATAGTTTCAATCAGACCCGATTCGAAACGTGGGAAAATGTGCGAAGCGTTTTGCAAAATGACCTAAGCCGCTGTGCTAATGGCGAGGTTAAGGTTACACTTTATAAACTTGATGACTTCACTCAGCAAGCCATTCACCCATTCCAAGGTGTCTGTATTGATGAGCAAGAGATTGACATCGATAACTATGAATTTAATCGCGACTATTTGGTCGATTGCACCCAACCAGAGGTCGTCGAAGAAACCCTCGTCAGCCACCTGTTGAAATCAAATTGTTTGATAACCAACCAACCTGATTGGGGCTCAGTACAAATTCATTATCGCGGTCCGAAAATTGGCCGTGAATCGTTATTACGTTACCTCGTCTCATTTCGTCATCATAATGAATTCCACGAACAGTGTGTGGAGCGCATCTTCAACGACATAACAATACTGTGCAAACCAGAAAAATTATCGGTGTATGCACGCTATACTCGCCGAGGTGGGCTTGATATCAACCCATGGCGCAGTAATGAACAATTCGAGCCTGACACGGGTCGTTTGGCACGGCAATAAGTACCTACTAAATTGAAAATCAGTGTAATTTAAGAGAATGCTATTTAAATCATTTTCAATGTAATTCACGCGTCAAGAGCCCAATTGGGCAAAGGAGTGTTACTTGATTACTCATATCAGTCCATTAGGATCTATGGATCTATTGTCTCAGCTTGAAGTCGATATGCTGAAACGTACGGCGAGCAGCCATTTGTATCAGCTATATCGAAACTGCTCCTTAGCGGTATTACATTCAGGAAGCCTAACTGACAGCAGTAAAGAGCTTTTAGAAAAAAGTGCAGGTTTTGATATCAACATTTTACGCCGTGAGCGTGGTATCAAATTAGAGCTTATCAACCCGCCAGAAAAAGCGTTCGTTGACGGTAAAATTATTCGCTCATTGCAAGCAAACTTGTTTGCCGTACTGCGCGACATCCTGTTTGTTCACGCTCAAATCAGCAACGCCAAACAGCAGTTACATCTCGATTTAGAAAACAGCACTCACCTCACTAATATGATCTTTTCCATCTTACGTAACGCTCGTGCGCTACATATTGGTGAAGAGCCGAATATGATCGTGTGCTGGGGTGGTCACTCCATTAATGAAAATGAATACCTGTATGGCCGTAAAGTCGGTAATGAACTAGGCTTGCGCGAACTGAACATCTGTACGGGTTGTGGACCGGGAGCCATGGAGGCACCAATGAAAGGTGCCGCGGTAGGTCACGCTCAACAGCGCTATAAAGATAGTCGTTTTATCGGGTTAACTGAGCCATCCATCATCGCGGCTGAACCACCTAACCCATTAGTGAATGAACTGATCATCATGCCAGACATTGAAAAACGTCTTGAGGCATTTGTCCGTTTAGCCCACGGGATCATTATTTTCCCTGGTGGTGTGGGAACTGCAGAAGAGCTGCTGTATCTGCTGGGTATTATGATTGATCCTGAAAATACCGAGCAAGTGCTGCCATTAGTCCTGACTGGACCGAAAGAGAGCGCTGAATACTTCTCTGTTTTGGATGATTTTATTCGCCATACTCTGGGAGATGAAGCGAGCAAACATTACCAAATCATTATCGACAACCCGCAAGAAGTGGCACGCGTGATGAAAAAAGGTATGTCTGCAGTGAAAGAGTGCCGTCGTAATACGGGTGATGCGTACAGCTTCAACTGGTCAATTAAAATCGCCCCTGACCTACAGCATCCGTTTGAACCAACCCATGAAAATATGGCGTCACTGAATCTGCATCCGGGCCAATCCCCAGAAAAACTGGCTTCAGATTTACGCCGTGCTTTCTCTGGAATTGTCGCCGGTAACGTCAAAGAAGTCGGCATGAAAGCGATTGAAAAACATGGTCCTTTCAAAATTCATGGGGATAGCGACATCATGAAACGCATGGATATTTTACTCCAAGGTTTCGTGAAACAGCATCGTATGAAGTTGCCGGGTGGCACCGCTTACGAACCTTGCTATGAAATTGTGAAATAATCACCTACGCGCCAAGGATGGCGCGTTTAACCACCAAACGGCTTATGATCCATTTATTAATTATTGATGCTTTAAACTTAATTCGACGTATCCACGCGGTTCAGGGTAGCCCATGTGGAGAGACTTGTTTGTCCGCTATTTCTCAGTTGATTAACCACACTAACGCCACCCATATCGTGGCAGTATTTGATGAAGAAGGTCGCCACCATAGTTGGCGTCATGAGAAACTGCCTGACTATAAAGCCGGGCGTCAGCCTATGCCTGAAAACTTGCAAGCTGAGTTACCTCAGCTCGTTGCTCAGTTTGAAGAAAATGGTATTCATTGCTGGCAATCTGAAGGTGATGAAGCTGATGATTTAGCCGCAACTCTTGCCAAACGTATTGCCGATTCTGGGCATACCGTCACCATCGTCTCTACCGATAAAGGTTACTGCCAGCTACTTTCTCCAAATCTGCGTATCCGTGACTATTTTCAAAAACGTTGGTTGGACGTACCTTTCATCGAGAATGAATTTGGAGTCAAGCCTGAACAACTACCTGATTACTGGGGTTTAGCGGGGATCAGCAGCAGTAAAGTTCCTGGAGTGGCAGGTATTGGCGCAAAAAGTGCCACGGAGCTACTTCAGCGATTCCACACGATTGAAAATCTGTACGCCAACTTTGATGCTCTTGAAGAGAAATGGCAGAAAAAACTGATTAACCAACAAGAAATGGCGCTTATCTGTCGCGATATTGCCACATTAAAAACAGACATTGCCTTGAAAGGTAATCTGAATCAGTTACGCTATCAAGCTAAATAGCAGGCACAAAAAAGGTCACTTCACAGTGACCTTTTTACTATTCAAGCCAACTTTGACTTAATAATATTCACGTGCCATTGGGTTTGCAGACCAAACACGTTGTACATGCACGGTGACTTCTTCACGGTCATGATACAAATGTTTCGCGTGGATCAGAACGTTGATACCATTCTCTTTCAGCTGAACTTTCATTTTTTCCAGAATATGCGCGACTTCTTCATAACGCTTTTTCATCGGCAGCTTCAAGTTAAAAATGGTCTCGCGGCACCAGCCTTCTTGCAGCCACTGAGTCATTAATGCGGCCACTTTGGCAGGTTTTTCCACCATATCACATACGAGCCACGTGATATTTTGAGAGGTTGGCTTAAATTTAAAACCATCTTCACGGTGATGTCGAACTTGCCCTGTGTCCATCAAGCTTTCTGCCATTGGACCATTGTCTACCGCTTCCACCATCATACTGCGTTTGACGAGTTGATAAGTCCATCCTCCCGGACATGCGCCTAAATCCACTGCTTTCATGCCACTCGCTAAACGCTCATCCCACTCTTCATAAGGAATAAACACATGGAAAGCCTCTTCCAACTTTAACGTCGAGCGGCTTGGTGCATCCGATGGGAACTTCAAGCGCGGAATACCCATATAGAAATTCGAGCTATTATTCGAATAAGAATAACCGGTATAGCAGCACCCCGGCGCAATAAAGAACACGTGGACGACTGGGCGTTTAAAGTTCTCTTGCGCTAATAAGATTTTCTCTTGGCGTAACGCATTACGTAGAGGTACCGTAAATTTACGGCAGAATTTCATCAATTCTTTTGATTCATTGGTATCCGCAACTTCAACACGCAGATCCCCCGCTCTCTCAACCTGCTGGCTAAGTGCGTTCACAATCGGTGTGACTCTATCTTCTGGCGGTAAATCTTTTAATAAATCACCCACCACAAACATTTGGCGAGCAAAAATCAATTCACGAAATGGAAGTGTACGCGCAAGGATGTCCGCATCCTCAGATTGATAACATTCGAAAATAACATAGCCGCTATTTTCTTTAACGCGGGCAAAACCGTAAATTTCGCGTTGCCCTGCTTTATCTGTAATTTCTGCTGCGCACTCTTTTTCAAAGCCCGGGCGGCAATATAATGCAATTTTATTACTCATTGCGTGACGCCGATTTCCTTAGACGCATAGCGCCAATAACAACTAAAAGCCAGCCAACGAGGAAGCAAACGCCACCTATTGGCGTAAAATAAGAGAAGTATTTTACCTGCAATAAGGCCATACAATAAAGGCTACCGCTAAAAAGAAGTATCCCTACGGAGAAAAACACACCAGCCCAATAGAACCACAAAATGACTTTACGCAGTAATACCGCACCCAGCACCATTAATGCAACGGTATGAAACATTTGATAACGTAGCCCTGTTTCAATCCAAGCCATTTGATGAGCGCTCATAATTGGAGAAAGTGCATGAGAACCAATGGCACCAAATGCAACAATAAAAAATCCACTAATCCCTGCAAAAATTAACATCAAACGACTATTCACAATAGCACCTTCGTTTTAACTGTTTGATTATTGTATATGCGTCAAATCTTGGTCATTGGTAATAAAGCCAAGCTTTTCTTGCTCACTGGCTGCTTGCGCAAGGATCCATTGACGAAATGCCGCTATTTTCCCTAAATCGGCCTGACTCTCTTGGCAGACCAGATAGAATGCATTTTTACTGACTAATACTTCACTAAACGGACACACCAATCTGCCGGCATCAATCTCATTCTTTGCCATCACATTATTGGTTAATGCCACCCCTTGCCCATGAACTGCTGCTTGGATCACCATGGCACTGTGACTAAAAATAGGCCCTTGCTGCACATTCACAATATTTTGTAGATCTAATTGCTTAACATAAGCTTGCCAATCACGACGAGAAGAGTCATGAAGCAGCGTATGCTTAGCTAAATCTTCCGGGTTCTTCAGTTGATTTCCCCCGGTCATCAATGCAGGTGAACACACTGGCATTAAATATTCGGCGTAAAGTCTGTCCGTTCTTAAGCCTGTCCAGTTTCCTCGGCCATAAAAAATGGCCACATCCACATCATCCGCTAGCTTATCTTCTTCCCGATCAACCGCTTGAATACGCACATCAATGCCTGGGAAAGCTTGGTTAAATCCAGAAAGCCGAGGAACCAGCCATTGTATCGCGAAACTTGGCGATAAGCTTACAGTTAGTGCGCCTTTTGCACTTCTGGCTTGAAGCTTTCTCGTCGCTTCATTTAAAGACGAGAAAATTTCCTTGATATCAAGGTAATAACTTTGCCCTTCTTCCGTCAGCAGTAGTGATCGATTTCGACGGCGAAATAGTTTTAATCCGAGGAAATCCTCTAAGCTTTTTATTTGATGACTGACAGCTGCCTGTGTCACAAATAATTCATCTGCCGCTTTAGTAAAACTTAAATGACGAGCGGCGGCATCAAACACTCTCAGAGCATTTAAAGGCGGTAATCTTTTAGACATAATCTCTTCGACTCAGCTTCGTTATACGCATTAGTTTTTCTCATCCGAAGCATTATAAATTGTCCCTTGAGGATACGCCAGTAAATACCTATAGTATGCGCACTTCCTAAGCCGGAACGAAAAGTTGCAGAGTTTAGTTACTTTGAAACTTTTGGCTTTGTGGTTGTGATGTTGTGTTTGCAAGTTGTCTGGTTAATCCAGGCTTTGTAGCGATTGCTACTGTTTTTTTCACTTCCTGTACATTTACCCTGTCTGTCCATAGTGATTTTTATAGTGCACCGCCTAAGCGCGGTGCTTTTTTTATTTTGGGCGACATAAAATCCCTTATGAAAGATAAAAAAACATTATCCCATCGGATTTCGAGTAAAAAAGCCCATAAAACGCATCTTAAATTAAATTTAACCATTCGGTTAAAAAGCAAACCTTCATCGACTGAGTGCGTTAACTTTTTTCAGGCGCGCAATTATTCAAAAATTTGCGCAAAAATCTTCCTGTTAAGTGTAACAAATTATTTCTAATAATCGATAACTGAATAACATTTTTTATCTCCATCTACTTATTCACTGTTTTCCGTTATTATCATAATCAACGCATATTCATAACCACAACTATAGCCACATTCACCTGTTGGATAGCTAACATCAAAGAATCAGCATAATGGATAACTTTAACGCTCCTCAATTTCGTCAGCAATTTCCAGCCATCGGCTCTGACATTGTTTTCCTTGATAGCGCCGCCACCGCTCTAAAACCCTTGGATATGATCAACGCCTCTGACGATTACTACCGTTTTTCAGGTAGTTCGGTCTATCGCGGGCAATCTCCCGAAGCATTAAAAATTACTCAATTGTACGAACAAGGTCGCGTATTAACGGCAAAATATATCCAAGCGCCAGACGAAAAATCCATTATCTGGACACGTGGCACCACTGAATCTATTAACTTGATTGCGCAGAGCTATTTCCGTGAGAAACTTCAAGCAGGTGACGAAATTATCGTCAGTGAGACTGAGCATCACTCAAACTTACTGCCGTGGCTGATGTTGGCACAACAAACAGGTGCAAAGATCGTAAAATGGTCGGTGACTCCTGACTTAACCTTAAATCTCAATGCGCTGCTATCGATCTTGAACGCCAAAAGTAAAATTGTTGCAGTAACGCAAATGTCTAACGTAACGGGCTACCAGCCGGACATTAGCGCGATAACCACACTTGCTCATCAATTTGGTGCAAAAGTCGTTGTTGATGGCGCTCAAGGCGTTGTACACCATCCTCTTAACGTCATGGAAACTAATGTAGATTTCTACGCGTTTTCAGCACACAAATTATATGGGCCAACAGGTTTAGGCATCTGCTATGGAAAACCTGAACATTTAGCCTATATGAGTCCATGGCATGGTGGCGGTAAAATGTTAAATCACGTTGATTTTTCAGGTTTCACCCTCGCCCCAATACCTCAACGATTTGAAGCTGGAACCCCGAATATCGCAGGTGTAATAGCCTTTTCAGCTGTGCTCAAGTGGCTTTCAACGCAAAAATTAGCGCAAGCAGAAGCCTATACTTGCGCCTTGATAGACTATGCCTATGAGCAGCTTTCTCAACTCGAAGGTGCGATTTGCTATCGCACGCAAAATTCGCCACTTTTATCTTTCAATTTCCACAATATTCACCATAGTGATTTAGGGCTTTTCTTGACCGAACAAAAAATTGCATTACGCTATGGACAACATTGTGCTCAACCATTGATGGATTCACTCAATATCAGCGGGTGTTTACGTATCTCCGCCATGCCATATAACAACAGGCAAGATATTGATAAATTTATTGATTCAGTGAAATTTGCACTTTCGATTTTAAATGATTAAAAGGTAATCTAATGACTTTGTCTCGACATGAACTGGCTTCTCATCCATTTGGCACAGAAATTGTCATTCACGAAATCGTTGAACAGTTTTCCAAACAAAAAGCGTGGGAAGATAAATATCGCTTACTTATTCAACTCGCGAAAAAACTGCCCTCTCTCACAGAAGAAGAAAAGCAGCAGACTCAGGAAGTTCATGGGTGTGAAAACCGTGTATGGATTGGCGCTATTCTCAATGATGATGACACATTCCATTTTTATGGGGATAGCGAAGGACGTGTAGTGAAAGGGTTATTTGCTATTTTGCTCGCCTGCGTTGAACAGAAAAATGCACAGCAAATTTTAGCAACTGACTTCGATGAGATTTTCAGCCAGACTGGCTTATCAGGGCAACTGAGTGAATCCCGCCAAAATGGGATCCACGCATTGATTACTGCAATCAAAAACATTGCGGGTGAAATGACCCCAGCAGAATGATTATTCCGTTGAGGCTACACCGTAGCCTCAATTCTACTGTTTAGCTTCTCTTTGTGCCTTTGCGACCATCTTTTTCAACGCATGGGACACCGCAATAAAGCCAAAACTGGCCGTCACCATCGTGACCGCACCAAATCCTGATGCGCAGTCCATACGTTTTGAACCATCTGCCGTGCTTTTCGCTGCGCACACCGTTCCATCACTCTGTGGATAGACCAACTGCTCCGTCGAAAATACACAATCGATTCCCAATTTACCTTTGCCATTTTTCACGACATTAAAGTCTGATTTCAGACGTTCGCGTAATTTTGCTGCCAAAGGATCTTGAACTGTCTTTGCTAAATCTGCGACTTGAATTTGGGTCGGATCGATTTGACCACCAGCGCCTCCCGTCGTCACGACAGGAATTTTAAAACGTCGACAATATGCCAGCAGCGCCGCTTTCGGTCTTACACTGTCAATGGCATCAATAACGTAATCAAATCCCAAAGAGAGGTATTCAGCCACATTATCCACCGTAATGAAATCATCGATAACATTCACGGTACACTCAGGATTGATTGCCAAAATGCGCTCTTTCATCACATCAACTTTAGGTAGCCCCACCGTTGATTTCAATGCATGAAGTTGGCGATTCGTATTTGTCACGCAGATATCATCCATATCTATCAGGGTGATAGCACCAATACCTGAACGCGCCAATGCTTCAGCAGCCCACACACCAACGCCGCCCACACCAATAACACACACATGTGAACGTGCAAAAAGATGAAGGGCTTGTTGCCCATATAAACGCCCGATTCCAGCGAATCGCTGCATCCACGCATCAGAAAGCTGAGCTTGCATAATCACAAACAACCTTAGTTAAAACGAAAATCGAATAAACAGTAAATGGGGGCTACATCGCACTAAAAACAGGCTGGCTCTTTTTCAGAACCCATACTCGGCCATAGTGGTTATAAAAACCGGCCATTTTACCTGCATCGTGCCCTGTTCCATGATAAATATCGAAATGGTGCCCTTTAATTGCGCCACCCACATCAAGGGCAACCATCATACGCATTTCGTATCTACCCGTAAATTTCCCATTGCCATCTAACACAGGAACTTCGGCTAGCAATGCGGTTCCCGGTGGGATCAAGGTTTTATCCGATGCTACCGACGCTTTTGCTACTAATGGCACCGCACTCGCACCTCTGACAGGGACAAAAGATTGCGGTTTAAAGAAAACAAACGATGGATTACTTTCAAGTAATTCACGCACTTCTTGTTCACTGTGGGTGTTTGTCCAGTCGTGAATAGCCTGTAGGGACATTTTTTCTAAAGGCACTTCGCCTCTATCAACTAGCACCTTGCCAATACTTTTATATGCATGACCATTTTTGCCTGCATAAGCGAAGAAATTCAGTGGGCTACCATCGCCGAAATCCACGTAACCACTGCCTTGCACTTCCATCATAAAATTGTCGACAGGAGAATCGCTGTAAGCCAAGATCAGATTGTTACTGAGTGCACCATTATATATTTGCGCACGGCTAGGTAAGCGCCCCTTGCTTTTTGACGGCATACCATACAATGGATGGCGGTAATTACCTTGCGGCGAGCGGCGAGCTTCAATTACTGGCGTATAGTATCCCGTGAATTGGACGTTTCCATAATTGTCCATCCCTTCCATTTGGAAAGCCGACAAATTGAAACGCGATAACTGAGCAGGATCGCCCCCTGCCATCAACCAGTTTTCTATTGCGTGGTAAGTTTCATTATTGTTGTTGAATAAGCGTGGCGATGCATTTTGAATTTCCGTCACTTGGCGATTAAAATCCGGCGCATTTATTGGTCGTCCTTGCACGTTAACTTGATTAACTTGTTGCAAGTCTCTATGCAATTTCCCGTCTTTATATTGTTGTCCTTTATCTGTTGGATGAGATTGACACCCAGCCAGTAAAGAAAAGAAGACGCCCGCGATTAACCCTTTCAGCCATGAATTCATCTTTATACCACCTAACACATATCCAATATGAAGCGCACAATAGCAAACCCAAATTGAGAATGAAACGGCTATAAATATTTAGTGAGGTTATTTTTGGATTAGAAACCTTTAAAGAACAAAAAAACTACATTTTGTGCGATTTTTAAACGCCACTTAATGAAAAATGAAAAAAAAACACGAAAAAACTTGCATCAGATCTCATCCCGAGTATAGTGCCCGCTATCGGACGCGGGGTGGAGCAGCATGGTAGCTCGTCGGGCTCATAACCCGAAGGTCGTTGGTTCAAATCCAGCCCCCGCAACCAATTTCTTGATTTAGTCAAACTTGATTCAGTCAAAGTAAATTCAGCAGTAAAATCAAAGTAGTATCCCAAAGTAGTGAAATATTCAGGCGCGGGATGGAGCAGCATGGTAGCTCGTCGGGCTCATAACCCGAAGGTCGTTGGTTCAAATCCAGCTCCCGCAACCAATTCCTGATATATTTAACCTCTTCAGTCGCGGGGTGGAGCAGCTTGGTAGCTCGTCGGGCTCATAACCCGAAGGTCGTTGGTTCAAATCCAGCCCCCGCAACCAATTCTTTTTTCTTTTCTTATATACCCTTTACTTCATTTTCCTTAGCCATATCAAAACCAAAACTGATTCTTAATCACTTAGTTTCTTGTTTTCAGCCAATAAAAAAGGCGACTCACATTGCTGTTTGCCACCTTCTTCGATATGTAAAATCTCGCGATTAATTACGGATAGCTAGCTCACCACCATTACGGAAATAAGCTTTGATTCCTTCAAAAATCGACTCAGCCATCTGCTGTTGAAACTTAGCGGTTTTGAGTTTGCGCTCTTCCTCTAAGTTACTGATAAAGGCCGTTTCCACTAAAATGGATGGAATTTCTGGGGCTTTTAATACCGCGAAGCCAGCTTGATCCACTTTGTTTTTATGTAGCCGGTTAACGCGGCCCATGCGTTTTAAAACTTCATCCCCAAACTTCAAGCTGTCATTGATCGTAGCTGTTTGCACCAGATCTAACATGGTGTGGTCGAGATACGCATCGCCGCTTTTACTCACACCACCAATTAAGTCAGCTTCGTTCTGAGTTTGAGCAAGGTAACGCGCCGTGTTACTGGTTGCCCCTTTCGTGGACAATGCGAAAACCGATGAACCATTCGCTGAACGGTTGGTAAATGCATCCGCATGAATAGAAACAAACAAATCGGCCTGCATCTTTCTCGCTTTCGCCACGCGAACTTTTAATGGAATAAAGACATCCTCATTACGCGTCATATAGGCCCGCATTTTCGGATCTTTATCAATCAGCGTTTTCAAGCGACGAGCGATTTGTAAAACCACATCTTTTTCACGGGTCTTATACTTACCAATCGCACCGGGGTCTTCCCCACCGTGACCTGGGTCAATCATAATGACAATCGGCCTATCGGTACCCGCTTTCCCCGGTTTTTTCGCCTGTACCGGCATACTCTCTTCTAAATCACCTTTGTTGTAATCTTCAAGGAGTGCCAATAATGGGTCGTCGTTGGTTTCAACACCTTTACCTGGATAGAAATCCATGACTAAACGGTGTTTAAATTCAGCAACTGGCGGTAGAGTAAAGAACCGAGGAGATACTTTGTTTTTAACTTCGAAAACCAAACGTACCGTTTTAGGATCAAACTGCCCAACTCTCACTAATTTTAAGTAAGGGTCTCGAGACTGAATTTGGCTACCCATATTCTTAAGAACGTTATTTAATTGAACGCCCTCTAAATCAACAACAATACGCTCAGGATTGTTTAAAACAAACTGGCGATACTTTAAAGGAATGCTGGATTCTAGAGTAATACGGGTATAACTCGAGGCTGGCCAAATACGAACGGCAACAACGCTACTACTGGCAGCAAAACCGAATGGGCTGACACTTAATAGCATAACTGCCGCCGCACCTTGCAATAGGCGACGTTTTGATGGGCTGTGATCTTGATGACTCATCAATAATTCCGAATCTATATCCTGAAAAGTTTAATAATATCTAAGACAAGAGATAATATATTAGCGACTAATTCGCACTCTATCTAGTTCTTCATCCTTTGTCATTACCAATCTATTCTATTTATATCCCAGCACGCATCTATTCAATGCAATATAAACGCCACACTTGCGTAATTTAAATAGTTAATGATGCTCAATTGTCGAATAACATTTATTGGCAATTATCTGATATGCAGATTGTATTGTTGTGATTATATCCATTTATATTTAGAGATATGTAAACCTTAAAAATAAATTTGTTACTTTTATTGTCCTAACTTTTACTTGATATTTCCCGCCAAAAGGAATAAAAATACAGTTATTGCGAATAAAAATTCAGTTAAGAGGGTGATTATGAAAGAGCGCAGCACCGAGTTGGTTGATGAATTTCGCCATTCGGTACCTTATATAAATGCCCACCGTGGCAAGACATTTATCATCATGCTTGGCGGTGAAGCAATTGCGCATGAAAATTTTCCTAGTATTGTCAACGATATAGGCCTACTGCATAGCCTTGGTATTCGTATTGTCGTTGTTTATGGCGCTCGACCTCAAATTGAAGAGATCCTCGCTGAACATAATTATGATGCCATTTATCATAAACATACCCGCGTTACTGATGCGAATACCCTTGAATACGTTAAGCAGGCTTCTGGAGCATTACAGCTCGACATTACCGCTCGTTTATCGATGAGTTTAGGCAATACGCCATTACAAGGGGCACACATTAACGTCGTGAGTGGTAATTTTGTGATTGCGCAGCCTTTAGGTGTCGATGATGGGATTGATTATTGCCATAGCGGCCGCATTCGTCGCATCAACGAAGATGCTATCAACGCTCAACTCGATAATGGATCTATCGTGTTAATTGGTCCTGTGGCAGTCTCTGTCACAGGTGAAAGCTTTAATCTTACCTCGGAAGAGATTGCAACTCAGCTTGCCGTTAAAATTAAAGCCGAAAAACTGATTGGTTTCTGTTCATCTCAAGGGGTAGTCGATAAAGACGGTAATATTCTGTCTGAACTCTTCCCGAATGAGGCGGAAACACGGATCCAAGAATTAGAGTCTGAAGGAGATTATTATTCTGGAACAGTTCGCTTCTTGCGTGGCGCGGCTTCCGCCTGCCGCCGAGGCGTACGCCGTAGCCACTTACTTAGCTATCAAGAAAATGGCTCGCTGATCCAAGAACTCTTCTCTCGTGATGGTATCGGTACACAGATAGTCATGGAAAGCTCAGAAAAGACTCGCCGTGCGAATATCAATGATATCGGTGGGATTTTAGAGCTGATCAGACCCCTTGAGCAGCAAGGTATTCTAGTTAGACGCTCACGGGAACAACTCGAAATGGAGATCGATAAGTTCACAATCATTGAACGTGATAATTTGGTGATCGCCTGCGCAGCACTTTACCCCTATCCTGAAGAGAAACTAGGCGAAATGGCTTGCGTGGCTGTTCATCCTGATTACCGTAGCTCATCACGCGGTGAAGAATTACTACAGCGGGTTATGGCACAAGCTAAACAACTTGAACTGGATAAACTGTTTGTCTTAACCACAAGGAGCATTCATTGGTTCCAAGAACGTGGTTTTATTCCAGCAGAAATTGAGATGCTTCCTGTCAAAAAGCAGGCACTTTATAACTATCAGCGTAAATCGAAAATTTTAATGCTGGATATTAAAAGCCAAGCCGCTTGAAATCGCCCAGAAAGTTGGCAAACAAATTAGTTCGCCATACTCTCTAACTAACGTTCATAAACCCAGATATTCAAGTAATACTCTGGGTTTTTCTTTGATACGACCTAATCTTAAGTTAAGCCATTTGTACTACTCGGCACTTCTCGCACAGTGGGTTTTGCTCTAACAGTGGACGTAAAATCGCTTCCATTTCAGCAAAAGAGGTACCGTAAAAATAGAATGCGGTTTCTGTTGGGCCATCCCAAACACCGTGGATCCCACCGATATCTTCAACCGCTTCATCAAGCTGATCAAAAAGATCGTTAATATCATTATTTTCATAGACTTCATCAGCTAAATCTGTGCCATTGAAATAAATCGCCAACCCTTCATCCGCTCCAAAATCGATTTGAACGTCTTCACCATGAATAGTTAAGCGGGAACCTTTAGGGGCTAACATCGCCGAAAACATTTGAATAATCAGGCTGATATTCTCATCACTTGCATCACTTAGTGCCAATTCAATATCACACTCAGCAACTTCGCCATTTTCAGCTAATTGGGTACCACCACCACTAACTTGGATTTGCCCTTCTTTACCTAATTTTTCCATGGCTTGATCAAATGCATCTTCCAAATCTGCACGGCGAGCAGGATCAATTTTGGCATTCAATGTTACTGTCACGGCGGTCATTTGTTGCTGGTTTTCCATATTGGTACCTTAAATGTCTAGGAATTAATTTAACTGCTCAAACCGTAGTGTTCAAACTGTAGCGCTAAGCCACTACGGCGTTTAGTCGGTGTTTCTATCGCACGGCGTAACACTTTTTTGCTGCCATACAATGAAAGTTCATTTTTAGCTCGTGTCATCGCGGTATAGACGAGCTCTCGAGTGATTACGGGCGAATATACATAAGGTAGAACCAAGGCGGTATGAGCAAACTCTGAACCTTGAGATTTATGAACCGTCATCACGTAAGCCGTTTCATGTGTTGGCAGTCGATTGGGTTGGATCCCACGAATGGAGCCATCAGGAAACTGGAAATAAGCTCTCATTTGCCGCTCTTCATCTAACAAGATAATACCAATATCGCCATTAAAGAGGCCTAGTGCGCTATCATTACGGCTGATCATGACCGGCCTTCCAACATAATGCTTATGCTGCAAGTTATACGGTTTTGTAATTAACCCTTGGCGATGGAGTAATTTTTCAAGTTTGTCATTTAAACCAGAAACCCCGTAAGCCCCTTCCCTCAATGCGGCAAGTAGACGGTATTGATTAAATTTATGTAGGACATCGGCAGGATTTTCTCTTGCTTTAACGGCTAGTAGATAGTGCTGATAGAACCCTACAGCATCTAATAACATGTTAGCGTAGCTTTCACTAATTTCAGCTTCAGCATCGTTTTCGTTATCTGGCATAGCGTTAGGAATATAGTTATGAATATCCGTGAAACCCTGCGTAAGAATATCATCCACCCTTTTCACATTTCCGGCATTGACAGCGAAAGCCAGCTGGCCAATTCCTGAATCCGCAGAAAAACGATAACTGTGTCTTAATAGACATAAACTATCACGGATAGCAGGCCCTTTATTTGAAGTAAATTCACTTAATGAGCATCCTGCCAATCGCTCCAGCTGAGCGGCTCGCTCAGGGCTATAGCCTTTATTCGCGAAACGGCAGATATCCCCTAAAACCGCCCCCGCTTCAACAGAAGCGAGCTGATCTTTATCACCTAAAAATATCAATTTAGCTGAATCAGGCAGTGCTTCAATGAGCTTACCCATCATGGGTAAATCCACCATGGAAGCTTCGTCAACAATCAAGATATCAAGTGCTAGCGGATTATCACGGTGATAACGAAACTGCTGGCTTTCAGGCTGAGCCCCTAATAATCGGTGCAATGTTTTGGCTTGAGAGGGGAGTGATTCACGCTCATCGTCATTTAGCGGCAGCTGTTTCATCGCATACCCTAATGACTCGGTTAAACGAGCGGCAGCTTTACCTGTTGGGGCGGCTAATTCAATACGCAAACGATGTTGCTGTTGATGGCCTAACTTAATCAGCGCCGCTAAAATTTTCGCGACCGTCGTCGTTTTCCCCGTTCCAGGTCCCCCTGAAATAACCGAGACTCGGCTAGTTAACGCAATAGCAGCGGCAATTTTTTGCCAATCTATCTGCGTTGATTCAGGGAAAAGCTCCGTTAAAATCGGCTGAATTTTCGAATCATTAACAATATTATTATTCCTAACATCGGCTAATTCAGTTTCTGAAAAGAAGTGAGCTACGCACTGCTCGTATTGCCACATACGCTGGAAATAAAGGAAATCACCTGATAGCAGCAATGGAGCAACAGACCCTCCCTCAACTTCACACACGGATTCACTGGATAATAATGCAGCTCTGATAGCGGCTTGATTTGGTTCTCCAATCATTTGCCATAATTGCGCCGTAAACTCAGGATGTCTTCCCATAAATAGCACGTCAGGGAGAATATCCTCCAACGATAAGCAAACATGTCCAGACATAGTTTCTGCACTAAGCAGCGCTGCTACTACCAATAAAATCGGGTTATCTTCATTCGCAACGTTATAGGCGAATTGCACATCAAGAGGCGTGAATATACGCGCTTCAATAGCTTGATTAAATAACGCTTTCATCATTGTGGCTCCTTAGATTGAGCATCATGAAATAGCGCATCAAACTCACTGATAAATTCAATTGTTGGTCGATAAAAGAAGATGCCATTTTGAGAATCTATGCGTTCAGTTCCCCGTAAAAAGAGATAATAAACGCCGCCAAAATGAGTTTCATAATCGTAATTTGGCATCCTCTGTTGTAAAAAACGGTGTAATGCCAGCGAATAAATCTGATATTGCAGATCATATCGATGGTCAATCATCGCTTCAGCCATTGCCTCTTGAGTGTAATAAGAGGCATCTTCACCTAAATAGTTGGACTTATAATCCAACAAATAAAACTTCCCTTTCCAGCAAAAAGTTAAGTCGATAAAACCTTTTAAAATACCTTGTACTTGCTCAAAGCTCAGAGGGGGGCAATGTTTTGATAGAGGGTCATACTTGTGAGTAACACGATCAACCTCCTTTGCATTGAGCAAGCTATCAATCGGTAAATAAAACTGCATTTCATCCAGCCTATCTTGAGCTGGAATAGCCGACAAACAGAGCCCATCATCAGCTAACGGTATATTAAGAATGGCATTCAACCAGCCTTGTAACATAGAAACCCATTGAGTATCAAAGCCTGCTACTTGTAATTTTTCTTCTAGCCATTCGGATGAAATGTCACCTGAAAAATCAATTTCTTCCATCAAACTATGTAAAAATGTGCCTGGCGCAGCACCTTTAGGGAATTGGTGCGGAGTCAGTGTATTTTCTTGTGTTTCTTGCACCTCAACATCATGACTGACTTCAATATCCATCTTAGGAGCTAATGAGTTAGCAAATTGCTCAGCAGATAAGGTTTGCTCTTCTTCTCCATGGGAGGTGCTATAACTCAGACCGGAATAGCTTGTTACACGCCAGCTATCATCAAAGTGCCGAGAAACCGCTCTTGCTGATAATTCATCACTGGCCTCTTTAGCTAAATCCAGTTTTACCATTTCAGGGAGATCTATCGGTTGCACATCAATCACATCATTACTGAGCGCGTCGAGCATACTGCTAAGTAAAACACTGTCACCTTCTTGGCCTTTTTGCAGCAAATACCCCAGCGCGGATAGGTGCAAATCCGTATTACCTGCTTTTTTACGATTGCCCTTGATAAGCGGAGCCACTCCGACACTACAGTGATAAATAGCGCGAGTGAGTGCCACGTAAAGTAAGCGTAAATCCTCAGCTAAACGTTCTTCATCCGCTAGTTCGACATACTCTTGTGAGTCATCAAGGTCGAGCTTCGTAACGTAATCATCACGGTCATGAAACAGGCCTTTTGATTGAGGCAAAAAGTTACTCGCAAACGGCAACCAGACAATTTTATATTCCAGCCCTTTAGACTTATGTATGGTGCTGATTTGCACCAAATGTCTATCACTTTCAAGGCGCATCTGTTGTGCATCTGATTGATGGTCTGGGTGAGCAATCTGCTGCGCTAACCAACGAGTTAGTGTGTGCTCACCTTCAAGTTGGAGAGACATCTCTTGCAGTAATTCACCGATATGCATGAGATCCATCAAACGGCGTTCACCTTCAGAACCCGACAGCAAGGTTTCAGCGATATGTCGCTTGGACATAATCCCACGTAACATCGGTAAAACACCGCGTTTACGCCAAATTACAGCATAGTGAGCAAACTCATCAACTAAGTTTTCCCACGCTTTTTCATCGTAATTTAGGTTATCAATATCTTCCGCCGTTAAGCCTAATAACCCCGTCGCTAAGGCGCTTCGCAACACCCGTTCTTTTTCTGGTGTTAATACTGCCAATAATAGCCAGAGAACCTCTTTAGCTTCTTGGGTCGCAAACACGCTTTCTCGATTTGATTGGAATACCGATGGGATATTCAGTTGATTTAGCGCATCACGGATCAATATCGCCTCACGACGACTGCGCACTAATACGGTGATATCCGAAGCTTCTACAGGCGTTTGCTGCTGCTTATTTTCAAAGTAAGTGGTCCCTTTCAAACCACCAGCAAGATATCGTCCTATTTGTGCTGCACATTGCTGCGCAAGGGCTTGTTCATATTCAGAAACGGAAACAGCTTCAGCTTGCTGCTGCCAGAAAGTGAGCGCTTTCACTTCTTTTCCGTCATGGATCAGTTTTTTGTGGCGATTATGAGCCGCAAAATTAACGCTTTGAAATGGGATTTGCTCAAAAATAAATGGGTTTTCAGCATGGTGAAAAACCTGATTAACCGCCTCAACCATACTCTGTGATGAGCGATAGTTTGTCTCTAACGTATAGTGAGCACTAACTTGCTTTTTCGCCGCAATATACGTGAAGATATCTGCACCACGGAATGCATAAATGGCTTGTTTCGGGTCTCCGATAAACAGCAATGCAGTGTCTTCAGTTTCCCTATAAATACGCTGAAAAATACGATATTGCTGCGGGTCAGTATCTTGAAACTCATCAATCATCGCTACAGGGAAGCGCTTAGCAATCGCTTCGGCAAGTAATGCCCCACCGTCTTGATGCAGCGCTCTATCCAGTCGAGTTAGCAAATCATCAAACCCTAATTCACCGCGCGTTTGCTTTTCATTAGCGATAGTTTGGCGTACTTCACTAATCGCCTGCGGGATAATTAAATCTTTAATCGTCAGCGCCTGGGCAAGCAATTCATCCACTAATCTGAAAACAGAATGGGAAGGCCCCGAACCGCTTTTGGATTTTTCATCTAATCGAGATTGAGCAAAACGCTCTAAAATATCTCTTGGTAATTGATAATCATCGGTGCTTTTCTTCGCCCACTCGATTATTTTTTCTAACCAAGTTGGTAAATAACGCGCGCTGTAGCTACGTTTGTCTACATCAGACTCCGAGATTAGCTTTTCAAAATCAGCGACATTCTCGGCCCATACGTCTTTTACATTTTGAATTAAACCAACCAAACGTTGATGGCGCTCTTCAAGGGTTTCGAGTAATTCCGGCTGATTGATAATGGCGGGAATATCCCCTTGTAAGAATGGCTTAATGTCATTCAATAGTGCTTCAGGTCCATTCCACTCGGCATGAACCACTTTAGTCATAGAATAATCCAGAGGATAAAAATGACGACGCCAAAAATCCGCACAGGCTTGTTTCTGGATAGGAAATTCATCTTGGATCATGGTTTGCTCAAACAAAATGCCTGATTCAAACGCATTGTGCGCTAACATTCGTTGGCAAAAACCATGAATGGTGTAAATAGCCGCTTCATCCATTTGACGCTCAGCAGCTAATAGCCAATTCGCCGCAAAAGCGCGTTGTTCTTCACTCGGTAATTCTGTTAACAGTGTGAGATATTCTGGTTCCGATTCAAATCCCAAGCCATTTCGTAAACACGCCAAGCGCATCTTATGAATACGCTCACGAATACGCCCACGTAATTCATTGGTCGCAGCCTCAGTAAAGGTCACAACTAGAATTTCTTCAACACTTAAAGGTCTAGGGAATGCATTTTCATCCCCTAAACCTAATAATAGGCGCAGATAGAGGATCCCTATCGTATAGGTTTTGCCTGTACCAGCCGATGCTTCAATTAACCGCTGTCCACGTAATGGAAGTGTATAAGCATCTAACAATTGGGAACTCATCTGCACCTTATTCACTCAACATTTTCCTTGATAGGTAACATCTTCTGAAGATCTGAAGCTTGTGGGTACAACACCCAGTTTTTCAGTTTTGCATACCCTGATTTTTCATCAACACCCTGACCAATCACTTGAGATGCCATTGCTAAACCTTGGTGTTTTAAAACCGCATTTTCATAATACGCAATCACTTCAGCTTGAGTGGCAGTCTCTAGTCTCGCTAACACTTTATCTCGAGAGTCAAAACTGAAAATATTACGAGAAAAATCGGAACCATAGCGCCCCACTTCTTCATAGAATGTTTGTGGCGGCTGTTTCATTTCCGTAATAATGGATTGTTTATATTGCTCAAACTCAGCAGAAGGCAATTTTTTCAGCTTATCCAGAGTGACTTTATAGAAATCTTGATAGCGAGTATTGAGATAATCTGGTGTTTTAGCATTACTTTGCAGCAAGAAGCCAATACCCCACTGATCACCAAGCCCCACCTTGAAAGCAAATACGGCATAACCTAATTGCTCATTGGTTCGTAATTGGTCGTAAAACCATGGCTGAACAATTTTAGATAAAATACCAGACAGAACCGCACCATCGATACGGTCATAACCATCAGGAATAAATAACTCAGCCAATGCGTTATCACTGCTATTACCTTGCTTATGGAAATCTGCCAGATAGGTTTTATTCACCACAACGATGTCACCACTCCACCAATTTTTACCCTTGCTCTTTAACAGCTTACTGACGTCTTGGATAGTTTGAACACTTTGCTGCTGAGTAATATTACCCACAACTAATGCTTGTAAGGCGGCACCTTCAACGACGGAATTACGGTAGTCAGTTATATCCTTCAAAGTGATAGTGTCTAAAGCGGCTAACCGTTGCTCCTGTTCAAAATAAGGAACACTGTTAAGGCGCTGCAATGGCTGCATGGCTAGCTCGTATGCTTTCGCATTGTTTGCCACTTCGATTTGTTCTTTGTACCAAGATTTAGCCTGAACCAGCTCTCTTTCTGTTGGCTCAAAACTTAAATATTCCTTGGTCATGGATAAAAACAGCTCCGATAAATGCTGAGTATAACCGCTCGCATTTAATTGTAACCCAACCCCTTGAGAGACGGAGACGGACATCCCTGCCACGGAAGCTTGATACTGTAATTCATCCATTTTTAACGATGAAATATATTGCAATAAAGAACCAGTGACTTGTGATTTTGCTGTTTTGTCTTGATCGTTATAGCGCAGGTCTAACGTAATACTTGCCTTCGGCTCATCAGCAAAATACTGACTTGGCATATACAGCACACGTGTATTCCCTTCCTGATAAACCATTTCAGGATGTTTATACGCTTTATCCGTTTTAATCAGGGATAAGTTATCGGGAATATAAGGGTTTAATTTTGGTAATTTAAAAGTCATTTTTGACTCTAAACCAGCCCATTCCATGAACTGTTTTTCACTGATTTTATCGACTTGGTAAGGCGCATCGACAAAGTAAGCTTTTTTATTACTCGGTTCGTTCGGGCTAATAAACCAAATACGTGCATTTTTCGCTGTCAGTTCAGAAAGTCTCTGTTTTATCGCTGCAGGATTATATTTATCTGCAACATAATCAGAATCTAGAACGTGATTAACAGGCATAGTGATCATTTGGTCAGAAAGCCATTCGATATAGTTCATGTCTCTAACAATGGAACCATAACGAAATGATAGATTGAGCACTTTGGCTATTTCATCAAAATAATCTTGGTTAACGCCTTGTTTTTTAATCAAATCAATATAAGCAAAAATAGCTGCGATAACTTGATCACGCTCTGCTAACCCTTTGTCCGTTAACGTGACATAGATAGAAAATGAGCCATAGTTACGATCAGCATTTGGTGACGCAGATGCGCTGATACCTTCTGCTAATCCTTGAGAAATAAGCCAATCAGATAACGTTCCCGGACTACGATTTCCAATTAAGTAGCCGATGTATTCATCACTCTTGCTACGAAAATCGACCATATTGTTTTTGATGCTAAATTCGATTTGCAATGCTTTTTGTGGCTGAGAGGGAACATAGTGGATCACAATCCCCTTTTCTTTATCCGTCACTGCGGGGATCGTAACCGCTGGTACTGACGCATTAAAATTAGGAATACGTCCAAAGGTTTCATTGGCAATTTTCGCTAATTGTTCAATAGATTGGTCACCATACAATACGCCATTCATTAAGTTTGCAGAGTAATAACGTTTATAGAAACTCACTAACTCATCTTGGAGCTTGCTATTGGGTTTGTCCTTCAACGTTTCCAGATTTCCACCTGCAAAGCGAGAGTTTGGATGGGCAGGGTTTAGCGTTTCAGAACGAATTTGCCAAATACGCATACCATCACGAGCACGAGCCATGGTGAGTTCAGCGTTGACAGCATTACGTTCTTTGTCTGCATTCACGGGGTCAAGTAACGGCTCAGCGAGCGCATCCGCTAGTCTATCAGTAGCAGCCTCAAGAGCTCCATTTTCAACTTCAAAATAGTAGGCGGTGCGATGTGGTGCCGTACTGGCGTTATGGCTTCCGCCGTGTTTTTGTAAAAACTCAGAGAAGCTACTTGGCTCAGGGTATTTTTTAGAACCCATTAACACCATGTGCTCTAAGTAATGAGCAAGCCCTAACTGGCTATTCGGGTTTTCAATACTCCCTACGGGTAATGCAACTGCCGCTAACGACTTAGTTGCTTTAGGGTCTGAAACCAGTAAAACAGTCATATCGTTATTAAGTTTGATTGCTTTATATTCTCGAGGATCACTGACGCTTTTATTGATAGTCTCTGGCAAAACTTGCCAAAGTGGCTGCGCAGCAATGGCACTACCGACAAACAGTAGTGATAACAAGAATAAATGAGCGATATGTTTCGATAATCGTAACATTCTTAGATGCTCTCCCTTATTTTAAGTACTCTGCCATCGGCAGTAAGAAGCGCCGAGTATTACTCAGCAGCGATTCAATCAATGAACTATTTATGCTTCTGCAAGCTCTCAATACATAATCATCTTCCATTTCACCCACTTTCATTTGGCTTCCTTGTAGGCTTTGCAGTAGCGCCGATAACGCCTTTTGCTGCACATCTTCCGACGTAAAGTCATATTCCTTTGTTTTTTTATCAAAACACGCCGAAATCCAATTCCAACCACTCTGGTTTAGCAGAATTAGTGGCGTATTCATTCCTTCACAATACCCTTCAATAAGCGTATTCAAGTGTACTTTTGCATACTCTGAGGATATGGCAGAAAAATGCCAAACACTGTTTTCTCGCCCTAATGCGATGCTTTCACCTTCACGAACAAACGCATTAAAAAACAAATGTTCTATCCATAAATGCACGCCATCATTGGCAGTAAGATAAGCGGGTCGATAACGCAATATTCCTGACTCGTGAACATTTCGCAATAAGCCTGTAATTTTGATCTCATGTATTTCACACTCAATCGGATAATCGACACGTCGATCGCCGTACTCTTTCACTTTTTCAGCTAATGGAGCAATATCATTCAATTGCTTCTCCCAAAATAGCTGGCCAAATTGTTTGGCGGGTAATTGCCCCGAGGCTTTTAATGCATGATAAAGGGGATTTGGATCTTCATCTTTGACTAATAAATCTAATACTTGGTCATTGATTTTATAGCGTTGCAATCCCCCCAATACAAATGGCTCTTCCTCTGGAAGTTCAGTCTCTTCAATTGAAAAATGCACTTTTAAGCGTTGTTGAAAAAAGCCACGTATAGGGTGTCGATAAAAACGTAAAATCTGTTCTAACGATAACTCTGTAATAGGTTCTCGTTGTTCTAATACTGACGTAAACGACTTAGCCGCTTGCTCTGCGCTTTTTGCGGCTGGCAGCCACTCTTGTGCGAAGCTTTGATAAAGCGTGTTAGGGATAAAGTTTTCTTTCGCAAATGGCACTCGATTATGCTCAGTGACTAAATACTGTTTTAGCCGCAGTGAACTTTCATCGATATTCAATGATTGATCGTCCTGTAAGCAGAAACTCTGACAGATATACTCCAATAATTCAGTGACTAGCACCGATGGATTGCACTCTTGGTTATCTCGAATTGAACGTCCAATGTAGCTAATATAGAGTCGCTTCGTCGCTGAATTTAATGCTTCTAAGAATAGATATCGGTCATCATCACGGCGCTTTCTATCCCCTCGCTGGACTTTTTCTGCCATTAAATCAAACCCGAGGGGCGGTACATTACGTGGATATGCACCATCGTTCATACCCAGTAAACAAACTACTTTAAACGGTACAGAACGCATTGGCATTAGCGTGCAGAAATTCACTGCGCCAGCAAGAAAACGCTGGCTGATTTTTTCGTCGTCAAAGCAAACCGATAGCTCGTCACGAATTAAACGTAATGGGATGGCTTCTTGGTAATTGGCAGTCAGGGCATTTTCAATAATTTTATGCCATTGTGTCGTGAGTAAGGTTAAGACGATTTCAGTTTCACTATCGACTTTGAAGCAGCTATCAATTAATTGCTGGCAGATCTCCTTCCACTCATCGAGTGTACGTTCTTGCTCTAAGCGTGTTCGCCATTCTCTAAGTGTATCGATGAGTAATGCTAATTTGCCTGCCAATTGAGCTGCGAGCCCACTGCATTCATCATACGGAAGCACGCCATTCCAAGGGCCATTACGGCTATCCATCGCATAGCCAAGTAACATTCGGCTTAAACCAAACTGCCACGTATTTTGCCCAATAACGGGTAAAGATAGTGATCGTACGTTATCGTCATCAAGCCCCCAACGAATACCGGATTCATTGACCCAGCGCCTTAATAAACTCAGTTCACTTTCATCAATATCAAAACGCGCGGCAAACGCTGAAACTTCTAATAACGCTAGTACTTGCTCCGTTGAAAAGCGGCTTTGAGGCAAATCCAATAACATAATAAAAGCTTGTAAGATTGGATGGGCTTGTAGTGCCTTTCTATCTGAAATAGAGAATGGAATATAGTGTGATGAGCTAGTGTTACCGAACACAGCTTGAATATAAGGCGCATAACTGTCGATGTCAGCGACCATGACAATCACATCACGGGGGGTTAATGTAGGATCTTCTTCAAATAGAGCCAATAAGCGATCCTGCAAAACTTCAACTTCACGCTGAGCACTATGACATGAATGAAATGTCACAGATTGATCGCTTGGATGGAGTGAGCGCTTCAGTGAGCTACTTTCATACTCATCTAATGTCACGCCTAGCTGTGCGTGATTTTCAAGATCGAGAATATCTTGCTGTAAATTTTCGAGAAGGTTATTTCGCCCATTATCAACAAAGGCAGAGACTTCATTGGCGGCTTCAATTTGAGAAATAAAATATAAGTTATCCCGACCAAGCTTGCCCCACGATGCTAACAGTGGGTTTGCTAAATTTTGTTCACCTTCAGCATTAAATAAGTTGATAGCGTGCTCATCAATTTTAAAACGGGAAATTTCGTGCTTATCCAAATAGTGGCGCAATTTTCGTTGCTGTAATCGCGCTAAAAAGGCACTGCTTTGAATGTCTCCCCAGTAATAGCGACATGGATTGGTAAACATTAAATGGATATCTGAGTGTTCGGCAATTGCATTAAGCGCTTGTAAATACACAGGCGGTAACGAGGAAATACCACAAATAAATAGGCGCGATGGTAAATTTTTAGCTAACTCTGGCGATACTTTAAGCTTATCGATAAAACTCTGATATAGGTTTGCTCGATGCCAAGGCGATTGACCCAGCTGCTCTGTATATTCCACCAAACATAGCCATAATCTTTTTTGCCACAATTGATTTTCACTGAGCCCATCAATCAACTCATTACGTTGCCACAGAGCAATCCACTCCGGTCGGTAAACCAAATATTGGTCAAATAAATCGGCAATTCGCCCTGATAATTGGTGCAATTTACGCTTGTCTGAATCGTCTTGCAGATAGTGACGTAGAGGCTCAAACTCAGCTTCATTAATGACATTGGGTAAAATTGTCATTAACTTCCATGTCATCGCTTGTTTAGTGTAAGCGCTCTCTTTAGGAATATCTGGAAGTACTCGACGGAACATATCCCAGATAAACGTAGCAGGTAATGGGTAGTTAATATTGGCGGCTATTCCAAAGCGTTTAGCAAGCTCTATCTGTAGCCATTGAGACATACCGGGGCTTTGTACTAATACAATTTCTTGCTCAAAAGGATGAGATAGCGGGTCATTCTCCATTAAGTGTGCAATTAGCTCTTTGAGTAGATCTAATTGGTTAGAATGATAAACCTGAAACATGACTCTCTCCTTTTGCACACATCCAGCGACTTATCGAATACAGTTTCCCGCCCACTAACAAGGACACCTTAGATTCACTACAGTTCCCAAGGATTGTAGAATGCACGATTTTTATCTGTTCTCTCTGGGGCTGATACCCTATTTCCAATGGAACTTTATCATTAGAAGAGCGTTTGCCTTCTAAAGTACCATGTAGAGACCGAACTGCCTGTGAACCTTGGTATATTTGATTAAAATTCAAAGCGATATATTGGCTGTAGTTTAGCAGAGCTATCAGCAAGATAGCAAAAACAACCACCGCAATCATCGACTCTACCAGCGCAAATCCTTGCTGTGAATTCTTCATTGGCAAAATCCTTTAATCGCCACAGGACAATAATCAATCCAGCCATTTTCTCGCGCTTGTAAGCGCCCTTCATTCCATATCGGCACAACCCATCGATATACCGTTAGCGATTGGTTTTTCGATAATTCACCTTTACCCGATAAAATGAATTGGTTATTTTTATAATGCTTAAGGCAACTCACCCACCCGTGATTTGTTTCTCGTTGACATACCCAAGGGCTCGCTTTTTCTGCCTTTAATTTCCAATGTTGAGCGAGCCCCCATGACAATGCTGATTCTGCCAAATTGAATGATTGATAGTATTTTTCTTCGCGGCTTAATTCATGGCTAGCCCGCGCTTGGTAATAATTTAGTGCTTTCAGCAAGATAAGCCCGACACTCATTAGCACCATCACCATGACTAAGGCAATATTGCCTCGCTGCGCATTTGTTTCCCTCATGGCACATTCCTTAACATCACGGAGGAATGATAATCAAACGTTCTATTTGGCAATAAAATGCTTTCAACTGTCATCGACATGTCTAAAACTTTTGTTGCAGGCCGCCAATCAAAGGTCAGTTTATTAACTTTCACCATGTTCGGGTCAAACAACGAGTGCCAACGGGTACCATCGCAATTTGTCACATTACGGTTAGATTCCAGCTTATTGTCATGTAGCCTGAATCCAAAGAAATCGGACTGTAATGAATGACTTGGCCCTATAACCCATCCCCCAGATAAATCTTGGTCATAGGCAAAAATAATGCAGGAGTTAGCCTGACGACTTAGGAACTTAGAGCTGATGGTAATTGCCTTTCCTTCACAATGAGGTTTGGAAGGTGACTGGCTGCAATGACCAATTCGACGAAAATCTTTTTCCATATTAATCAACACCTGCCTGACCTCTCTATCCAATTGATATTGAAAAAAAGCCTGAAATAGTTGCTTAAATAACACGGGGATCGTATTCATCGCTGCAATGCAGACTAGACAACCAATTAGCATCGCAATCAGTGTTTCTAGCAAAGAGAAACCTTTTTCTACTTTATGCTTTTTAGTGTGACTCAACATTTGGGCACGCCTGCTAATATTTGAGGGCTGCAACTGCGAACCCGACCCGCAGATGAAATAATCACGGATATTTGGTCACTTTCATTGTTGAGCTCAATTCGAAAAGGGCTACTTGTCCCTTGCCTACCGTAAAAGTGAATCGATTGTCTAGACGCATGCTTGAGCTCAATACGCTCAAATTTTTCCCCCTTAAATTGGCTAATTTGTTGCGCTGTATCTGCATCCGTAACCACTAAATGCCACTCTTTTGATGCGAAACTTACTGTCATAATACGGTGCTGATTTAAATAAATGCCTTCCATTAGATTACTGTAGATAAATTCGGCAGTTTGCCTAGCAGCATCAATAAGTTGTAGCCGTTTCACTTGCTGTTGCCATTGATAAAACGCAGGCAGAGCAACAATTGAGCACAGAAACAGAACAACCAGTATTTCAATTAAAGTGAATCCCTGCTCATCAATGTTGTACTTTAGCCACTTTATTTTTCCATGTACCAAATTTGTCTGTTCTGGCATTTCTTTATCTCTCTCAACCGTTATCTACGGGGAGCTTGGATGAAAACTTCTCAGCCCAACAGTCTTCATTTACCATTCTTCGTAGCGCTTCCCAGCAAAATGTCACTTTTGCATTTTCCTTGAATGCTTTTGGAAACGGCTTCGCAAAATTAATCGTAAAGATAAAAAAGTGTTCCCCAAAAATAAGGGAGACAGGTCAGAATAGCTTTCGGGGATAAGGCGAAAATGGGAAATAGCGGAAGTAATAAGGGTGAAAGAGAGTAAGAATTAACAGGGATGTAAAGGTATGGAGCAACTTAGAAAATCGAGTGAGCTGTAAAGATAATACAAAATAAAGGCATAAACCGTATTATTTACAAGGTCTATGCGTATCTATGCCTTTATATCAATCCACCCTCATTAGACCGTAAATGGATATTTTATTGCTTCGTGGCACTGATAATCGTCTAAGGTGAAATCATCAGTTGTTACCCACGTTTCAAGATCTTCCAATGATTTAATTGCAGGGTTAATCGTTAAGCTTGGAGATGGGTATGGTTCACGTTTTAATTGAACATCACGCATTAAAGGCAGTTGATTTTCATAAATATGTGCATTCACAATTTTATGATAAGCCTTACCTGCTTTATGACCCGTAATACGCGCCATTAAAGCCAGTAAAACAAAGCATTGGACCTGATTGAAGTTGAGACCAAGAGGCACATCGCAGCTACGTTGATAAGAGGTTAAATGCAGCGTATCGCCAAGTAGTGAAAACGTATGGGTGTGCATACAAGGACGTAAGCAGCCCATTTCGAACTCTCCAGGGTTATAGAAAGTCACAATTTCGGCGCGGTCATCAATGCCGTTTTTCAGGTTATTAACCACTTTCTTTAATTGGTCAAGATGAGAGCCATCAGGACGCTGCCATGATCGGCCTTGGACGCCATAAACGCGCCCCATATCATCTTCACCTTTACGATGCGGGTTATCTAACCATGCTTGGTTTTCATTAGCATTGGCATTCCAAGTGTTACAACCAATTTCACGGAACTGCGCTGCATTATCATAGCCACGTAAGTACCCTAATAACTCGGCAATAGCGGCTTTATAAAAGCTTTTGCGCGTTGTAATTAAAGGAAATTGATTGTTGCCCACATCATATTCGAGATCGGCATTAATCACGGTTAAACAGCGGACACCAGTGCGCTTATTTTCAACCCATTGACCTTCATCGATAATACGTTGGCATAACTCAAGATACGGCTTCATAGTGGCTCTCTTACTCCGAAATACAGGCGGTTTGTGCTATCGAATATCCCTCAATAACACAAACCGAAAATGACTTAATTTACTGCTTATTAACGTGATTTACTGTCTGCGTTATTTGCTGTCTACGTTATTTACTGCCTACGTGACTAGCTATATACGCTACTTGCTATCTGCGCTATTTTTTATCAACGCTACTTACTATCAACGCTTTTAGCAGGCTTATGGGCAGGGATATTTTTACCGTATTTGTAAGCCCAGATAATCATCAATACACCGATAATAATCATCGGAATCGAGAGGATTTGCCCCATACTGATGCCACCGAATAAACCTAACTGCGCATCTGGCTGTCTGAAGAATTCAACGATAATACGGAATGCCCCATAACCGATAAGGAACAGACCCGATACGCTACCCATTGGACGAGGTTTACGTACAAATAAATTCAATATCAGGAATAAAACGATACCTTCTAAAACCATTTCATACAGCTGGGATGGGTGTCTTGGCAATACACCGTACTGCTCGAGAATAGGCAACAGAGACGGATCTTGTGCCGCAAGTTGGATATCTTCACTTCTTGAGTGAGGAAATAAAAATGCCCATGGTGTATCTAGGGTAACGCGCCCCCATAATTCGCCATTAATAAAGTTACCGATACGCCCCATTCCAAGACCAAAAGGAATCAAAGGTGCAACAAAATCAGAAACTTGTAAGAAACGGCGTTTCGTGCGATAGGCGAACCACATCATGGCACAGATAACCCCAATCAAACCGCCATGGAAGGACATCCCGCCATCCCATACCTTGAACAGATACAGAGGGTCATCTAAGAAAACAGGCAAGTTATAGAAGAAAACATAGCCAAGTCGTCCACCCACAAATACACCGACAAAGCCAATGTACAACAAGTTCTCGACTTCATTTTTTGTCCAACCGCTGTTTGGCTTAGAGGCGCGACGCCCTGCTAGCCATAGCGCAAAAACGAATCCGACAAGGTACATAAAACCATACCAGTGCAAAGAGACTGGGCCAATCGAGAACATTACGGGATCAATTTCCGGAAATGCTAAGTAGCTGTTACTCATCGTTCCCCACTTTAAAATAATTGAGTCAAAAATTATGCCGCATAATAACACGAGGTTATTGTCCGCATATAATTACATATTAATAACATAGAAGATCAAACTAGATCCCGCCACGCACAAAACCACCAAGTCCATTTCTTTCCATAAACTCGCTGATCTTATGCCGGACATTTTCGCTGGTTTCTGCACTGAGCAAATCAGGTACTAACTCAGCCATCAATTGAGGATCAAGCTGACGAATTAAATATTTCATGCGAGGAACACTGCGCCCACTCATACTCAAACTACGATAACCCAATGCAATCAGCACCATAGCGCTTAATGGTTGCCCCGCCATTTCACCGCACACACTAATCGGCAAACCTATACGCTGACATTCCATATGTACCATGGATAGAAAACGCACCACCGCAGGGTGCAGATTATCATAGAGCGCCGCCACATGAGTGTTATTACGGTCGACGGCGAGTAAATATTGTGTAAAGTCGTTGGTACCTATCGAAATAAAATCAACTCGCTGCTTTAACTCTGGCAGCAAAAACAGGAGTGAAGGTACTTCCAACATCACGCCAATTGGAGGTAAATTAATCGATTTTCCGAGTTGTTGACTCACTTCATTTCTGGCGCGATTAATCAGCCCGATAGCTTCATCCACTTCATTAATGCTAGTGATCATCGGCAATAAAATACGTAAATTGCCCGTATCTTGGTTAGCTCTCAGCATAGAGCGCAGTTGGATCAAAAATATTTCAGGTTGATCCAGCATCACGCGGATCCCGCGCCATCCTAAGCAAGGATTTTCCTCGCTGATCGGCATATAAGGCAGTTGCTTGTCTGCGCCGATATCTAAAGTTCTTAATACCACAGGTTTCGTTGCAAAAAGTTGCAGTACATCCCGATATAACTGCTTCTGTTCATCCTCAGATGGGAAACCGTTGTGCAGCATAAATGGCAGTTCGGTTCGGTAGAGTCCAACACCATCCACCCCATCATGAATTTGCTGTTCATAGCGAGGGCTCAATCCGGCATTGAGGCAAATATCCACATGCTCACCGTTTTTGAGTACTGCATCTTGAGAAAGTGAGCCTTCCGCTAATCTGCTAAGCACATTTTCTTCTTCAATAATTTGCTGGTATTCCTGAGCGATGAAGTTTTCCGGCTCAATAAACACTTCGCCACGATAACCATCCAAAATCAGATGGCGATTATGTAATAAAGAAGGCTCAATATCCGCCCCCATAATCGCGGGGATCCCCATCGCTCGGATCAAAATCGCAGAGTGAGAGTGCGTTGCACCATCGCGCACAATCACACCCGCTAATTGTTCAAGTGGTAATTCTGCAAGAACGCTCGCACTTAGCTCATCAGCCACTAAGATAAAACGATCTGGCCATTGGCTGGTTGGTGTCAGTGAATCATCGAGATGAAATAATAAGCGCTGCCCTAAGGTACGAAGGTCGGAGCCGCGTTCTCTTAAATAGAGGTCACGTAAACGTGAGAATTGCAAAGCGTAATCTTCGATGACGGTTTTCACCGCCCACTCAGCCACCGCGCCTTGATTGATCGCCGTAAATAACCGCTTTTTCAGTTGGGGATCATTAAGTAAGTGGTTATATAGGTCGAAAATAGCCGCGCTTTCTTTCGATGAACTCGCCATAAACCGCTTACTAATATGACGAAACTCTGCTGCCGCACTTTCCAGCGCTATCACCAAGCGTTGACGCTCTTCATCAATATTTAATGTGGTCGCTTGATACACATTCTCTAAAGAAGGTTGAGAGGTATCTTGCCAACCATAAGCCATCGAAATTCCTTGAGAAACAGGAATAGCTTTGAGACGGTTTTGGCGATATTGACCGAAAATACCTTTTGTTTGCGCTTGGGATAATATCACCGCTAACTGCATCGATAGCGTGACCATAAAGGACTCTTCGGTTTCGCTGAATAACCGTTTTTCTCGCTGTTGAACCACCAGCACGCCCAGCAATTGGCGTCGATAAACGACAGGCACGCCGAGAAAGGCTTTGAGCTGCTCTTCTTTGAGTTGGGGAAGATATTTGAATTGCGGGTGTTCGCGAATATCGGCAAGGTTCAACATTTCCGATTGCCGACCGACAGCGCCAACAACCCCTTCATCGAATCCTAAACGAATAGCAATCCCGCTAGGCTTTTTCAGCCCGCGGGTTGCCATTAGGTAATAACATTGGCGAGGATGATCGGCTAAGTAAATCGAGCACACATCAGTGCGCATCGCTTTGCACGTCTCGTTGACCAAAACTTCAAGAGCTTGAGTGAGACTGGTCGCCATCGCGACCTTTTCGACAATGTCACGTAAACGCGTCAACATAGGCTTACTTAACTCCGCGCCTACGATTATTAAAAACAGGTCGTTGTGGTAATTTCTGTTCCTGCAAAGGCATAACTACGGGAGCGAATTCCTTCATCACACGGCGATAAACTTCGCGCTTAAAAGAGACCACTTGCCTAACAGGATACCAATAACTGACCCACCGCCAGCCGTCAAATTCTGGCGATTTACTGCGCTGCACGTTTATATCGGCGTCATTACATTGGAGTTGAAGTAAAAACCAACGTTGTTTCTGTCCAATACAAACAGGTTTTGTATCCCAACGCACCAAACGCTTAGGTAATTTGTAGCGTAACCAATTACGGGTAGATGCAAGTAACCTTACATCTTTACGCTGTAGTCCGACTTCCTCGTATAACTCACGATACATCGCTTGTTCTGGCGACTCCCCCGGGTTAATCCCACCTTGAGGAAATTGCCAAGAATGCTGACCATAACGGCGAGCCCATAAGACTTGACCTTGCCGATTACAAATTACAATTCCTACATTCGGGCGGTAGCCATCATCATCGATCACTAGACTACCTCAATAACCAAATTTGAAAGATGCCTAATTGTTTCACACATACCCAAACTGGTAAACCTATATCAATACAGTTTGCAGATATGTCTGAAGTAATTACAATAGTCTGCGTCTCAACGGGGTGCCATTTGGGCTGAGAAATAACCCGTAGAACCTGATCCGGCTAATACCGGCGTAGGGATTTGAGCTACCGCCTACAAATTATTGTATCGGTCCCTCCTCAAATCCTGTGTTTTTTTTATGATTTACGCAGGAATTAAAATGACTAAAAATAAACTCTTTACCTCACTCATTGCTTTAACCACCTTAAGTTTCGCTGCATTCGCCTCTGCCGAAAAACCAACGTTGACGGTGTATACCTATGATTCCTTTGCTGCGGAATGGGGCCCAGGCCCGCAAATCAAAAAGAATTTCGAAGCACAATGCGAATGTGAGTTAAAACTGGTTTCTCTAGGGGATGGTGTTGCACTACTGAATCGCCTACGTATGGAAGGGGAAAAAAGCAAAGCCGACATTATCTTAGGGTTAGATAACAACTTACTCGACTCCGCAGAAAAAACCGGCTTATTTGCCCCTGCAGATATCAAAACGGATGCGCTTAAATTACCTATCGAATGGACAAGCAAAACATTCATTCCTTATGATTATGGTTATTTCGCCTTTATCTATGACACCAATAAAATCAAGCAACCGCCAAAAAGTATGGACGAACTGCTTGATAGCAAAAATAATTGGAAAATCATTTACCAAGATCCACGCACCAGCACCCCAGGTTTAGGGTTGATGTTGTGGATTGAGAAAATCTACGGCGATAAATCGGCTGATGCATGGAAGAAAATGGCAGCCAAAACACTGACCGTGACCAAAGGTTGGAGTGAATCCTATGGGCTGTTCTTAAAAGGTGAAGGAGATTTTGTCCTGAGCTACACCTCTTCGCCGGGTTACCAAATTTTAAATGATAAGAAAGACAACTACGCAGCGGCGCTGTTCGATGAAGGGCATTATATGCAAGTCGAAGTGGCGGCAAGATTGAAACATAGCCCGCAGCCAGAGCTGGCAAAACAGTTCTTACAGTTTATGTTAACTCCTGAATTCCAAGGCACATTACCAACTACTAACTGGATGTATCCGGTTATCGATATGCCGTTGCCTGAAGTGTATAACGTGCTACCACTGCCTGCTAAATCCCTGCAATTTAGTGCGGCGGAAGTGGCTAAAGAACGTCAAACATGGACGCGTTTATGGCAAACCGCCGTCAGTCGTTAATCAATTTAACCTTATTACCGGGGGCAATAGCCTCCGGTCTTTTAATCGTCGTTGCCCTTCTCGCTTTTGGGGCGCTGTGGTTTTTCGCACCTGAAATTTCCCTCAGCGAGATAATCGACGACGATTATTTATGGCATGTCATCGGCTTTACGTTTTGGCAGGCATTGCTTTCCGCTATTTTCTCCATTATTCCCGCTATTTTTCTTGCAAGAGCTCTGTATCGCCGACGATTCTGGGGAAGAACACTATTGCTCCGCTTGTGTGCAATGACCTTAGTCTTGCCGGTTCTCGTCGCTGTTTTCGGTATTTTGTCGGTATATGGACAAACTGGATGGCTAGCAAAGTTGTGCCTATGGCTCGGTGTTGACTATCAGTTTTCCCCTTATGGTCTGCGTGGCATTTTATTAGCACATATCTTTTTCAATATGCCGCTCGCCACTCGAATGCTATTGCAATCCCTTGAAAATATTGCAATTGAGCAGCGCCAAAGTGCCGCTCAACTTGGGTTTAATGAGTGGCAGCAATTTACCATTCTAGAGTGGCCTTATTTACGCCGTCAGATGTTGCCAACAGGCGCGCTGATTTTCATGCTGTGCTTTGCCAGCTTTGCGACGGTACTGGCTCTGGGCGGCGGCCCTGCCGCGACCACTATCGAACTCGCAATTTACCAAGCGCTGAGTTACGACTTTGATTTAGGGCGTGCCACACTACTTGCGTTGATTCAACTGGGATGTTGCGTAGGATTAATGCTTATTTGCCAACGTATTAACCATGCTTTTTCCGTTGGGTTTAGCCACCAAACATCGTGGTTTGATCCTGCTGACAATCTATTTCGCCGTCTACGTGACTGGCTGGTGATCGCCGCAGCTATTTTACTATTAATTCCGCCGTTATTAGCAGTTATTGTTGATGGGCTCAACGGCCAATTACTGGATGTTTTACAGCAACCTGCGTTATGGCAAGCCACGTCCACCTCGCTGTTTATTGCACTCTGTGCGGGAGTTCTGTGTGTGATCCTCACGCTAATGCTGCTGTGGAGTAGCCGTGAACTGCGTTTAAGAAATGCATTAAAACTTGGACAAGCTATTGAGCTAAGCGGGCTGATTATTCTGGCGATGCCGGGCATTGTGCTGGCGACAGGCTTTTTTATCTTTTTCAATGAAACCATTGGAATACCCGAAACACCTTATCCGTTGGTGATCATGACTAACGCCTTACTTGCGATCCCTTACGCGCTCAAAGTGCTGGATAACCCAATGCGAGATCTGGCTCAACGCTATAACCCGTTATGCCAATCACTCGAAATTACCGGTTTTAACCGATTTAAAATCATTGAATTGCGTGCATTACGCAAACCTATCGCCCAAGCTTTGGCATTCGCTTGTGTGATTTCAATTGGGGATTTTGGCGTGGTCGCCTTGTTTGGTAATGAAGAGTTCCGCACCTTGCCTTACTATCTTTATCAGCAAATTGGGGCTTATCGAACCAATGACGGCGCGGTTACCGCGATGTTATTGCTGTTACTCTGTTTCTGCCTGTTTAGCCTGCTCGAACGCCTATCGGGGAAAACTCATGATTGAATTACAAAATCTGGATTATCAATACGATAACCTAAATATGCATTTTGATATTGTGGTAACTTCGGGGGAACGAGTTGCCGTAATGGGTCCTAGTGGCGCAGGCAAAAGCACGCTGCTCAGCCTAATCAGTGGGTTTCAATTTCCTCGCAGCGGCACTATCACCTTAAATGGTGAAAATCATACATTTACACCTCCAGCTAAGCGCCCTGTGTCCATGTTATTTCAAGAAAATAACCTGTTTGCTCATCTGACGGTTAGGCAGAACATTGGATTAGGTTTACAACCGAGCTTACGTTTGAGTGCATCACAAATGGCTGACGTCGAACAAATGGCACAGCAGGTTAGTTTAACCGACTGTTTAGACCGAACACCGGCGCAATTATCCGGTGGGCAGCGTCAACGAGCCGCGCTCGCCCGCTGTTTAATTCGTAACCAACCGATTTTATTGTTGGATGAGCCATTTTCTGCTCTCGACCCTGCATTACGCAGCGAAATGCTGCAATTGCTCAATGACGTTTGCGTGAGTAAATCCATCACGTTATTAATGGTCTCCCATAGTATTGAAGACTCACTACAAATCGCCCCTCGCAGCTTAGTGGTTGCCGATGGCGCGATTGTGTATGACGGCGATACTGAAACACTGTTACAAGGCAAAACCGACGCTTCTGCATTATTGGGCATTTCTAATTAGCTCGATAAATAATACTGTATAAATTCCCACTACTCGCGTATATTAATTTGCAGATTATTTACGCGAGTTTCCTTTATGCCTCAGTCAAATACCCCCGCTGAAAAAGGCTTTATTCTTAGCCGCCATTGGCGAGACACCCGATACGGTGTCGAGGTAAGCTATTGGTTACTTACGGATAATCAGCCGCAAAAAGTTATTGTTCCCTATCAGCAAGCGGTCGGTTTTTTACCTGAATCCAAGTTTCCGCTCGTACGCCATTTAATTGAAGGGCAAGCCGATATCAGTTATCGCGCCGTTGAACTGCGGGATTTTAAACGCGAAAAAGTCTATGCCATCTATTGCCAGCAATATCGTCAATTACAAAATCTGGATAAAAACTGCCAAGCGCTAGGTGTTGAGCTGCTGGAAACCGATATTCGCCCTTGTGAGCGTTATTTAATGGAGCGCTTTATTACCGCACCCGTGTGGTTTTCTCGCAATCATCAGGGGAAATATCAACTCAAACCCTGTGAAGGTTATCGCCCGACACTGCGCGCCGTTTCCCTCGATATTGAAACTAGCCAACATGGAGAGCTTTACTCGATTGGATTGTCTGGCTGCGGTGATAATGTGGTGTTTATGCTTGGCCCCGAACAAGGCCCAGCTCTGAATGACCAACATCGACTCGTATATGCCACGAGCCGCCCTCAATTACTTGAAAGACTGAACGAATGGCTGCAACAGTACGATCCCGATGCCATCATCGGCTGGAACCTGATCCAGTTTGATTTGCAAGTCTTACAAAAGCATGCGGAGCGCTATGGCATCCCTCTGTTACTCGGTCGGCAAGGGAAAAAACTCGAATGGCGAGAACACGGTTTTAAGCAAGGCGTCTTTTTTGCTTCTGCTGAAGGTCGCTTAATTATCGATGGTATTGATGCGTTAAAATCGGCAACGTGGAGTTTTAGTTCATTCAGTTTGGAATCCGTTGCTCAGCAGCTACTTGGGGAAGGGAAAGCCATCGATACTCCTTATGATCGCATGGATGAAATTAACCGCCGCTTTGCCCACGATAAACCCGCCCTCGCCCATTACAATATTCAAGACTGTATTTTGGTGCATCGCATCTTTGAAAAAACCGATTTAATGGCGTTCTTGCAAGAGCGTTCGACGGTGACAGGATTAGCAGCCGATCGCATGGGGGGCTCTGTGGCCGCATTTTCCCATTTATATATTCCTCGGCTACACCGTTTAGGGTTTGTTGCCCCCACACTCTCAGAGCAAAAATTTCAGCTTAACCCCGGCGGATTCGTGATGGATTCACAGCCCGGTTTGTATGACTCCGTTTTGGTGCTTGATTACAAAAGCCTGTATCCCTCTATTATTCGCACCTTTTTAATAGACCCTGCAGGCATGATTGAAGGGCTTGCACACCCAGAATCTGAACACTCTGTTGAAGGGTTTCGCGGTGCTTGGTTTTCCCGTACGACCCATTGCTTACCAGATATTGTTAGCCACATTTGGCAAGGCCGTGATAAAGCCAAACAGCAAAAAAATGCCCCGCTTTCTCAAGCCCTCAAAATTATTATGAATGCTTTTGCGGGGGTCTTGGGTGCCGATGGATGCCGCTTTTTTGATCCACGATTAACCGCGTCAATTACCATGCGCGGTCATGAAATTATGCGAATTACCAAACAATTGATTGAATCCCAAGGGTATCAGGTGATTTATGGAGATACTGACTCCACTTTTGTTTGGCTGCGAGATCCCCATACCGATGAACAAGCCCAAAAAGTGGGTTATCAACTGCGTGACCATGTGAATAATTGGTGGAAACAGCATCTTAAAGAAGAGTGGCAACTTGATGGCGTGCTCGAACTTGAGTATGAAACCCATTATCGGCGCTTTTTGATGCCAACAATTAGAGGCACAGACCAAGGTAGTAAAAAACGCTATGCGGGTTTAAGCCAAGATACGATGGTTTTTAAGGGATTAGAAACTATTCGCTCTGACTGGACGCCCCTCGCACAAAACTTCCAAAAAGAGCTGTATACGCGCATTTTTTATCGCCAGCCTTATCGGGAATTTATTCGTGACTATATTCATGCCATTCGTTCAGGAGAATATGACGATCGCTTGATTTACCGCAAGCGGCTACGGCGTAAATTGTCAGATTATCAACGTAATGTGCCGCCTCATGTGCGCGCTGCCCGTCAAGCCGATGAATATAATTTGAAATTACAGCGCCCTTTGCAGTATCAAAATGGCGGGTGGATCAGCTATCTCATTACTCAGGCAGGCCCTGAACCCTTAGAGACCGTGACCGCGAAACCTGACTATGAGCACTATATTCTTAAGCAAATCAAACCTATCGCCGATGGAATTCTGCCATTTCTGCAAGATGATTTTGACGCCATTTTGACTGGGCAAATCAATCTTTTGTTTTAAAGCCTAACGAACAGTCCGAATTGTACAATTCTTATTACAATTGCCGCATTTTTAACAGGTGACGATAAGCGAATGTTGAATTAATATAACGCCCCTTTGATATCTCGACCTGTTATACGCACAGCTTGGCGAGAAAATCGGCTATACTCATCATAATTCGAGCAGCGCGACTCGAAAGAGAAAAGAGCTATAATTGCCAAACGGCAAAACGATTAAAAAAATTTCGCATCACCCTTGGTATATAACCGTTATATCAACACTGGGCAAAGACACCGGTTAGTTGTCTTAAACATCTAAAAATAAACAATCAAAATTATGGAATTAAATTAAACCTATGCCATTTACTCTTGGTCAACGCTGGATCAGCGACACAGAAAGCGAACTTGGGTTAGGCGCCGTCGTGGCTATTGATGCCCGTATGGTGACGTTGCTTTTCCCTGCCACTGGGGAAAATCGACTGTACTCACGTAGTGATGCCCCAATTACCCGAGTGATGTTCAACGAAGGTGATACCATCACCAGTCACGAAGGTTGGCAGCTACAAGTTGAAAGTATTCAAGAAGATAAAGGGTTATTGACCTACACAGGAACGCGTTTAGACACCCAAGAAGCGGATGTCAGCCTGAGAGAAGTGTTCCTTGATAGCAAGCTAACGTTTAATAAGCCACAAGATAGACTGTTCGCCGGTCAAATCGATCGTATGGATCGTTTTGCTCTGCGTTTTCGCGCACGTAAATTCCAAAGCGAACAAGTTAAACACCAATCTACGGGTCTGCGTGGTATCCGCGCGAGTTTGATCCCGCACCAATTGCATATTGCTAACGAAGTCGGTAAGCGTCACAACCCCCGAGTTTTACTGGCGGATGAAGTGGGCTTAGGGAAAACCATCGAAGCGGGTATGATAATCCATCAACAATTGATGGCAGGTCGTGCTGAGCGCGTATTGGTCATTGTCCCAGATAGCTTACAACATCAGTGGCTGGTGGAAATGCTGCGCCGTTTTAACCTGCGTTTCTCCCTGTTTGATGATAGCCGCTACAGCGAAGCCCAACATGACAGCGATAACCCATTTGAAACAGAGCAATTAGTTCTGTGTTCTCTGGATTTTGTTCGTCGTAATAAACAGCGTTTTGACCAACTCGTCGAAGCGGGTTGGGACATGATGGTGGTCGATGAAGCTCACCACCTGCAATGGAGCGAAACTGCCCCAAGCCGTGAGTATCAAGTGATTGAAACCTTAGCAGAGCACGTTCCTTCTGTTTTACTGCTAACGGCAACACCAGAGCAATTAGGTCAAGAGAGCCACTTTGCGCGTTTGCGCCTCCTCGACCCTAGCCGCTTCCATGACTACCAAGAGTTCTTAGCCGAGCAAGAAAATTATCGCCCTGTCGCCGATGCGGTTTCACTGCTACTTTCTGGCGATAAACTGACGAATGATCAGCAAAACCTGCTCAACGAGCTTATCAAAGAACAAGATATTGAACCGTTATTAAAAGCTGCAAATCTTGAAGGTGATGATAGCCAAGCCGCTCGCCAAGAACTGATCCATATGCTGATGGACAGACACGGTACTAGCCGCCTGTTATTTAGAAACACCCGTAATGGTGTCAAAGGCTTCCCACGCCGTGAATTGCATTCTTTAAAAATGCCACTACCAACTCAATACCAAACGGCAATCAAAGTCGCTGGCATTATGGGCACGAAAAAGGATGTGGAAACTCGCGCGAAAGAGATGCTGTATCCAGAACAAATCTACCAAGAATTTGAAGGCGAAAACGCCACTTGGTGGAACTTCGACCCACGTGTTGAATGGTTAATGGGCTTCTTAACTGCGAATCGCCACGAAAAAGTACTGGTTATCTGTGCCAAAGCCGCCACAGCACTGCAGCTTGAGCAAGTTCTGCGTGAGCGTGAAGGGATCCGAGCGGCGGTATTCCACGAAGGTCTATCCCTGCTAGAACGTGACCGCGCGGCAGCTTATTTCGCTTCACAAGAAGAAGGTGCACAAGTTTTACTGTGCTCTGAAATTGGTTCAGAAGGCCGTAACTTCCAGTTTGCTAACCAATTAGTGATGTTTGACCTGCCATTCAACCCTGACCTGCTTGAGCAGCGTATTGGTCGTTTGGATCGTATTGGTCAAAGCCGCGATATCGTGATCAACGTGCCTTACTTGGAAAACACCGCACAAGCTGTGTTGATCCGTTGGTACCATGAAGGTTTAGATGCTTTCGAGCATACTTGCCCTACCGGTCGTACTATTTACGATAAATATTACCAACAACTGCTGCAATTTATGGCTGAGCCAATCATCACTGACGGGTTTGATGAATTTATTAAAACCTGCCGCGAAGAGCACGATGCACTCAAAGCACAGCTAGAGCAAGGTCGTGACCGTTTGCTGGAAATGCACTCAAATGGCGGTGAAGCAGGTAATAAATTAGCCGAAGAGATTGGTGAAGGTGATAACGAAACCGAGCTGGTTAACTTTGCATTGAACCTGTTTGATATTGTTGGGATCAACCAAGAAGATAAGAGCGATAACTTAATTATCCTCACGCCATCCGACCATATGTTAGTGCCTGACTTCCCAGGGTTACCGCAAGATGGCTGCACTATCACTTTTGACCGTGAACAAGCACTTTCCCGCGAAGATACGCAGTTTATTAGCTGGGAACATCCGATTATTCGCAACGGTTTAGATTTAGTGTTATCCGGCGATACGGGTAGCTGTGCTGTTTCTGTTTTGAAAAACAAAGCGTTGCCAGTGGGTACCTTGTTGACCGAACTGGTTTATGTGGTAGAAGCTCAGGCGCCGAAACATCTGCAAATCAGCCGTTTCTTACCGGCGACTCCAGTTCGCTTATTAATTGATTTAAAAGGCAATAACCTCTCTTCACAAGTGGAGTTTGAGAGTTTTAACCGCCAATTAAATGCCATCAACCGTCATATGGCGAGCAAGTTGGTCAATGCGGTACAAAACGAGGTGCATTCTGTATTACGCCTCTCTGAGCCGATGGTCGAGAAAGAAGCGAAATCCATTATTGAGAATGCTAAAGAAGCGGCTGATAAAGCCCTGACTCTGGAGCTGTCTCGCTTGGAAGCGCTAAAAGCGGTTAACCCAAATATCCGTGATGAAGAACTCGATATTATCGAGGAAGAGCGTCGCCAATTGATGACCAATATCGACCAAGCTTCATGGCGCCTCGACGCTATCCGCTTAGTGGTTGTCACGCATCAGTAGAGAATGTAGCTCGGCACTAGCGGTGCTGGCTAAGAGCAGCCAACACCGCTACAGCGTGAAGAATCTAGGATAAAAAGTAGATATTTATAGTTTGGCTTTTGACTTTATATCTCTATTATTAGCCAAAATTATTCGCGTTGTAGCTAGGCGGCAAACGAAGATATCCCTAGGAGCACACATCAGTATGTGACTAGGGTAGCTAAGAGCAGCCAACACCGCTACAGCGTGAAGAATGAAGGATAAAAGAAATGTTACCCTACAACCCGCCAACTGAACCATGGCTACACATACTCTACCAAGATGAGCATATTATTGTAGTCAACAAACCTAGCGGCTTACTCTCCGTGCCAGGAAAAGCCCCAGAGCACCATGACAGCATCATGAGCCGCATTCAGCGGGATCACCCTGCGGCGGAGTCTGTTCACCGTTTAGATATGGCAACCAGTGGTGTTATGGTGGTGGCTCTGCATAAAGCGGCTGAGCGTGAACTTAAGCGTCAGTTTAGAGAGCGTGAGCCGAAAAAACATTATGTTGCTCGCGTGTGGGGTCATTTGGAAAAACCAGAGGGTTTGGTGGATTTGCCGCTGATTTGTGACTGGCCGAATCGACCTAAGCAGAAAGTCTGTTTTGAAACGGGGAAATCGGCGCAAACCGAATACCAAGTTTTAGAATATGAAGAGCAGGCAACGCGAGTCAAACTTTCGCCAATTACGGGACGGTCTCATCAGCTACGTGTGCATATGCTTGCGTTAGGGCACCCTATTCTTGGTGACAGATTTTATGCCCATGAAGAAGCTTTAGCATTAGCGCCGCGTTTGCAGTTACATGCTCAAGAGCTGTATATCACTCACCCAGAGTATGGCACGCCAATGCATTTTACTTGCCCGCCCGATTTTTAATCTTATTGAAGCGCTTAGGCGATTTAAGCGCTTCAATTATTTAAAAGCTTAAGTTATTTAAAACCCTTCTCTTTTTTAACAAGATCATAAGCTGCCTGAATTGACTGCGCTTTTTGCTTGGCAATTTCCATCATTTCTGGCGGTAACCCTTTCGCAACGAGCTTATCAGGGTGATGTTCGCTCATCAGTTTACGGTACGCTCGCTTAATTTTCGTTGGGTCATCATCCACAGAAACCCCGAGCACCTTACAAGCATCTTCCAGCGTAGGGCCATTATTTTGTTGATAATAGCCCCCTGACTGCTGCTGGGAATAACCATGACCAAACTGGCGACCGCTTTGGATCATATCCAAGAATTGCTCAAACTGAATTTTGGAGATACCCAGCTCTTCCGCAATGATAAATAGCACTTTTCTTTCGTTAGGATGTAAGGTTCCATCCGCGAAAGCCGCTTGCAATTGAATTTCCAGAAACATCTGAACAAGGTCAAAACGACCATAACAAGCCATACGTAATTGTTTAAGAACATCACGCAGTGGAAAGTCTGGGGATTTTCCTTCTCTAAAGGCTTGTTGGGCGGCTTTGCGAGTTTCTCCGTGCAGTTGCATTCTGTCCATTAGGTTCGATGCTAACTGGATATCAGTCTCGGTGACACGCCCTTTTGACTTGGTTAAATGCCCTAATATTTGAAAGGTACTTGCGAAGAAAATAATTTGTCTATCGCGCTTATTGAAGGCGCCAGCGAACTTACGTTGAGCCGAAGCCTTATCAAAACCGTGCCCAATCAGTAAGCCGGCTAATGCTCCCCAAAACCCTAAACCGGAGACAATAGCGAGTATCACCCCAATAATTTTACCCCAATAGTGCATATATCCCTCAATTCTTCAATGCTCAGAATGCAATTTTGCATTATCATACTATCCATTCTGCTTTTGTGCATAACGATAAAGAGCCTAACAAGTTGCTAACCACGTTTACGCCAGTTTTGATATTATACTGGCGAAAACGGATTGGCTAAGATAGTCTTTGAGCGTTTGCCGACTGTGCCCATTTGACGGACTCCCTATTTAATGATGAAGAAAAGTTATCCCACAATAATCGCCACCATGGTATGGGCGGCTATTTATAGCCAGCAAGCACATGCTGATCTTGCAGCACAATGTATGCTTGGAGTGCCTGTTTATGACAAACCTATTATCTCTGGTGATCCAAATAGCTTACCGATTGAAATTCAAGCTGACGATGTCACAGGGGAATACCCTAATTTTGTCGAATATACTGGTAACGTTGATATTCAGCAGGGCAACCAGACTCTCACAGCAGATAACGTTAAACTGACACAAACCCAAAAAGAGGGTGAAGAACCGGTTCGTGAAGTGACGGCGACGGGGAATGTTCATTACGATGACCCTCAAATTATCCTGAAAGGCCCTTCAGCGTGGTCAAACTTAGATAATAAAAATACTGACGTTGATGACGGTAACTACATGATGGTAGGTCGTCAAGGTCGTGGTGATGCGAAAAAAATGAAAATGCGAGGTGAAAACCGCTATTCCATTATGGAAAACGGGACTTTCACCAGTTGCTTACCAGGCAGTAATACATGGAGCGTTGCAGGCTCTGAAGTGATTATTGACCGCGAAGAAGAAGTCGCAGAAATTTGGCATGCTCGTTTCCGTATCGCAGATGTGCCTGTGTTCTATAGCCCATATATGCAGTTACCAATTGGTAGCAAACGCCGTTCTGGTTTCTTAATCCCAATGGGAAGCTATTCAAACAACGACGGATTAGAATTCACGCTGCCGTATTATTGGAACATCGCGCCAAATTACGATGCGACGATTACGCCACAATTTATGACCCACCGAGGCGTTAAATTAAATAACGAATTCCGTTATTTAATCACACCAGGTACGGGCACCATGGCATTCGACTTTATTAACCACGATCGTGCTTATATTAAAGATAAAGAAAATGGTAAGCGTGATGCGCGTGACAGCGATGACCGCTGGTTATTCTACTGGCGCCATTCAGGTACCTTTGCTCAGCACTGGAACTTTGGTGCCGACTACACCAAGGTAAGTGACCGCCAATACTTTACTGACTTTAGTTCTCAGTACGGTAGCACTACTGATGGTTATGCAACCCAAAAATTTAACGTCGGTTATTCTGATACCAATTGGAACATGAAAGTGTCTCACAAACAGTTCCAAATCTTCGTTGATGACCCGAACCGTCGTGCTTATAAAGCTGAACCGCAAATCGATTTTAACTATTACCAAAATGACGTCGGTATGTTGGATTTCCATACTTACGCACAAGCCGCTCGTTTTACCAGCGTAGGTGAAAATAACCCAGATGCGACCCGTTTGCATATTGAGCCAGAAGTCAGTATGCCTCTGTCTAACGGTTGGGCGCAAATGAACAACAGCATTAAGCTGATGGCGACGCATTACGACCAAGATATTCCTGATGTAAAACAAAATAGCGGCTTAGAAAAAAATGTCACCCGTGTGCTGCCAATGTTTAAGAGCGATGCGAAAGTGGTATTTGAACGCGACCTATTCCAAGGTAGTGATTTTGTTCAAACATTAGAGCCGCGAGTCCAGTATCTATATATTCCGTATAAAGATCAGGACAATATCAATAACTACGACTCCTCATTATTACAGTCTGACTATACAGGTTTGTTCCGCGACCGTATTTACAGTGGTTTAGACCGTATCGCTTCTGCTAACCAATTCACAACCGGTTTAACCACCCGTATTTATGATGAAAACTTAGCTGAGCGCTTCAATTTCTCCGTCGGACAGATTTACTATTTTGAACGCCCTCGTGCGGGTAACTCAAACCTGAAAATCGATGATAAGAGTGATACCGGCTCATTAATGTGGGCAACCGATGCCATGTGGCACATTGATGAAAACTGGGGTGTTCGCGGTGGCTTACAATATGACCGTCGTCTGGGTAGTGTCACCATGGGGAATGCGGTTACCGAATATCGCTTTGATGCCGATAGACTGATTCAGCTGAATTACCGTTTTGTTGACCGTGACTATATTCAAGCAACGTTCCGCCGTGAAGATACTGCGGGTGGTTATACCTACACATTACCAGAGTACCAACAAGGTATTTCACAAGTAGGTACCGTGGTGAGCTGGCCATTAAGTGATAATTGGGGCTTTGTCGGCTCTTATTATTACGATACAAAACAGCAACAATCCGCCAGCCAGCTTGTCGGATTACAATACAATGCCTGCTGCTGGGCGGTGAATTTAGGGTATGAACGTAAGATTGTGGGTTGGCAAAAAGAGAAGTTCAACAGCGAATATGACAATAAATGGTCTATCAACGTGGAACTTAGAGGCCTAAATAACAATCATAGTTTAGGTAGTCAGGAGATGTTGAAACAAGGTATTATTCCTTATCAACGTGCTTTCTGATAACAAACAACATAACGATCACGATTAGCCCGCATATGCGGAATAAAAGTCAATTTTATAGGACCATTATGAAGAATTGGAGAACGCTTATTCTGGGACTGATGTTCGCAAGCTCTGCAAGTTTAGCTGCGCCACAGCAAATGGATAAAGTGGCTGCGGTTGTCAACAACGGAGTTGTACTTGAAAGCGACGTCCAGAATATGATCAATACAGTGAAGTTGAATGCACGTAATGCAAATCAACAAGTTCCTGATGATCAAACCCTGCGCCAGCAAATCATCGACCGTTTGGTTATGGATAACATCATGTTGCAGATGGCTAACCAAATGCAGATTAATATCCCTGAAGAAGCCGTGAATGCAACTATTGCGGATATTGCTCGCCAAAACAATTTAACCTTACCGCAGATGGAAAAACGTCTGACTGCGGATGGCATCAATATGGGTAAATACCGCAGCGAAATCCGTAAGGAAATGCTGTTAGCGGAAGTGCGTAACAACGAAGTTCGCCGCCGTATCACCATTTTGCCTCAAGAAGTTGATGCATTAGCTGAGCAAATGGATTCTCAAATGAACGCCCAGAAAGGCGTAAATTTAAGTCACATTCTGATCCCTCTGCCAGAGAACCCAACGCCTGAACAGTTATCAAAAGCAGAATCGTTAGTTGATAAAATCTTAACTGACCTGAAAAAAGGCTCTGATTTCGGTAAATTAGCGATTGCTTATTCTGCTGACCCTCAAGCACTGAAAGGTGGAAACATGGGTTGGTCACGTCTGCAAGAGCTGCCAGTAGTCTTTTCTGACCAACTGAAAAACTCGAAGAAAGGCGATATCGTTGGTCCAATTCGTTCCGGTGTAGGCTTCCATATTTTACGTGTTAATGACGTCACTGGTGATACTCACCAGCCAATTTCCGTCACCGAAGTGAAAGCGCGTCATATCTTACTGAAATCATCACCAATTATGGATGATGCAACAGCAAGACAAAAACTGACTCAACTGGCTCAAGAGATCCGTAACGGCAGAATTTCATTTGAAGAAGCGGCTAAAGAGAACTCCGAAGACCCAGGTAGTGCATTAAAAGGTGGGGAATTAGGCTGGAATATGCCTGATGTTTACGATCCTGCATTCCGTGATGCACTGATGAAACTGAAAAAAGGTGAAATCAGCCAACCTGTACCTTCAAGTTTCGGCTGGCACTTAATTCAGTTAGAAGATACTCGCAGTGTCGATAAAACCGATGCCGCGAAGAAAGATCAAGCGTACCGTTTACTGTTCAATCGTAAGTTTAACGAAGAAGCGCAGACTTGGATGCAAGAACAACGCGCTGCAGCTTATGTGAATATCGTGGATGGTCGCCAAAGCCAATCTAATGATGAACAAGCAAAATAAGCCAATCGTCATCACCCCCGGTGAACCTGCCGGGGTAGGTCCAGATCTTCTGATCCAACTTGCTCAGCAGGCATGGCCTGCCGAGCTTGTGGCTTGCGCAGATCCAGACCTACTTCTTCAACGCGCTAAAACACTCAATTTACCATTAACCTTACGTGGATATGATGCAAAACAGCCACAGACTTCTGTCGCTGGACAATTGTCGATTGTTCCCGTTTCACTGAGTGTACCGGCAGAAGCTGGAAAACTCGACGTTCGTAATGGTGAATATGTTACCGAAACTTTAGCGCGCGCTTGTGATGGCTGTTTGAATGGTGAGTTTTCTGCCATCGTAACGGGGCCTGTTCACAAAGGCATTATTAATGACGCGGGTATTCCATTTAGTGGACATACCGAATTTTTCGCAGATAGAAGCCACTGCGACCGCGTTGTGATGATGCTCGCCACACAAGAATTACGTGTCGCTTTAGCGACTACGCACCTGCCGCTAAAAGATGTCTCCGAGGCAATTACCCAACAAAGCTTGCATGAAGTGATCACCATTTTACATCATGACTTGCAAACCAAGTTTGGTATTGAAAACCCGCACATTTATGTTTGTGGGCTTAACCCTCATGCCGGAGAAGGCGGACATATGGGAATGGAAGAGATTGAAACCATCATTCCAGCCCTAGAAATCTTGCGTAAACAAGGCATTACCTTAATCGGTCCTTTACCCGCAGACACGCTTTTCCAACCCAAATATTTAACTGATGCAGACGCCGTATTAGCGATGTATCACGATCAGGGGCTACCTGTGTTAAAATATCAAGGTTTTGGCAGAGCGGTAAATATTACCCTTGGTCTGCCATTTATCCGTACTTCCGTCGATCACGGCACAGCGCTTGAATTAGCAGGTACGGGTCAAGCCGATGCGGGCAGCTTCATCACCGCATTGAAATTAGCTATCCAAATGACACAAAAGAATTCATGAATAATCGAGTCCATCAGGGGCACCTTGCCCGCAAACGTTTCGGGCAGAACTTTTTAACTGACCAATTTATTATCGACAGTATTGTAGATGCAATGCACCCACAACCAGGACAAGCCATTGTAGAAATTGGTCCGGGTCTTGGTGCATTAACTGAACCTGTTGGTAGCCGCATGGATAAAATGACGGTTGTCGAACTTGACCGCGACCTTGCCGCTCGTCTGCACGTCCATCCACAACTGAAAGACAAACTGACCATCATCCAGCAAGATGCGATGACCGTAGATTTTGGTGAACTGGCGAAACAAGCTGGACAGCCAATACGCGTATTTGGTAATTTGCCTTATAACATCTCAACACCGTTGATGTTCCACCTCTTTACATTCACCAACCAAATTTCCGACATGAATTTCATGTTGCAAAAAGAAGTGGTTAATCGATTAGTAGCAGGCCCAGGAAGCAAAGCTTTCGGTCGTTTAAGCGTAATGGCGCAATATTACTGCAATGTTGTTCCTGTGCTTGAAGTCCCACCTACCGCCTTTGCGCCACCACCAAAAGTGGACTCAGCGGTAGTAAGATTGATCCCTCACAAGGAAAATCCATACCCAGTGAAGGATATTAAAGTATTGAGCCGTATTACGACTCAAGCATTTAATCAACGTCGTAAAACTATCCGCAATAGTCTTGGGGATTTATTCAGCGTTGAGCAGTTAACCGAACTGGGTATCGACCCAGGAACGCGCGCTGAAAATATCTCCGTTGAGCACTATTGTAAGATGGCAAACTATCTGTGTAATTTATCGGAATAGAGAATCTGAGGAGGCACTATGCTGAATGATCCCAATGTGAGCATCCAAGTTCAAAGTGTCTACATAGAAAGCCAATCCCAGCCCGACATTGCCCGTTTTGTCTTTGCGTATACTATTTGTATCCGCAATTTAGGGCGAATTCCTATACAGCTAATGAGCCGTTACTGGCTCATTACCAATAGTGATGGCCGTAAAACTGAAGTGCAAGGTGAAGGTGTGGTTGGTGAACAACCCGTAATCCTACCGGGCAAAGAATATCGCTATACCAGTGGTGCAATATTAGAAACGCCAATGGGTACGATGGAAGGCTATTACGTTATGCTGAGCGATCAAGGAAATCACTTTCATGTTGATATTCCTGCATTTCGTCTCGCAATCCCAACACTGATTAATTAATTATGTCCACATATATTGTAGGTGATATACACGGTTGTTATCGTGAGCTGCGAGAGCTTCTCGATAGCGTGAATTTCGATCCACAGCAAGATACATTGTGGCTAACGGGTGACCTTGTTGCTCGTGGGCCCGATTCATTGCAAGTCTTACGCTATGTGAAAAGTTTAGGCTCAGCAGCACGCCTAGTATTAGGCAACCACGACCTACATTTGATTGGCATCTACTGCAAAATCAGTCGCAATAAGCCTAAAGACCATCTTGATGAGCTACTCAATGCGCCCGATATCGATGAGTTAATCAACTGGTTACGTCGCCAACCACTTTTACAAGTCGATGAAGAGCAAAAAATGGTCATGACCCATGCTGGTATTACGCCGCAGTGGGATCTTGAAACCGCAAAAATGTGCGCTCGCGAAGTGGAAGCCGTGCTTTCTAGCGATGCATATCCGCTGTTTATTGACTCTATGTATGGCGACATGCCAAACAATTGGTCTGAAAGTTTGATGGGACTGGCGCGTTTGCGCTACAGCACCAATGCCCTCACCCGCCTGCGTTATTGTTTTCCAAATGGGCAACTGGATATGATCTGCAAAGAGAGCCCAGCTAAAGCGCCTGCGCCACTGAAGCCATGGTTTTCTCTACCAAGTCAATTCCCTGAGGATTACGCTATTTTCTTTGGCCATTGGGCATCACTGGAAGGCAAATTTACACCAGAACATGTGTATGCAATGGATACAGGCTGCTGCTGGGGAGGGGATTTAACGCTGCTTCACTGGGAAACTAAAACATTCCATAGACAGAAATCTCACCAAAAACGTCGCAAAGAGTGAGTATTTTCTCTAGAAACCAGAATGATAGATAGCAAAATGGCACCTAACAGTGCCATTTTTGTTGACTAGACCAACGACGGTTAAACGCGACGAGTCAGAACTTCAATGCAGAAACCGTGGCTATTCGCTTCGTCTGCTTCATGATATTCAGTGAAAATAGAGTCCCATTCATCAGGCTCGTAAGCAGGGAAATGGGTATCCCCAATCACTTCAGCATCCACGTGAGTCAAATAGAGCTTATTCGCCATTGGCAGGAATTGTTGGTAAACCTTACCACCACCAATCACCATAATCTCATCAGCACCTTCAACTGCCTTCGCGGCTTCTAATGCTTCTTCGACTGATTTAACCCAAATAACGCCAGTTTCAGTGCCTGCTTGACTGCTCAAAACAATGTTGACACGCTGCGGTAAAGGACGACCTAACGCTTCATAAGTCACGCGTCCCATAATCACAGGTTTATTCAATGTTTGACGCTTAAACCACGCCAAATCACCTGGTAAATTCCAAGGCATCGCATTTTCCATGCCGATAACCTGATCGAACGCCATTGCTGCGATTAAGCTAATATTCATCTAACCACCTTAGAAACGAAATATAAAAATTGTGCACACTATACGGAAACAGACATACTTCGTCGACTAAATTTAATCTTCCTTAAATACCACTCAATCCCTTATACTCGAACGACTCAAGTCAATGCACTAAACAATGTTTACAACGCTTTTAGTCCCTTATTACTCAGTTTAGTTCAACCTAAAATAAAGAGATTACATTATGTATCAGACCAGTATCATGGTCGCGACGATTGCCGCCCTTGGCATGATCTCACCGGGTCCAGATTTCTTTTTAATTATCAAGAATGCAGCGCGTTACCAACGTTCCGCAGCCATGATGACCGCCCTCGGTATTATCGTTGCTATTGCACTTCATATGTCTTACTGCGTGGCAGGGCTTGCCGTGTTGATCACCACAACACCATGGTTATTTAACATTCTTAAATATGCTGGTGCGGCGTATTTAATCTGGATTGGGATTAAAAGCCTAATGCCGCAAAAAGCTCAAAGCGTAGACTTAACTACCAATCAGCATGAGCATGTCACATTCAAAAAAGCCTTCATGCAAGGTTTCTTGTGTAACGTCTTAAATCCTAAGGCAACTTTATTCTTCTTAGCGATTTTTACTCAAGTGCTTAATGTGGATTCGACATTCTCAGAAAAGCTCTGGTTCGCCTTTATTATTTGGGGTCTTGCCGTGATTTACTGGCCAATTTTGGTGTGCTTAATTCAAAGTGCACCCGTTAGAAAAGGGCTAGCGAAAGTACAAAAATATGTGGATAAAGTCCTAGGCGTGGTGCTAGTCGCATTCGGTATACGTGTAGCATTAAGCTAATTTTTAAAGTAAAAAAGCCCGCTAATTGCGGGCTTTTTTCCAGACTTTCAATTAGTTGCTACCATCTTCAGGTGTAATAACCAACTGCCCCGCCGAGCCTAAATCTGCTTTTTCGAGGTTTTGGCTATAAAATAGGAATGGGAAATGGTTGTAAGACGGTTGTAGCATCTGCACAAGTAGCTCACAGCGCCCATTAATCCAAACGGTATCTTTCCATCCAAAGTTATCTGGCTGAGCCGGCTGCCCATTACAGTTGATCACTTTAAAGCGAACACCTTCAATGTGGAAAGATTGAGGCTGTTGGCTACTCACATTCCAACGTTCCCAACTGCCTTGGCGAGAAGTAATATCTACACGCCCCGTCTCCAATTTCACGCCATTGATACCTACAGGATCATTTAGCTGGATATCACGGTTAGTAATCGAAGAGGTAATTTGTGTCGTATCCAAGACTAATTGTTTTGGAACATCGTCCGTCACCAATGACATTAATCCCGTCGCTTTAATGGTTAATATGTTGGTGGAAATTAAATTATTCGACGGTTCAAACAACCCTTTAACGCGATCCATCAACGAAGCAGATTCCCCAGCCGTAATGGTCAGCTCAGCCGTTTTCGCCATATCAATCAGTACTTCACGGCGTTCTCCCGGCGCAAGTGAAAGTTCTTGAACGCTGGCTGGCACCGTAAGCAATCCTTGGTCTGACGCTATCATCACGAAAGGACGACCGTCGCTGATTTTCATCACATAGCGTCTGGAGTTAGAGGCATTTAATAATCGTAAACGCACCCAACCGCGAGACACTTCGATATAGGGATCTTGCACCCCGTTAACCACTAATGTATCCCCGAGGAATCCATTCTCATCCATGTGATACTCAGGAACGCCAAAATTATCCAAACGTTTATCTTGAATAATAATCGGGAAATCATCTACGCCGTAATGTTTCGGTAGACGTAACTCTTTTGTGGAATCATCATCAATGATCCACATTCCCAGTAAACCATTGTAGATTTGCTGCCCCATTTTACCTTGGGTATTCGCGTGATACCAAAGCGTGGCCGCATTTTGGCGAATAGGGATCACGGGAGACCAATCTGCATTTGGCGAAATTTGTCTCGCTGCACCGCCAATTTGCGTGCCGGGGATCTGCAACCCGCTAATCGTCATCGAAACAGCATCAGGTAATCTATTGCTATAGATTAGCTTGAGATCATCACCATTTTTTACGCGAATAGTGGGCCCTGGGTAAGAACCATTAATCCCTAAAACTTCCGCAGAATATTTACCATCAAAAGACCAATGGATTTTTTGTAATGTTAAAAAGAGTGGCTGTCCCGAACGGGATTCTAACAAGGGTGGAACAGGGAGTGCGGTCGTTCCTTCTGCACTCGCATAAGTTGATACCTGCAATAAGCACACAGCCAACCCGCTAATCAGCAATGATCGGCAACGACTGAATAACATAGATTCTCCGCTAAATAAAAACCAGCAAATTATTTTAATAAATCATTATAAATTAGTGATTTATACGAGTATTTTTAGGTATATGCTGGTAATACCACTATTTGGAATTCAATAATTTATCTTGCGACAAATTTGCGAGTCATCATATCGCGAAAGGGCATAGAATTCTAAAAATATATGTATCAATAATTGAAATATAATAAATTTGAATGGTAATAATTACAGATGGGATTAAATAACGGCAGAAATAGTGTAGTAAAAGTCTCGCAGTGAAAATAACATCGCCAGAATAACATAGTGGGAAGTTCTGAATAAACTTCCCACTATCGATACCAATTAACTTAGTAAAATCATTGAGTTTAGTAAAAGTATTGAGATTAGCGTTTATTCAACTCTTCAACTTCTTTATCTAACTCTTTGATTTTAGCTTCCATCAAGTCATGACAATATTCCGACAGCTCGCGAACCTGATCTTTAGAGTATTTCGAGGTATCAATCGGATCCAACATTTCAATAATCACATGACCATTATTCCAACGGTTCAAGCTGATTTTGTTCTGTGTGGTAGACACACACACAGGCACAATTGGTACGCCAGCAGCAATCGCAGCATGGAATGCACCCGTTTTAAATGGCAGTAAGCCACGTCCACGGCTACGTGTGCCTTCAGGAAACATCCAGACTGAAATCTTACGAGATTTAATCTGCTCAGCAACTTGGGAAATGGTGTTATGGGCTTTTGAACGGTTACCACGGTCAATCAAAATATTTCCCGTGATCCAGTATAAGAAGCCAAAGAATGGGATCAAAACAAGGCTCTTTTTACCCACGGTAACGGTTCTTGGTTGAACACCATTCGACATAGTGACCATGTCATAGTTATTTTGGTGGTTACCGATATAAATACTTGGGCCGTAATCCTTCGCTTTTTCCGGAACGCGGTCAATCATTTTAATACCGAACACATGGGACAAACGCCCAAACATACGACCAAACGTCATCACATGTCTTGGATTTCGTGGGCTAAATAGGCAGTAGATACTGCCGCCTACACACACACAAATCGTAAATATGATCACAATGATAGCTCTAATTAGCGCTAGCATAATATTCCTTAACTTATGAAAAGGGCTTTAACCAAGCCCTTGAATTATTGTTATTTTTACTCTGTATCCACAGAATCAACATCAATACGTTCAATGTTATGTAAACCACGCGGTAACGATGTTCCTTTACGTCCACGCTCTGCACGGTATTTCTGTAAGTCTTCTGATTTAAATTTCAGTTTACGCTTACCAAAATAGAGTGTGATCGAGGCTCGAGGTGGGATCACCATTAACCAAACCAGTAAGTCTTCACCACTTGCGGCTTGCGCCCCTGTGATGTTAATGATTTTATTCCCCTTCCCTTTGGATAATTGAGGGAGGTCAGACACAGGGAATAATAACATGCGACCGGCTTTCGTGATGGCTAATAACAAATCTTCTTTTTCGTTATTTAGCTCAATCGGCGCCATGACTTTTGCATTTTCAGGCAACGACATCAAAGCCTTACCGGTTTTATTCTTCGTCACCAAATCATTAAATGTGCAAATAAAACCATAACCCGCATCAGACGCCATTAAGTATTTCTGCTCTTCCGGCGCCATCAGCACATGCTCAATCGTCGCCCCAGGTGGAAGTGTTAATTTCCCGGTTAACGGCTCACCTTGACTACGTGCAGAAGGTAATTCCAGCGGGTCGACAGAATAGCTACGTCCAGTGGTATCAAGGAATACCGCCGCTTGATTAGATTTACCACGGGCAGCACCTTTGAAGCTATCCCCTGCTTTGTAGCTCAGATTACTTGGCTCGATATCATGCCCTTTCGCACTACGCACCCACCCCATGTCAGACAGGACGACAGTAATCGGCTCCGATGGCAGAATTTCATGCTCGCTAAGTGCTTTAGCTTCTTCGCGCTCTTGCAGCGGCGAACGACGATCATCACCATAAGCTTTAGCATCTGCCTGAATCTCTTTTTTAATCAAAGTATTCAGACGAGCCTCTGAGCCTAAAATTGCTTGTAACTCATCACGCTCTTTGGCTAATTCATCCTGTTCACCGCGAATTTTCATCTCTTCGAGTTTCGCTAAGTGACGCAGTTTTAATTCTAAAATCGCTTCGGCTTGGGTATCCGTAATATTAAAGCGCGACATTAAGACGGCTTTTGGCTCATCTTCATTACGAATGATTTCAATCACTTCATCGATATTCAAATAAGCGATGAGTAAACCATCCAAAATATGCAGGCGTCTTAATACTTTTTCTAAACGGTGGTTTAAGCGATTACGTACCGTCTGACGACGATACGTGATCCACTCGGTGAGGATCTCCACCAGCCCTTTCACTGCTGGACGGTTATCTAAGCCAATCATGTTTAAGTTAACACGGTAGCTTCTTTCAAGATCTGTCGTTGCAAATAAGTGGGTCATCACTTGATCGAGATCCACGCGGTTGCTGCGCGGAACGATCACTAAACGCGTTGGGTTTTCATGATCCGATTCATCACGCAGATCTTCGACCATTGGCAGCTTTTTCGCACGCATCTGGTTCGCAATCTGCTCAAGGATTTTAGCGCCGGAAACTTGATGAGGCAGCGCGGTGATTACCGCATTACCATCTTCTTTTTCCCATACCGCACGCATACGCACTGAGCCACGACCGTTTTGATAAACCTTACGGATATCTTCCGGTGAAGAGATAATTTCAGCTTCCGTTGGGTAATCAGGCCCCGGAATAAACTGCATGATCTCATCAAGATTTAACTTTGGTTTTTCCAGTAGCGCCACCAGCGCACTTGCCACTTCGCGGGCATTGTGTGGTGGAATATCGGTCGCCATACCCACGGCGATCCCCGTAGTACCATTTAATAAAATATTTGGCAGACGGGCAGGCAACATTTTCGGCTCATTTAATGTGCCGTCAAAGTTAGGTACCCAATCAACGGTACCGTGACCTAATTCGCTGAGCAGAACTTCTGCATATTTTGATAAACGAGATTCGGTATAACGCATCGCTGCGAAGGATTTCGGATCATCCGGAGCCCCCCAGTTACCTTGACCATCGACCAACGGATAACGGTAGGAGAATGGCTGCGCCATTAACACCATCGCTTCATAACAGGCGCTATCACCGTGTGGATGATATTTACCTAATACGTCACCGACGGTTCTGGCTGATTTCTTATATTTTGCCGTGTTGCTCAGCCCCAATTCGGACATGGCATACACAATTCGGCGCTGAACAGGTTTAAGTCCATCGCCGATAAATGGCAACGCTCTATCCATGATGACGTACATCGAGTAGTTCAGATAGGCGTTTTCAGTAAAGGCATGAAGCGGTAAACGCTCCACACCGTCATGAGTAATTTCACTCATTCAATACGTTCCTTACTCTTATTCATCCGATTATGATCAGACCTCAATTTCTGCCGTATCGCCTTTTTCTTGCAGCCAGTTACGACGATCTTCCGAGCGTTTTTTAGCCAGAAGCATGTCCATCTTCGACATAGTTTCTGTGTAATTATCATCATCGATAGTTAACTGAACGAGGCGGCGAGTATTTGGATCTAACGTCGTTTCACGCAATTGTGGCGGGTTCATTTCACCCAGTCCTTTAAAGCGCTGGACGTTTGGTTTTCCTTTTTTACGGCTTAATCTTTCCAGTACCGCATTTTTTTCACTTTCGTCTAATGCGTAGTAAGTCTCTTTGCCTAAATCGATACGATACAGTGGCGGCATTGCCATATAGACATGCCCCTCTTTCACCAATTTAGGGAAATGGCGCACAAACAAGGCACACAACAATGTGGCAATGTGCAGTCCATCGGAGTCCGCATCCGCGAGGATACAGACTTTTCCGTATCGTAGCTGAGAAATATCTTCGCTATCAGGATCCATACCAATCGCGACAGAAATATCGTGAACTTCTTGGGAGGCTAAAACCTCATCTGAAGAGACTTCCCACGTATTGAGGATCTTACCGCGCAGCGGCATGATGGCTTGATATTCACGATCACGCGCTTGCTTCGCCGACCCGCCCGCCGAGTCCCCTTCCACTAAGAACAGTTCTGTCATGGAGAGATCTTGAGAGCTACAATCCGCTAATTTACCCGGCAATGCTGGGCCACTCGTAAGTTTCTTACGCACCACTTTTTTCGCCGCACGCAGACGACGCTGGGCGCTAGAAATCGCCATTTCAGCCAATTGCTCAGCGACTTGGACGTTCTGATTTAGCCATAAGCTAAAGGCATCTTTCACCACGCCAGAAACAAACGCTGCACATTGACGAGAAGAAAGGCGCTCTTTCGTCTGCCCTGCAAATTGCGGATCTTGCATTTTCACCGATAAAACATAGGCGCAGCGATCCCAAATATCATCCGCAGATAACTTCACTCCGCGCGGCAAAATATTACGGAATTCACAGAATTCGCGCATCGCATCGAGTAAGCCTTGGCGTAACCCATTAACGTGAGTACCGCCTTGCGCTGTTGGGATCAAGTTAACATAACTTTCCGTCAGTAGCTCACCACCTTCAGGCAACCATAATAGCGCCCATTGAGCGGCTTCAACTTCCGCAGAGAATTCACCGGTAAACGGCTTGGCAGGCAGTGCTTCAAAGCCATCCACCGATTCCATTAAGTAGTCGGTTAACCCATCGCTGTAGCACCAGCTTTGCTCAGTTTCATTGAGCAGATCCTTAAACGTAATTTGTACGCCAGGGCATAAAACGGCTTTAGCTTTTAAGTTATGCGTTAAACGCGAAACAGAGAAACGCGGGCTATCAAAATAGCTTTCATCAGGCCAGAAATGGACACTGGTTCCGGTGTTACGTTTGCCACAAGTACCAATGACTTGTAAATCTTCGACTTTTTCGCCATTTTCAAACGCAATTTGATAAACCTGACCATCACGGCGAACCGTGACTTCAATACGCTTTGATAACGCATTGACCACGGAGATACCTACACCGTGCAAACCACCCGAAAATTGATAGTTTTTATTGGAGAATTTTCCCCCTGCATGCAGTTGCCCTAAAATCAGCTCAACCGCGGAGACTTTCATTTCTGGGTGGATATCAACAGGCATACCACGCCCATCATCAATCACTTCGAGGGATTGATCAGGGTATAAAATCACTTGGATGTGTCCGGCATGTCCAGCTAAGGCTTCATCGACACTGTTATCAATTACTTCTTGAGCCAAATGGTTCGGTCGGCTGGTGTCGGTATACATGCCAGGACGACGGCGAACAGGCTCCAAACCACTGAGAACTTCAATGTCCTCTGCGTTATAACTAGATTGAGTCATGTTGTCATTCTGCGGTAATAGATGATTAATTGAACTATACCCTAAATAATTCAAGAAGATTGGGGTTATTCAATCAGTAGATTACTGTTGATAATAACAGTGTATTGGCGTTTTCGCACTATTTCTCTGCGTTATCAACCAGAGACAAAAAGCGAATGATCTGCGGGAAATAACGTTCAAACCCAGCAAATGCATGATCCCCATCCGGTTCCACCGTTTGCTTACACTCTGAAAGATAGGCAACGGCTTGACGATAATCAAGTACCTCGTCCCCCATTTGCTGCAATAACCAAAGTAAGTTTGGCGAACGTATCTTTTCGAGATGCAGAGCCTTCAACTCATGCATATGTTTGGGTTCTAACACATACGTTTCATGGGTATATGGATTGGTGTTTTCTCCAAGATAGTCACTGAGTAAATCAAACGGGCTCACCGCCGGATTCACTAATACTGCGGGAATTTGATAACGCTCAGAAAAATAAATGGAGAAATAACCACCCAGTGAGGAACCCACTAAACCGATTGTTTCATGCTGATGTTCCGCAAGGATATCATCGAGTAGCTTAGCTGCTTGCTGAGGAAAATTAGGCAATTGCGGAACAATCATGTTGATCTGAGGATAATGCTCTGCCAACCACTGTTTCAGATTATTCGCTTTCTCAGACAGTGGTGAGCTATTAAACCCGTGGATATACAGTAATGTTGCCATTAGTAACCATCTGAGTCAAAGTCAGGGCTAAATTCCTGAGTATTTAAACGATAAACTTGGGTTTCAATCACTTTTTCCCCTTGCTCATTCACCGTTAGCTCCAGATAGCGCCAGCCCGGAGCAACCGTATCTAAAGCAAAATTGGTGCAGTGAGGCTTGAACTGTACACAGGTCGATGGTGTTGCTAATAAACGGATACCGTGCCAATTCTCATCCATCTCTTGGTGAATATGCCCACACAGCATCGCTTTCACATTAGGGTAGTTTTTAAGATAGTCCGCCAAAATATGTGAATTTCGTAAACTGTGCTGATCTAACCAAGTGCAGCCAGAAGGTAATGGATGATGATGCAGCATAATCAGTGTCGTGCGTGTCGGCTGCTCGTCTAAACACTGTTTCATCCATTCCAGTTGCTGCTCAGAAAGCTCACCGTGAGCAACATCTTGTAATTGGCTATCTAGCATTAAAATTTGCCAGTCATCACCAATAAAGACCTGCTTCGCACTCGAAATACCGGCAATTTTTAAGGTGCCTACCATCGCGGGGGGATAATCATGATTTCCCGGTAGCCAAACGCAAGGTGCAGGAATACGCTCAATCCCAGCCGCAAAATGTTGATAGGCCTTAGGTGATTAGTCTTGAACGAGATCCCCTGTGGCGACGATTAAATCGACAGGTAAGTTTTGTTCTGCAATCGCATCAAGTACCGCCTGATAGCTTCGGTAAGTATTGATCCCTAAAAGGGTGTTTTCCGTATCAGCAAAAAGATGCGTATCAGTAACTTGTAATATTCTAATAACTTTAGGGTTATTAGCAGTCACTTTAAGCTGGCTGTCCAAAGTCTTCCTTTTTCCTTAAAAATAGCGCTAAGTATTATCACATAAACCATGAAGTGCGTAGGTCACTGATTTTAACCTAACTATCCATTAAATATCTGCTAATCAGCACACACTTCACTAGATTAATGGTTATTTAAATCAGTTTCACCCATTTTTCATGCAGCTTTTGATGATTCAATTGTAGCCATTGAATGGCAATCACGGTGGCCGCATTATCAATTTTACCCTCTTCAACCCATTGATAAGCTTGCTCTCGGCTCACTACATGCACTCGAATATCTTCATTTTCCGAGGCCAAGCCATGAATGCCTTTTGCCAACGAACTATCGACCTCTCCAACAAAAACATGAATCCGCTCGCTAGTGCCTCCAGGGCTTGATAAATAGCTAATCGATTTTTCTATACGTCCAATGGTGAGACCCGCTTCTTCCGTTGATTCGCGGCGAACCACCTCTTCGGGGGATTCATTCTCTTCTATCATTCCCGCCACTATCTCTAGCAACCATGGCGTTTCGCTTGATTCGAAAGCAGGGAATCGAATTTGCTCGATTAACACAACATTATCGGTTTGTGGATCATAAGGCAGTATTGCCCCCGCATGCCCTCTTTCAAACACTTCGCGAACAATTTCTTTACTCCAGCCACCTTCAAATAATCGATGTTTAAATCGGTATTCAATCATTTGAAAAAAACCGTTAAATAATTTACGCTTAGATATAATTTCAATATCATTTTTACTGTATTTAATCGGGTTTTCGATTTTATTATTCATTGATAGTCTCCTAATCCCTTCATTTTTATACTAACAAAGATGGAAGGATGAAATCAGTTTTTAAGGTTTTTTAACCTTAGATGAGGTAATGTTTAAACTAATTGAGACTAAATGGCACAAAAGGCTACCGTTTTCCGTGCCACACCTCTGTTACAATGTGCGCCATTATTCAAATTTATGAGCAACAATAGGGTCTGTTTTGAGAACGGTCTCTCTTTTCAGAGTTCCAACAGCCTATCATCGTCCGTAATATGATAAGTTTTAGACAACAGGCTCCATATAATTTGCTGTTTAATCAAGGAATCCAAATGAAGAAACTGCTTCCCCTTTTTATTGCGATGAGTTTTGTGGGTCTCAGTGCTAATAGTTACGCAGAAGATTTACTTCAGGTTTACCAAAAGTCCAAAGACAGTAACCCGGAACTCAGAAAGTCATTTGCTGAACGTAATCAAGCTTTTGAGAAAATCAACGAAGCACGTAGCCCGCTGTTACCGCAATTAGGTTTAGGCGCTGGAGCAACTTATGGCAGCGGTTACCGTGATGCAAGCAATACCGAAAGCACGGGTCTTAATGCGTCATTAAAATTGACCCAGACTGTGTTTGACATGTCAAAATGGCGTCAGTTGGATCTTCAAGAAAAAACCGCAGGAATTTCTGATGTTACCTATCAGACAAGCCAGCAACAGCTTATTTTAGATACTGCAACGGCTTATTTTAACGTACTGAAAGCCATTGATGCATTATCTTACATCCAAGCCAACAAAGAAGCGGTTTACCGCCAGTTAGACCAAACAACGCAACGTTTTAACGTCGGCTTAGTCGCAATCACTGACGTGCAAAACGCCCGTGCAAATTACGATAGCGTGATTGCACAAGAAGTCGCTGGTCGCAATGATTTAGTTAACGCAGTTGAAAAACTTCGCCAAGTCAGCGGTGTTTACTATAGCCAGTTAGCCTCTTTAAATATCGACCGCTTCAAAACTGCTAATCCAGACGATGTTGAGTCTATCTTAAAAGAAGCTGAGCAACGTAACCTGAGCTTACTGAGTGCTCGCTTAGCACAAGACGTTTCTCGTGAAAACATCCGTTTAGCAGAAACTGGCCATATGCCAACCGTTGGCTTAGATGCATCAACTAGCGTTGCAAACACCTACCAGCATGGTAGTGGTTATGATCGTTCTGGTGGCGCAAATAACAGCTACAATGGCCAAAACAGTATCGGCTTAACATTAAGCCTGCCATTATATTCTGGCGGAGCAGTAAGTTCACAAGTTGAACAAGCACAATATGGTTTCCAAAGTGCTAGCGAACAACTGGAAAGCGTTTACCGTAACGTTATCCAATTAGTTCGTTCTTCTTATAACAACGTGACATCATCAATCAGTAGCATCAACGCTTATAAACAAGTTGTTGTTTCAGCGCAAAGCTCATTAGATGCAATGGAAGCTGGCTACCAAGTAGGAACTCGTACTATCGTTGACGTGTTAACAGCAACAACTGCGCTGTATCAAGCGAAGCAAAACCTGTCTAATGCCCGTTACGATTATATGATCAACCAGCTGAACATCGAATTTGCACGTGGTACGTTAAACGAAGATGATATTGCGCGTTTAAATGCCAGCTTAGGTAAAGAGATCCAAACTTCACCTGACAGCATTATTCGCAACTCGACCGCACCAAAAATTAAATAATCATTTAATTAAGTCGATGAAAATAGCTCGCCCAAATGGCGGGCTATTTTTTTAGCCCTATCATCCAAGCGCTTATTTTGAAATAACGCGAATTTATCTGTCCTCTATATAATGAATAACTTACTGTATTATTTATCCATCTAACTCTTAAAATTCAGTCAATTCTGACTAAACTTAATTGCAACCATAGTCAAAAAATCATCATAATTAATTTATTGATATCAAAGAAAAATAGGAATTACTCAGCATTAGATTTCACCAACAATATGCAAAAATGGAATCAATTTCGCTAAATCCATCATTTCCCATTATTTGTGCAGCATTTGTACTTTAATTTTTATCCTATATCCCCTATTCTAAGGGCAACATCTCGAACCCCTTACTTATTATTCATTCAAGGTAATTACCATGACCATGAAGCGTACCAAAAATATTAATCAGAACGCCTTCCGTAAGTCTTGGCGCTCATACCGTTTAGCCCCTGTCGCTGTGGCGGTCAGTGCTGTATTTATGCTGTCTGCGTGTGAAGAGAGCGATGAAACTGTGTCTCTGTACACTAACGCGCAAGACTGTAGCCAAGCGAATCCATCTCAAGCAGACCAATGTACCCTTGCGTATAACAACGCATTGAATGAAGCCGCTAAAACAGCGCCAAAATACGCAACTCAAGAAGATTGCGTGGCCGAATTTGGTGAAGCGATGTGTACTCAGGCGCCAGCTCAAGCAGGCATCGCAGGTACAAGCACACCAGCAACCGGTGAGCCAGCTGCTCAACCACAAAGCAGTGGCAGCATGTGGATGCCATTAATGATGGGCTACATGATGGGCCGTATGATGGGCGGTAGCGCACCATCTCAACCACTGTTTAGCTCTAAAAACCCAGCCAGCCCAGCAAATGGTAAATTTGTTGATGCGACGGGTAAAAGTTATGGTCCTGCCGTTGCTGGCGGTCGTTCAATGAGCGTACCAAAAACCGCTATGGCACCAAAACCTGCCACCACCTCCACCATTACGCGTGGCGGCTTCGGTGACACAGTCAACAAACAAGCGACAGCGCAACGTTCATCTTCGTCCGCGAAATCCAGCTCATCCTCTTCCCGTTCAATGGGTGGTTGATAAGTAATGAAACGTGTTCCTATTGTAGAGCGTCCTAACTGGCGTGAAAAAGCGGATGAGTTTGGTTTTCACTTTCACACCATGTACGGCGAGCCGTACTGGTCTGAAGATGCCTATTACCAATTCACGCTAGCGCAAGTTGAAGAAATTGAAGAAGCCACCGCTGAAATTCACCAAATGTGTTTAAAAGTGGTTGAGCGCGTTGTTGAAAGCGATGAATTACTCGCTCGCTTCCAAATTCCTAAACACTGTTGGGAATTTGTCCGTAGTTCGTGGAAAAGTGAGCAGCCTTCATTATATTCCCGTCTCGACTTAGCTTACGATGGCGTAAATCCACCTAAGTTACTGGAAAATAACGCAGATACACCAACGTCACTGTATGAATCAGCATTCTTCCAATGGATTTGGTTAGAAGACCAAATCGAAGCTGGGAAACTGCCAGAAAATGCAGACCAGTTTAACAGCATTCAAGAGCAGCTGATTGAGCGTTTTGGTGAGCTTAAAGATCAATACGGTTTCCGCTTGCTACATATGGCTTGCTGCCAAGATACCGAAGAAGATCGTGGCACGGTGCAATATCTGCAAGACTGTGCAAACGAAGCTGGCGTAGCGACCGAATTCCTATATATGGATGAAATCGGGCTGGGTGAAAAAGGTGAATTCACCGATACACAAGATCAGGTCATTAGTAACCTGTTCAAACTGTATCCATGGGAATTTATGCTCAGAGAAATCTTCTCAACCAAACTGCAAGATGCGGGTGTACGTTGGTTAGAGCCAGCTTGGAAAAGTATTATTTCCAACAAAGCGTTGCTGCCAATGTTATGGGAAATGTTCCCTGATCATCCAAACTTGTTACCAGCTTACTTTGCGGATGGTAACAAACCAGAGCTTGAAAGCTATGTGATTAAACCGCTATTTTCTCGTGAAGGTGCGAATATTCGCGTCATCGAAAATGGCAAAGAAATCGCTTCTGCGGATGGTCCTTATGGTGAAGAAGGGATGATTATCCAGCAATTCCACTCACTGCCAAAATTTGAAGGCAGCTACACATTAGTGGGAAGCTGGTTAGTTAACGACCAACCTGCGGGTATCTGTATTCGTGAAGATAAAGAACTGATTACTCAGGATTTATCACGTTTTTACCCACATATTATTATCGACTAATATTTTGTTAGTTTGATAAAACAGGGTGTCTGATAAAAAGAAAGCGGCAACGAGCTATTTCGTGCCGCTTTCTTATTTTCTGTTTTAAGTATTTACCAATTTGAAAGTATTAACCGATTTGCACTGACAACATGCTCAGCGATGCAGAAACAATGCCTTCCACAGGCGTACTTATCCCTTCTTCACCATCCCAAGTCCCTAAAATAGGTAAGATAGGTAAAAAGTGTTCTGGAGATGGATTCGATAATTTACCATCTTCACGATCTAACCCTTTTGTGAGTGGATGCGGCTGCTCGTGACTGTATAAATTGTCATACACAAACTGCTCAAAAGAGGTCGCCCAAGGATAAGGCGCTGCATTAGCATTTTGCCAATCCATCGCTCTTAAATTATGAACCACGTTACCGCTGCCCATAATCAATACCCCTTCATTTCGTAATGTCGCCAGCTTTTTCCCCAGCTCATAATGCCAAGCTGCGGATTTCGTACCATCAATGCTGAGCTGAACAACAGGGATATCCGCTTGAGGATACATACGGACTAAAATTTCCCATGTGCCGTGATCAAGCCCCCACTCCTCTTTATCTTGATGAATTGGTTCTGGAGACAGTAATTCAGCCACCTGTTTAGCCAGTTCTGGAGAACCCGGTGCTGGATACTCTATTTGGTATAAAGCTTCAGGGAAACCACCAAAATCATGGATAGTTTTCGGTTTAATCATCGCCGTGATCGCCGTTCCACGGGTATACCAGTGTGCTGAGATCACCAAAATCGCACGCGGTCTAGGCAAGGTTTTGCCCAGTTTTTCCCATGCTTCAGTGTACGAATTATGATTAATCGCGTTCATCGGGCTACCATGACCGATAAATACCGCAGGCATTCGATGGGTTAAGTGTTGGTTATTTGTCGACATGATGACCTCAATTCCACTAGAAGGATAATGAATATCAGCATACCCTTTTTTAGAAAAAACACAGTGGGGGAATTATGAGAATGATCATCAAAAAATTTGAAGAGGCCACAAAGGTGTGCAACTTTGTGGCCGATGACTCTGTATGCAAAACGTTTTAAAAACCTAGCAAATTAGCTGGCTTTTTTTTCCACCTGAAGGCGGTAGTTCACTAAGTCTTCGATAGTCACAACGGTCATGTTGTGCTCACGAGCAAACTTCACTACATCTGGCGCACGCGCCATGCTGCCATCATCGTTGGTTAACTCACACAGTACTCCAGCGGGTTTAAAACCTGCCAGTACAGCTAAGTCAATTGTCGCTTCGGTATGACCACGGCGAGTTAATACCCCACCCTCACGAGCGCGCAGAGGGAATACGTGGCCTGGGCGGTTAATATCCGCAGGTACCGCATTATCCGCAATTGCGGTTTTAATCGTCGTGATACGATCAGCCGCAGAAACGCCTGTCGTTACGCCTTTTGCCGCTTCGATAGTGACCGTAAAACCGGTTTGGTTTTGGCTGGTGTTTTTTTCCACCATCATCGGAATATCAAGCTGCTTACGGCGTTCTTCCGTAATACACAGGCACACAATGCCGCTGCTATAGCGAATGGTCATTGCCATTTGCTCTGTGGTCATGGTTTCTGCTGCAAACACTAAGTCACCTTCATTCTCACGATCTTCATCATCGAGAACTAAGATACCTTTGCCTTGGCGCAGGGCTTCAATTGCATTTTCAACACGCTCGGTTGGATTACCGAATTCGGAAAGTAGCGTCTGATTCATGGTAAAAACCTTCTTAAATTAACAATATTTGAGTTACCAGAACCAGGGCAGTCTTAGGAGTACGAGAAATGAATAAACACAACGACTTAACAGCCGTTTCGCCATTCAATATGTAGAACAATGTTGCACCTAAAAGGTACAAGCATGCAGATACAGTGATTCTCTCCCATCCGGACTATAACCGTCGGCTCCAGATTCACACTGGATCTGCTGACCTTTCCTATCCATGACAATAACGCCAAAGATAACAAAGCGCTCGCGGGCTTCATGCGCGATGCATGTTACCGCCGGTGGGGACTTTCACCCCGCCCTGAGATTACGCAATCAATATAACTCCAATAATTCAATGGTGCAACGAACAAACGATAAAGTGGAAACTTACTCACACTTTTCGCCAATAAAAACAAGATGAAAGGCTGGTTTTTTATAATAATGTTAGAAGGTGGTTTATTCGTAACGCCGCAGGCATTACACTACCCCACATTATTTATTTTGAAACTGAAGTTATTTTGAAACTGAAGTTATATTGAAACTGAAGGACCCGCGAATGCTCGATCCGAAAAAAATTGAACAAGTTGCCCGCCAAATTCAAGGTGCATTACCAAAAGGCGTACGTGACTTAGGTGAAGACTTTGATAAAAAGCTTCGTTCACTGCTGCAATCTCAGCTTGGTAAATTAGATTTAGTTAGCCGTGAAGAGTTTGATATTCAAACACAAGTTTTGCTGCGCACTCGCGAAAAACTGATGAAAATGGAGCAGCGCGTTAGCGCACTTGAAGCCCGTTTTTCAGATGAAAAAGTGATTGAAGAAAAACAAGAAGATTGATTCAGTCACAAACAAAAAAAGCCTAACTTCTGTACGCATTTAAATGCAGACAAAAAGCTAGGCTTTTGCTAAAACCAATTAAAATCTAATTATTTGGTTTTCATGATATTTTTAATAATATTAGTGGTTGAAATACCATCTTCGAAATTCAGAACCATCACTTGCCCACCAGCAGCCCACACTTCCTTGCTACCAGCAATCTCATCTGGTTGATAATCCCCACCTTTTACTAAGATGTCAGGCAGAATTTCTGAGATCAAACGCTGCGGTGTATCTTCCTCGAATGGCACAACCCAATCCACAGCACCCAATGCACCCAACACAATCATACGTTGGTCTAATGGATTGACTGGGCGAGTTTCCCCTTTCAAGCGGCGGGTCGATGCATCACTGTTTACCGCAACAATCAGGCGATCACCCAATTTACGTGCATTTGCCAGATACGAAACATGTCCCGCATGCAAAATATCGAAACAGCCATTGGTCATCACTACGCGCTCACCACGAGCACGCGCATCGGCCACTGCTTGCTTCAGCTGGCTCTCAGTCATTACGCCGAAACCATTTTCTGCGCGACCACGGATCGCATTTTCTAATTCGATAGGGGAAACTGTTGAAGTCCCTAATTTGCCAACCACAACACCCGCTGCGGCATTTGCTAATGCACAAGCTTCATGCAATGGGCGACCTGATGCAATTGATGCCGCCAATACGCCAATGACCGTATCGCCAGCCCCTGTCACATCAAAAACTTCTTGTGCTTCAGTCGGTAAATGTAAAGGTGCTTCATTACGGCGGATCAAGCTCATGCCTTGCTCTGAACGAGTAATCAACAGTGCTGATAACTCCAAAGACTCAAGGAGCTGCATCCCTTTTTCTTCAACATCTTTATTATCTTTGCAACGACCCACAATCGCTTCAAATTCAGACATATTTGGCGTTAACAGGGTTGCTCCACGATAACGTTCGAAATTGTTGCCTTTCGGGTCGATAAGAACAGGTACACCCGCTTTATTCGCCAGCGCAATCATCTTCTCAACTTCGGTTAATGCACCTTTCGCATAGTCAGACAGCACCAATGCCCCAATATGTGGCAGAGCTTGTTCGATGCGTTCTAACATTGGCTGTGCATCCACATTTTCGAACCCTTCTTCAAAGTCGAGGCGGATCAGCTGCTGGTTACGGGATAAAACACGTAACTTAGTAATGGTTGGGTGTGTTGGAATGGCCACAAAATCACAGCGGACATTTACGCCATTCAGGTTCTCAGTCAGCGCTTTTGCCGCATCATCAATCCCTGTCAAACCTACTAGGCGAGAATTTGCGCCCAGTGACGCAATGTTCATTGCCACGTTTGCAGCGCCGCCCGGGCGCTCTTCCACCATGGTCACTTTAACAACCGGAACCGGCGCTTCAGGTGAAATACGATTTGTAGGTCCATGCCAGTAGCGATCTAACATGACATCACCAACAACCAATACACCTGCTTGCTTATAATCAGGAAGGGTTACTTTCATCCCGCACTCCAGTTATGAAAAGAAAATCTGAAATTAATTGCCGCTAATACTAGCATATTGCGCGATATCGCCTAAATAATTTGCTAGCTAATCAATTACTCAAGCCATTTTTTCCAGCTGGCAAGCACTAAGGCGCGTTGAGCTGAAAATTGTTGGCTGTCTACACGGCTAGGTAAAGATTGTAGCGCTAAATGATGTAGCTCATTACGCATCGTGACATATGCCTGCGTTAAGCCATATGCCTCTTCTTCTGGCATAAAATCATACTGCGCCATTAACTCAAAAATACGCACATTATCAGACCAGCGAGTCAGCGCTGGATTATCAATAGCAAAACGCAGCACTAAATATTGAGCGATAAACTCAATGTCAGTGATCCCGCCCGGATCGGCTTTTAAATCAAACTCATTTTCCTGATGGCTTCCCAAATGCCGATGCATTTTCAGGCGCATATCCCGCACCTGCTCACGCAGCACATCCGGCTCTCTCGGCAGACATAAGGTTTCATGGCGAATTTGCATGAATTTTTGCTGTAGCGAACTGTCGCCAAACACCATACGAGCGCGGATCAGCGCTTGGTGCTCCCACGTCCATGCATCATTTTTTTGGTAGTCATCGAAAGATTGGATTGTACTGACCAACATGCCCGATTCACCGGAAGGTCTTAGGCGAGCATCCACTTCGTACAATACCCCTGAAGCCGTGCGGGTGCTAAAAAGATGAATAATACGCTGTGCAACACGCAGATAAAATTGACGAGCCTCAATGGAACGATCCCCTGTTGTCACCGCATTCATTGGGCAGTCAAACAGAAAAACCAAATCCAAATCTGAGCTATAACCCAGCTCCCAGCCACCTAATTTACCATAGCCCAGTACCGCAAATCCGTACTGTTTTTCATCGAACTTATCTTCATCAAACTTAGCTAAGTGATCTGGTTCCCCATAGCGCTTGACCATCATTTGCCATGCTTGGCGCACCACTGCATCAATAATCGCTTCAGCCAAATACGTTAAGTGGTCACTCACTTTCATCACAGGGAGCACACCCGAAATATCTTCGGCGGCAATACGCAATAATTGTGCCTGTTTAAATTGGCGGAGCGCTTCTAGCAATTGCTCTTCGTCATCTTCTGGCACACGCATTAAATATTGGCGTAATTCATCGCGGTAGGCGGTGAGCGGTAATGGCTGATACAAGGACTGAGGGTCGAGTAATTCATCCAACAAAAGCGGGTGACGAGCTAACTGCTCAGCAATCATTGGCGAAGCTGCACATAAGCGAATAACGTGAGTTAGCACTTCGTCAAACTCGAGCATCAACTCTAAATAAGTTGTTCGGCTAACAATGCTCAACAATAATGGCGTGATGCGTTCAATCACTCGCCCTGCATCTTCGCGCTCACCCACTTTTGCCAACAACTTTGGCATTAACTCATCAAGAACATCACGACCACGGGGACCAATAGTGCGCTTATTAAGATCATGGCGGAACAGGTTAATTCCGTGGATCATTTTTTCTGCGACGAGTTCATCTTTTGACGGTAAATAACTTGCCAGCTCCTCTTTAGAAAGCTCACTTTGCCAGAGCGTAATGTACGCTTCATGGCACTCTTCCACTTTGTCTTCCTCACCATCGCTACCAATTTGCTCTGCGAAAATTTGGTGTACCGTTGCCATTTTTGCACTCAGTTGCTGATAAAAATCAGCCCAATTCGCAAATCCCATCCCCCACGCTAAACGCGCCTGATTTAAAGCATCATCGGGCAATGTCTGGGTTTGTTGGTCATCGATACTTTGCAATAAATTCTCTAACCGACGTAGGAAGATATAGCTGTCTTGCAGTTGAGTAACTTGCTGTGCTGGTAATAATGCAAGTTCTTCAATGCCTTGTAATGCGGTAAATAAAGATTGTGACTGTAACGCGGGTTCTCGTCCGCCTCGGATTAACTGAAAAACTTGGGAGATAAATTCAATTTCGCGAATACCGCCAGCGCCTAATTTGATGTTGTTGACCAATCCACGACGACGCACTTCTCGCTCAATCATATTTTTCATATTACGTAGGGATTGGATAACACTGAAATCAATATAACGACGATAGACAAACGGGCGTAATAATTTACGCAAGGTATCCGCATAATGGATGCTGTCAGGCCCCATAATACGGGCTTTGACCATTGCATAGCGCTCCCAGTCACGCCCTTGCTCTTGGTAGTAATCTTCCAAAGCAGAAAAACTGAAGACCAATGGGCCGCTATCACCAAATGGGCGTAAGCGCATATCAACGCGATACACAAAACCGTGAATGGTGACTTGGTCAAGAACGCGGATCAGCTTCTGACCTAGGCGCGTAAAAAACTGCGCGTTGTCCAGCTCTTTACGCCCACCTTGAGTAACTCCATTTTCAGGATAAGCAAAAATCAGGTCGATATCAGACGAAAAATTTAATTCCCTGCCACCCAATTTCCCCATCCCAAGCACTAATAGTGGCTGCGGGTTTCCAGTACGATCACACGGCGTTCCCCACAAGAGGCAATAGGTTTTGTATAGCCAGTCTCGCGCTGCAACAATCAATATCTCAGCCAGTTCGCTAAGTTGCACAATGGTATCGCGCTGGGAACATAATTCTAAGGTTTGCATCCAAGCGATACGCACTAACATATGATGACGAAAAGTGCGTAAAACCTGCATCAAATGATCTTCATCCGTCACCGATGCTAACGCTTCTTCCAGCCATTCCCCATAGCGAGCCCATTCATCGCCTACTGGTGGCAGTGTTCGAATATGCTGTAAAAATTGGGAATGGGTGAGAACCTGCTTCAACGCAAAATCACTGAATGCGAGAAAATTCAGTTCAGATTCATTTAACGGAAGCAACTCAGAAGATTGCTCCGTAAACTGCTGAATAATACGTTGGTGTTGGTTCTGCAAAAGCTCGGAAGAAAGCGGCATAGATTCAGTACCTATTCGACATCAGTATATGTTAAGGCGGTTAACCACTGAATAAAGGCTAGTTTGCATTTTAGCCATTGGCTACTGTAACAAAAGCCTTCTGCACTGACCGTTTCATCAGTCACATCCAAACGTAATTGTTCCAGAGGGAGATCGTGAACAAAATGCGGTGCAGAGTTTTGGTAATGCACTAAGAAAGCCTGAACAAAGCGTAAAAACTCACTAAGCCCATGACGTGCATGTTCACCACCTGCTAGCCAATACTGTTCATGTTGCTGGCAAAGTTGCTGCATGTGCAACAGTGACTTTTCAATCGGCTGTTCTTCATAATCAAACACAGATTCAGGACGCACTAAAGGTACAGGCTCACTCGCCAATAATGAGTAGCCTCGCGCCGCTTTACTCAGGGAGGATAAACTCAGACCATCGATATCTGCGAATTTCTTCGCTAAATTCAGTACGTCCGCTACAAAGCCTTGTTTTAGTTCTAATTCAAATTCTTGAATCGGTAAATCTTTCGCACCCGCAGAGACTTCCCCTTGGTCGAAAACAATTTCAATTTCACTATCTTCGAATTTCACCAACCATGTTTCGCGAGTGAAATTGGTGCTAAACAAGACTTCCAACTCATCCTCAAGTTGCGCGATATCTGTTCCTTCAGGCCAGATTTCTGCCGGAAATGCCGCAAGATTGATTTCAGGGGAATCAATTTCCACGTTGAACTCTGGGCGCTGGTGTAATCCGCTAATCACTTGCCCAGCCGTTTTCATCGTCATCTCATAACGACCATCACAACCCCGAATACGCAACCCCATATCCCATTGGCGTAGCTGTCTTTGTGCCGTATCAAAATAGATATTAGTCAGCTTGCGAGGTGCAGAGTGTTGCGGTGAAAGCGTCGAAATACACTGACGAACAGCATCAATAGCAGAACTCTGAGCCGCTAACTTGAGTTCAACTTCTATGTGGTTCATACATTTCCTTATTTAATAATTTTACTGCATCCATATTACCCCAATCCCTGAAAGCAGAGAAAAGAAACCGCACGGAAACCAAAAATTCTACAAATATAAATTCCCTTAGAGGGTTGTTTCAATAACATGCTTAAAAATTGTATTATCCAGTGACTTAGGAAGGTTCTCATTCTCATTCAACATTTACACAACTCTATGCTTTAACGTTTGCACCAATAGGCTTTACTTATTAGTATTTAATTAATAAGACACTCATTCACCGTGAAAAGATAAAAACACTATGCGAAAAATTCCACTTTTACTTGTTTCAATCATGGGGTTAGGCCTTTCAATCACAGCAAACGCTGAAACACGCTACGTTTCTGAAGATTTATCGACTTATGTCCGTAGTGGTCCAGGCACCAACTACCGCATTGTTGGCTCGCTAAACGCAGGTGAATCCGTTGAACTGATTTCAATGGATAATAAATTTGCTCAAATTAAAGATGGCAAAGGCCGCACCGTTTGGATACCAACGGATCAGCTCAGCGACATCCCAAGTATGAAAAGCCGAATTCCACAGTTAGAAGCTGAAAATCAAAAGCTTCGTCAACAGTTAGATAACATTGACAATACTTGGAATACCCGCACCGCAGACATGCAGCAAAAAGTGGCTGATAATGATAGTGAAGTGCGTCAGCTCAAAGCAGAAAATGAAAAACTGAAAAACGAACTCATCAAAGCGGGTAAAAAGTTAGATATTGCTGAAGTGAATCTGGATGATCGTCGCCGTGAGTTAATTTTACAGTGGTTTATGTACGGTGGTGGCGTGGCGGGTGCTGGCTTAATTTTAGGGCTACTTCTGCCTCACATTATTCCACGCCGTAAAAAACGTAATGATGGTTGGATGTAAGAGAGCCTAAATGAAAGTCTATCTCGTCGGTGGAGCGGTACGTGACAAATTACTTGGATTACCTATCTCAGATAGAGATTATGTGGTGGTGGGTACCACGCCAGAGGCGATGCTAGCCCAAGGCTTTCAACAGGTAGGCAAAGATTTTCCCGTCTTTTTGCATCCAAAGACTCATGAAGAGTACGCCCTTGCCAGAACGGAACGAAAAATCGGTTCTGGCTACACTGGGTTTAGCTGTTATAGCGCACCAGACGTCACTATCGAAGATGATTTACTGCGCCGAGATTTAACCATCAATGCCATCGCCCAAAGCGATACAGGGGAATTGGTCGATCCCCATCATGGTGTGCGTGATCTCAAAAATCGCGTTCTGCGCCATGTCTCTGATGCTTTTTTGGAAGACCCATTGCGCGTATTGCGTGTGGCACGTTTTGCCGCTCGCTATTATGTTCAAGGCTTTCGAGTTGCCCCAGAAACCATGGCGTTGATGCAGTCCATGTCGGAATCAGGAGAGCTATCCCATCTCACCCCTGAGCGCGTCTGGACAGAAACGCACAAAGCGCTGATGTCCAATTCACCGCAAGTTTACTTTGAAGTTTTACGTGAATGCGGCGCACTTGCCGTTCTATTTCCTGAAATTGATAACCTATTCGGCGTACCAGCCCCTGAAAAATGGCATCCAGAAGTAGACACAGGGATCCATATTTTGATGGTAATGCGCGTGGTGGCAACATTATCGAAAGATATTGATGTGCGCTTTGCTGCGTTATGCCATGACCTAGGTAAAGGACTTACGCCTAAAGCGGTCTGGCCGAGTCATCCACAGCATGGGGAAGCCGGGATCCCTCTGATTATCGACTTATGTGAGCGGTATAAGATCCCAACCAGCACCAAAGACCTCGCCTGCCTTGCTGCAAAATATCACGATATGATCCATATGATTAACAAGCTCAGCGCTGCCGATATTGTGGGGATCTTTGATGGATTAGATAGCTGGCGTAAACCTGAGCGTATTTCTCAGCTTAGTTTAGTGAGTGAAGCGGATGCCAGAGGTCGCGGAGGGTTAGAAAAACAAGCCTATCCTCAAGGGATATTTTTACGTCAATCCTATGAGATAGCCAAAGCGGTTGCAGTAAAATCAATTATTGAGCAGGGCTTTCAAGGCGCACAAATCCGAGAGGAACTGACTAAGCAGCGTATTCAAGCAGTTGAAGAGTGGCTAAAAATACAAAAAGTGATGATTTAAAATAGCTGAAAATATTGGCGGTACTTCGACCGCCAACATCCACGATGCAATCCCCATTAACTGGTTTTTGTACCACGTTCAATCAGCACGCCCATATTGGCAGCACGAGCAACAGCCCCTGGCTTAGACACTCGAATACGAACCCAAGGTGTGAAAAATTCATTCATCAGCAGTTGAGCAACCTCTTCTGCAACTCTTTCAACTAACCCAAATTTATTCTGTTCTAAATAGCTAACAACGCGTTCGCTAACTTCAGCGTAATTCAAACATAATTCAACATTATCGCTCATCGCGGCCTGTTTATTGTCCCATCCCATTTCGATATCGAGCAAAAGTTTTTGTTCAATACCTTGTTCCCAGTCATATACACCGATGGTGGTGATGACTGATAATTGTTCAATAAATACGATATCCATCACGTCATTTTCTCGTTTATGTGCTGAATTGATACCACTTCAGGAAAAATGTGCGTATTATCCAAGACTGAAGTGAATTACATATAAATAGCCTAAACCGTTTTTGGAGTTAGTTATGAGTGCTATCGCGCTTGGCATGATAATCTTCGCCTATCTTTGCGGATCAATATCGAGTGCTATTTTGATCTGCCGTCTGGCAAGATTACCCGACCCTCGTCAACACGGCTCTGGTAACCCCGGTGCAACTAACGTCTTACGCGTCGGCGGCAAAGTCGCCGCTGCCTCAGTACTGATCTGTGATGTACTGAAAGGGATGATCCCTGTATGGCTTGCTTATTATTTAAATGTGCAACCATTCTATCTTGGCTTGGTCGCGATTGCAGCCTGCCTTGGACATATTTATCCGGTTTTCTTTCACTTTAAAGGTGGAAAAGGCGTTGCTACCGCATTTGGATCCATCGCAGCAATCGGCTGGGATCTTTCAGGTTTGGTGGCAGGCACTTGGCTGCTCACCGTATTGCTCAGTGGCTACTCATCCCTTGGGGCGATTGTCAGTGCGCTAATGGCGCCATTTTATGTGTGGTGGTTTAAGCCTGAATTCACCTTCCCGGTTGCCATGCTGTCGTGCTTAGTGCTTGTTCGCCATCATGGCAATATTCAGCGTCTATGGCGCGGACAAGAAAGCCGAATTTGGCAAAAATTGAAGAATAAAAAGCAAAAAACCACCAAAGAGATAGCTCAAGAGCAACGTGACGATAAGGACGATTAACATCATTCACGATAATGCCTCTAATAAGTCATTACTTTGATAAACAATAAGGGCTGAATTTCAGCCTTTTTTATTTCTATTATCTTCACTTCCTGTTCAATCACATCCTTCTATACCATCAAAAACTTTCCCTATTTTTTACTGTATTGACTCACACTCACACCCCTAATTTTGGTACGTATTTACACCTATTCATAACGCAGCGCACACTTTTAAAAAATAGTTAAAATATTGCAAATTTATTACTAATGAATAATTAAAAACTGTCGACTATATAAAGGAAAACTTAACTATAAAAGTGAATATAAAATGAGCAGAACTCCATATGTAACCCAAAATGAGCATATCTTAGATGAAGATATCACCTTGATGACCACAAGTGACCTTCAAGGGAATATTATTCACGCTAATGATTTTTTTGTGCAAGTCAGTGGGTATGACCTCGATGAATTAATGGGGCAACCACACAGTATTATTCGTCATCCTGATATGCCTAAAGCCGCCTTTGCGGATATGTGGCGTACCTTAAAAATGGGAGAGCCTTGGACTGGGATCGTCAAAAATCGCCGTAAAAATGGCGACCATTACTGGGTTCGCGCTAATATCATCCCCATGCAGCGAAAAGGTGTCATCACCGGTTATATGTCCATTCGTCTACGCGCGACCCGAGAGGAAATCGCCGCGGTTGAGCCGCTGTATAAAGCTCTAGTCGAAAATCGTAGCAATCGCCGAATTTATAAGGGGATCGTGCTGCCAAAACGCCGTCGATTCTCACTTTCAACCCTGTCTGTTCGCTGGCGTTGCCGTTTAATTTCCAGCAGCTTATTTATTCTGTGGATGGCGATGGCGGGTTTATCGGGTCTATCCGGCAATACACTGCTACTGACCAGCTTATTCACCTTAATAACCCTGCTACTCGGTAATGTGATGTTAGAGCGTAGTTTTGCGAAGCCGCTCGAAAATATTATGTCCCAGGCATTAAGCGTAGCGCGAGGTAACCGTAATAGCATTGACCACATGAACCGCGTTGATGAAATAGGGCAGATCCTGCGATCCATTGGTCAACTAGGCTTAGTGTGCCGTTGGCTGATTAACGATGTCTCTGAGCAAGTGGATAACGTCCGTAAAGGCAGCCAATCGTTAGTGAGCGATTGTGGTGAACTCGATAGCCATACACAGCGTACCGTAGGCTATATGCAGCAAACCGCCGCTACCATGAATCAAATGGCGGTCTCCGTTAAGATGAATGCGGACAACACGCATAAAGCCGATGTGCTATCGAACGAAACCAGTGAAACGGCCGTTAATGGGGGAGCAATGATGGATGCGGTCGTCACCACTATGGATGAAATCGTCCATAGCACCAGTAAAATTAACTCCATCACCGATGTGATTAAAGATATTGCATTCCAAACCAACATTTTGGCACTGAATGCTGCCGTGGAAGCCGCCAGAGCCGGTGAACAAGGCAAAGGCTTTGCGGTCGTCGCCAATGAAGTGCGTAGCTTAGCGAGCCGCAGTGCCAGTGCAGTCAACGATATTCGCGAACTTATCAATAACTGTGAAAAGAAAGCGAGCTCCGGTAAAGACCAAGTCTACGCGGCGGGGAACACAATGAAAGAGATTGTGGATCAAGTGCAAAACGTAACACAGCTAATTACCCATATTAGCCATGCTACAACGGAGCAAGCCTCTGGGATCTCTGATATCACACAAGCCGTCAGTGAACTGGAATCCATCACTCAACAAAGCAGCTTACTCGTTGAGCAGAGCACCGAGACCGCAAATCACGTTAAAGATCGTTCCATTCGCTTAGAAGATGCAGTGACCGTTCTACATTAATAATAACTTGCACTAAGCTCGTTTTACAATAAAACAGGGGGCTAGCGTATTACGTTAGCCCCCTGTTTTTATTATGTTTTGAACATAACAGATTAATTATTTAACAGCGCCTTCATCTAACGGTGGCAACTCTGCAAGCGGCCAGCGAGGACGAACGGTTACGCCTAAATCTGCATTTGCACCGCCTTTTAAGCGGATTAAGCCCGCGAGAGCAATCATTGCGCCATTGTCTGTACAAAATTCAGGACGTGCATAAAATGCTTCGCCGCCACGCTGCTTCAAAACGTCTTCCATTTTAGCGCGTAAAGTACGGTTAGCACTCACACCACCGGCCATCACCAAGCGCTTAAAGCCCGTTTGCTCAAGCGCGCGCTTACATTTAATCGCGAGCGTATCCACAACTGCATCTTCGAAAGCACGGGCGATATCAGCGCGAGTTTGAGGATCATCAGGGTTATCGCGGATCGTATTTGCCGCAAACGTCTTCAAGCCGGAAAAACTGAAATCCAGCCCCGGACGGTCAGTCATCGGGCGAGGGAAAACAAAACGCCCTGCAACGCCTTGCTGCGCCATGCGTGATAACACAGGCCCACCCGGATAGTCTAAACCGAGTAACTTCGCCGTTTTATCGAATGCTTCGCCTGCTGCATCATCGATGGATTCACCGAGAAGCTCATATTCACCAATGCCCGTCACGCTAATTAGCTGGGTATGACCACCAGACACTAACAGCGCCACAAACGGGAATTCAGGGCTTTTTTCTTCCAGCATCGGGGCGAGCAAATGCCCTTCCATGTGATGCACAGCAACCGCAGGTACATCCCACGCAAACGCCAGCGCACGACCCACCGTCGCTCCCACCATCAATGCACCCACTAAACCGGGGCCTGCGGTGTACGCAACGGCATCGATATCTTCGCGGGTTAAATTGGCTTCTTTGAGTGCCGCTTGAATCAGCGGTACTGTTTTGCGGATATGATCACGAGAGGCTAATTCGGGTACGACACCACCGTAATCAGCATGAACTTTAATTTGGCTGTATAACTGGTTCGCAAGTAGACCCAGTTTATCATCATAGATTGCGATTCCAGTTTCATCGCAAGATGTTTCGATACCTAAAACACGCATTGCACTACCCTTGTTTGTTGCATGAGGGCAAGTCTATCACTAAATTTGCACCATCGCGCCTAAATTTGCGTCATTGCGCAATAAAATGTCATGAAATCCCACAATTAATCCCAGCAAAAGGCTGACTTTCCAAGTTGTATAGTCTATAATCAGACCCCTGTAATAAAAATTTCGTGTGGCAAATTCTCATTATTATCTGGTTTTTCTCACTTTATTGATTAAAGCTGAGGCAAAACAGGTGATCTTGCGTGATTCAATTTTATACGGCACTTTACAAACCCGTACTCATTGAAGTAAAATTCCGCACCATTTTAAATGACGGCTGGTGAACAAAAACCAGCAACAAACCGATTTCTATTGAGGTGAGAGGCACATGCCGGTAATTAAAGTACGTGAAAACGAGCCATTCGACGTAGCACTGCGTCGTTTCAAACGTTCTTGTGAAAAAGCAGGAGTTTTAGCAGAAGTTCGTCGTCGTGAATTCTATGAAAAACCAACGACTGAACGTAAACGCGCTAAAGCATCAGCTGTAAAGCGTCACGCTAAAAAACTGGCTCGCGAAAACGCACGCCGTACTCGTCTGTACTAATTGATTGCGATTTTAATCGCAGCCAATACAGACAAGTAAGTAGTTAGCAGTTAAAGGCCGTGCTTTCCTAACGGAAGCGCGGCTTATTATCGTTCATCAACAGGCGAAAAAGAGGCTTATGGCTGGACGAATTCCGCGTTCATTTATCAATGACTTACTCGCTCGTACCGATATCATTGATTTAGTCGATGCAAAAGTCCCGTTAAAAAAACAGGGTAAGAACCATCACGCTTGCTGTCCTTTTCATAACGAAAAAACACCATCATTTACTGTCAATGGTGAGAGACAGTTTTACTATTGTTTTGGTTGTGGTGCCCATGGTAACGCCATCGATTTTCTGATGAATTACGACAAATTAGATTTTGTCGAAGCCATAGAAGAGTTATCCGCATTACACGGTCTGGATGTTCCTTACGAAAAAGGAACCGGAACCAGCCAAATTGAACTCCATCAGCGTCAAAATTTGTACCAATTGATGGAAAAAATAAATCAGTTTTACTGCGCTGCCTTAAATCATCCATCGGCCAATAAAGCCAAAGATTATTTAAGCCAACGTGGTTTAAGTGCAGATATTATCTCGCATTTTTCGATTGGTTTTGCGCCCGCAGGCTGGGACAACCTTCTCAAGAAATTTGCCGTGAACCCAGAAAGCCGTCAGCAACTTGATGAAGCGGGCATGCTGGTCACTAATGATAATGGTCGCGTTTATGATCGCTTTAGAGAGCGAGTCATGTTCCCTATTCGGGATCGTCGCGGTCGCGTAATTGCATTTGGTGGACGGGTGTTAGGCGATGCATTGCCAAAATATTTAAACTCCCCAGAAACCGATATATTCCATAAAGGTCGCCAACTTTTTGGCCTTTATGAAGCCACGCAAAATAGTAGTGAGCTTGCAAAATTACTTGTTGTTGAAGGCTATATGGACGTTGTAGCACTCGCACAGTATGACATCCGCTATGCGGTTGCATCACTTGGCACCTCTACAACCTCTGAGCATATTCAATTGCTCTATCGCTCAACAGACACGGTAATTTGCTGTTATGACGGAGATAGAGCAGGAAGAGAAGCCGCTTGGCGCGCACTTGAAAACGCCCTTCCCTATCTAACCGATGGTCGCCAACTCCGTTTTATGTTTTTGCCTGATGGCGAAGACCCTGATTCATTGGTACGCAAAGAAGGAAAAGACGCCTTTGAGCAACGCATGGAAAATGCGCAAAGTCTTTCCACCTTTTTGTTTGACTCTTTAGTTCCCCAAGTGGACTTAAAAACCCAAGAGGGTCGAGCAAAAATTAGTAAACTTGCTATCCCATTGATAAAACAGATTCCGGGTGAAACTCTGCGCCTCTATATGGCACAAGAGCTAGGAAATTTCATTGGTATACCGGATATTTCCCAAGTTCTTGCTATGATTGATAGAGAGAGTACTGAGCCAGTTAACTATCAGGCACCCAAACTGAAACCAACAACAATGCGCATACTTATCGCGTTGTTGGTGCAAAATCCGAACTTTTCGGAGCTTGTTCCCTCACTAGAGGGAATTGCCCATATCCAAATGCCGGGGCTTTCTCTATTTCAGGAATTGGTTGAAGTTTGCCGTTCCACCCCCGGAATGACCACTGGGCAGTTGCTAGAACGTTATCGCGATAATAATTTCGCGAAACAACTTGAAAAACTCGCAACATGGAACGATATAGAAATAGAGGAAATAGCGGAAAATACCTTTATAGATGCTCTAAATCATCTATTTAATAGCGCCCTCGATGAGCGTTTCGACTATCTGATAGCGAAAGAACGAACACAAAGGTTGACACCTGAAGAGCGCGAAGAAGTCCGTCTAATCACTCTTTCACGAGTGAAAACGTAAAGCAACCAAAAAATAGTATACAGAACGGCTTAAGTGCCGCAAATAACAAGGCAAATGCCTGTAAATGCTACGAAATATAAAGGGCGTAGCGCGTAGTCAAATGTCCCTTTAAATGTTCTTGTTGGCCGTTAGTTTCGCCGACCGACACCAATTTAAATACTCAGAAGTGTGGATACCGTCTTATGGAGCAAAACCCGCAGTCACAGCTTAAGCTACTCGTCACCAAGGGTAAAGAGCAAGGTTATTTAACCTATGCTGAGGTAAACGACCATCTGCCGGAAGATATCGTCGATTCGGATCAGATTGAAGATATCATCCAGATGATTAATGACATGGGCATCCAGGTCATGGAAGAAGCACCTGATGCCGATGATTTAATTTTGGCTGAAAATACTTCCGACACGGATGAAGATGCAGCTGAAGCTGCAGCTCAAGTATTGTCCAGTGTTGAAAGTGAAATCGGCCGTACCACCGACCCAGTACGCATGTATATGCGTGAAATGGGGACTGTCGAACTTCTTACCCGTGAAGGTGAGATCGACATCGCAAAACGTATCGAAGATGGTATTAATCAGGTTCAGTGCTCTGTTGCTGAATATCCTGAGGCTATCACCTACTTACTTGAACAGTATGACCGCGTCGAAGCTGGCGAAAGCCGCTTATCTGACCTCATCACTGGGTTTGTTGACCCAAATGCGGAAGAAGATTTAGCCCCTACAGCAACCCACGTAGGTTCTGAACTTCCACAAGAAGAGTTAGATAAAGACGACGAAGACGAAGAAGATGAAGACGGCGATGACAGCGATAGCGATGACGATAACAGCATCGATCCTGAGTTAGCGCGTCAGAAATTCTCTGACCTTCGTGAACAATATGAAAAAACTCGCACCCATATTAAACAATATGGTCGTAGCGATGCGAAAACTGCGGCTGCTATCGAGCAATTATCCGAAGTTTTCAAAGAGTTCCGTTTAGTACCTAAGCAGTTTGACTATCTGGTCAACAACATGCGTGAAATGATGGACCGCGTTCGTATGCAAGAACGTACCATCATGAAACTGTGTGTTGAACAGTGCAAAATGCCTAAGAAGAACTTCATCACCTTATTCAGTGGCAATGAAACCAGCGAAACTTGGTTAACCGCAGCAAAAGCGATGAACAAGCCGTGGTCTGAAAAACTGCTGGAAGTGGAAGAAGAAGTTCTGCGTTGTCTGCAAAGACTGCGTCAAATCGAAGAAGAAACTGGCCTGACAATCGAACAGGTTAAAGATATCAACCGTCGTATGTCTATCGGTGAAGCTAAGGCTCGTCGTGCGAAGAAAGAGATGGTTGAAGCAAACTTACGTCTGGTTATTTCTATCGCGAAGAAATATACCAACCGTGGTCTGCAGTTCCTTGATTTGATTCAAGAAGGTAACATCGGTCTGATGAAAGCGGTTGATAAGTTTGAATACCGTCGTGGTTATAAGTTCTCAACTTATGCAACATGGTGGATCCGTCAGGCTATTACCCGTTCTATCGCTGACCAAGCACGTACAATCCGTATTCCGGTTCACATGATTGAGACTATCAACAAACTGAACCGTATCTCTCGTCAAATGCTGCAAGAGATGGGCCGTGAGCCATCGCCAGAAGAACTGGCAGAACGCATGCTAATGCCGGAAGATAAAATCCGTAAAGTACTGAAGATTGCGAAAGAGCCAATCTCCATGGAAACGCCAATCGGTGATGATGAAGATTCACATTTAGGCGATTTCATTGAAGATACCACATTAGAGTTACCGTTAGATTCTGCAACGTCAGAAAGCTTACGTTCGGCAACTCATGAGGTTCTGGCTGGCTTAACCGCACGTGAAGCGAAAGTCCTGCGTATGCGTTTCGGTATCGACATGAACACTGACCACACCTTAGAGGAAGTGGGTAAACAGTTTGATGTTACCCGTGAGCGTATCCGTCAGATTGAAGCGAAAGCGCTGCGTAAATTACGTCACCCAAGCCGCTCAGAAGTTCTGCGCAGCTTCTTAGACGAATAAGCCGTAAACGTCTTCAAATCTACAAAATCAAACACCTGCTTCGGCAGGTGTTTTTTTATCGGTCACTTACTCTCAATTTTTGCTGGCGTTTAAACATTAACGCTAATGAAAGCAAAATGGCTAATGCTCCACCAAACATCGCTAAATTAAAACCCGAAACAAAGGCTGAGCGGGTTGCTTGCTCAATTATCGTCGACGAAAAAACCCCATGATGATTAACTAATTCAACAATCTGCTCAGTGGAAAGCTGAGTATTAATCTGTTGATTACTCAGCAGTAAATCAACGGCTCGATGAGTCATTAGCGTGCCCAGTAAGGCGATACCCAGAGTCATACCTGTTTGTCTCAATGCATTCATCACCGCAGATGCCATCCCTGAATAAGCTTTTTCTACACTCGACATCACCAATGCGCCTATTGCCGGTGTTGCCATTCCCATGCCCGCCCCCAAAATAAATAACGTGGCCGCAATAGTGAAATAGTCGGTATCCGCATTTACTCGCGTCAATAACATGGATGACAGAGCTATCAGCAGAAAACCAATAATCATAATATTATGGACACTGTATCGCCGAGAAAGCCGGCCGAAACCGAATGAAAACAGCGCCATGGCGATAAATTCTGGCGCCATCCGTAAGCCTGCTTCAAACGCCCCCCAACCTTGCCCTTTCTGTAAGAACAGCGCGATAAAAAACACATTACTGTAGGTGGCAAACCCGAGGGCAAATGACGCCATATTATATTGAAAAAAATCAGGGTTTTTCTTGAATAGATACAGCGGTAATAAAGGGCGTGGCACTTTCATTTCCACAGCAACAAAACCTAATAATGCCACTGTGCCAAGTGCTAAGCTTCCCAAAGTCGATGGGTTATTCCAACCCAGATCCCCGGCTTCAATTAACCCATAGGTGATTCCCCCAAGAGCAACGATACTCAACAACTGGCCAACCGGATCCAACGCCGCTTTATCCGGATCGGCACTTTCCGTTATCCCGAGGCCGCCTAATACCAAGGTCAGTAAGCCAATCGGAATATTGATGATAAAGATGGTTGTCCAATCAAAGGTATCCACTAGAAAGCCACCTAGAATAGGACCGATGATCAGTGATAACGCACTAACTGCCGACCAAATACCAATGACTTTAATTCGCTCAATGTCATTACTAAATGCCTGCGTAATAATGGATAACGCCCCTGGGATCAGCGCCGCGGCGGCAATGCCTTGAACAGCTCTTCCAAATAGCAACCACTGAATATTTGAGGCTAACGCACAGATTAACGACCCTAACGTAAAAATTGTGATCCCAACCAGCCAAACTTTCTTACGCCCATAACGATCGCTTAGCGGCCCGACGGAGAGGATCAATGCTGATAAGCACAACGCATATGCATCTATAACCCATTGTAACATTGATAGATTCGTGGAAAGTTCTTGCCCTATTGCAGGGAGAGCGACATTCACAATGCTGATATCGAGCGTCGCCATAAACGTTCCCAAGCACACCGCGATAATCAAAAAAATTCGTTTCATTCTCTTATTCCCATTATCTTTCTTTTCCGCATGTTAGATCGCAACTGACCGACGGTCAATCAATATTGAGAATAAAAATCATTTGTAATTAAAATGAGGGATTCTTTGTTAGCTAACCATAAAAAAACGGTCTATTGACCGTTTCATATTCCACTAAGTAACTATTCTTTCAAAACTTGGGTTATTTCACCGGTGTTTCATGCAGGTATTTCCAAGTGCACTTTCCATTTTCAACATGGATACACGCAGTTGAGATTCGTAATGTTGAAACACCATCGTTGACCTGTAATTCTTGATATTGCACCCAGCAATCATTGCCCAATTGCTGAATTGGCACTATCTGCTGAATTGCGATGGTCAAATGAGGCTTTTTGCCAACATGTTGACTAAACAGCGCAGTGACATCTTTGTGGGTGATCCCCTGCCCTTGAATGGTGATCATTTTAAAATCCGGATCAAAGCTATTCCGTAAAAGCGGCAAACTCTCCCCCTGATTGCGCCCTGTAAATACATCCTCAATGACCACATGTAAATCAATCACACTTTGTACTGCCAGCGACATTTTAGAGTCCATTTATTTTCCCCTAATAACTGAAATTAACGATAGCAGCCCCAGAATAGCTGCAATGAAAAACGTATATTGATAACGAACTAACTCTGATGAAAATGAAATAAGGTTAAAGAGGGAAATTAATACCACCGTCCCCACACTAAAGGCCACCTGACGGTTAATATTCCACAGCACGCTACCTTGCAATAAATCCTTATCTTTAAAGTCTATTAATGCACTGATTTGCGCCGTATTCGCACTGATCCCACCACCTGTTCCCATTAATAAATAAGCCATAATGAGCAACATTAATTGGCTTTGGTTATCGACCCAAAACAGAGTCAAGATCCCAATGCTATGCACAACGATACCTGTAATAAATAGGCTTCGCTTACCCAGACGATGATAAAAATAGCCGCCAGTTACCATGGAAATCAGAGCACCCGCCGCATACACCAACATAAACATGCCCGTTTGTTGTGCATTAAATCCGATGTTATTTTGGAGATTAAATATGTTCAGTAAATTAACACCCGTAAAAATTCCCGGCACCGCGTAATAAACAATAAAACCATTACGTAAATTATAATTTTTGAGTAATTGCAGGTTTAAAATCGGTGCTCGGCATTTCTTTGCGTACTGTAAATAGACAATCAGCAAAGCGGCAGAAATCGCAAAACTCAATAATCCGAGAACTAAACTTTGATAATCATTATAAAGAGAGAATGACATCAATAAGCTCAGTAAACTGAAACTGACTAACAGCAAACCAATAATATCAGGCTTTTCTCGTACCTGTTTTTCACTGGATTTTACCCAGCCCCAAGCCAACAGTGCCGCCAGCAATGAAAACGGAAGATTAGCAAAGAATACCCATCGCCAAGAAAGAGAATCGATAATCATGCCACCAATTGCTGGAGAAAATGCTGGGGCAATTAAAGCAACCGTCATAATCATCGTCGATATCTTTTGGCGTTCTTGATTAGGAAATAGAGCAAATACTAAAGCCTGCCCAACAGGAATTAGTAATCCCCCTGCAATTCCCTGAATAAAGCGCCAGAAAATCAAACTATAAATAGAATCACTAAATCCACATAGCCCAACGGAAAGGGAAAATAGCAGCATCGAATAAGCCAGTAACTTACGCTCCCCCAAACGACCCGCTAACCACAGGCTAACTGGCATAATGAGCACGAGCCCTAAAATATAGGCATTCGCCACCCAAGAGACCATCGACTGGCTCGCCGAAAATGCCGAAGCGATGTCTGGCAATGCAATGGCAGACATAAAAATATTAATACAATCAATGAAAAAGCCGAGAAGAAATACTGTAGCGATTTGATAACGGTATGACATAGCTACCTCCGGTCGCAAAGAGTAGAGTGCAACCCTTCTCCTGTCGATGCAAAGGAAGTAAAATCATTGTTTAACACAACCAAACAATCGAGCGGATTATGCAAAAAAATCTCAAGCAAATTACCAGCTTTCTTCAAGTTGTCGATTCTGGTTCATTTACCAAAGCCGCAGAAGTCTTAGAGCTAAGTCGTTCGATGGTCAGTATTGATGTTAAACAGCTCGAAAAAAGCTTAAATGTCAGCTTATTGGTGCGAAATACCCGCAATATTGCGCTCACTGAGGTGGGAAAATATTTCTACGATGATTTTAAACGGATTCAATTACAGATAGAGGAAGCCTTTGAGAGAAGTCAAAATTTAGCAACCAACATAACTGGCACATTACGTTTCTCTTCAACCAATGAATTTGGCCAGCGTTACATTTTGCCTTTGCTCCCAGCATTTTGCCGGCAATACCCTCAACTGCGCCTACAATACAGCTTTAATTCTTCTTTTGATGATTTATTAGCTGAAAAGCTCGATATTGCAATTCGATTAGGGAATTTAAAAAACTCTTCATTAAAATCCCGTAAGCTCGGAGAATATGCAATTTATTTGGTCGCCACACCCCAGTTTGCCAATCAATACTCCATTAGAAATATCGAGGATTTGGCGCATATTCCGTGGGTCACACATTCGCTACTGAATTTGCAAGATAGCCAATATATTCTGCAGAACCGCCACGGCGAAAAGTTTGGTTTGCCCTTATTAAACAGCCAGTATGAATCCAACTCCGCAGAGACTATCCGTCAACTGGCACTCGCTTCATTAGGTGCCGCGATTTGCCCCGCATGGCTGATTGAAGAGGATTTAAAAACGCACCGATTAGTACGCTTGTTGCCTGAATTCGAGCTACCGAAACAAAACATTCAATTGCTCTATCCCAATACCCAAACTCTACCCGCCAAGACACGGGCATTTATTGAGTTTTTGGTTGATAAAATGCAGCAGTGACTATGCGCTCGCCACCGCCCACACCTTGGTACAAATCTTCTCCAGCAGCGCTTTATTGTGGCTAAAAATAATCATCGCGAGGGGGCGTTGCTGTGAAATACGGATCAAATGCTGCCACACTTCCTTTTGAAGATGGGCATCTAATTGAGCCGTGATTTCATCGGCGATCAACACTTTAGTACGAGGATCGAGAGCACGAAGTAAAGCTACCCGCGCCAGTTCTCCGCCCGATAACTCGCTGGGGCGTCGCTCTAACCATTGCGGTTTAATAGAAAGGTAATCTAACCATTGGGCATCCGGTTCCCACGCATCACGAACACTGGAACCTACGGTACGATAAGGATTAAAGCTTTTTTCTGGGTGCTGCGGGACTAGCTGAATAGGGCAATAACCGCGATGAGGAACAGGTTCACCATTCAATAAAACTTGCCCATCAGTGGGCTTTTGCCACTGCCCAAGCACACGTCCTAGCGTCGTTTTCCCAAATCCACTGGGAGCGGAAATCCCCAGTCGCTCATTGTCTGCCAATGACAAATTCAGGTTATCCCACAGTACCCTACCCGCTTGCTCAATACGCAGATTTTGAATCTCTAGCATCTGGCTACCTCCACTCATCCAACATCATAAATTGATGTTCAGGCAAGGCATTCCATAGCGATTGGATCCATTGCCCACCACCACCTTGTTTGAGTTTTTGGCTACTCAGTACTTCTTCAAGCGCACCATTACGCAGTAGTGCCACGCGATCGGCGAAACGCACTGCCATAGAAAGGTCATGGGTTACCCACAATACACCGCGACCATCGCGACACAGGGATTTAATATTATCGAGCAATTGCATCGCATGCTCATCATCCAGCCATGAAGAGATCTCATCAGCGAGAATATATTCCGCGCGAGAAAGCGTGGCGCTGCTCGCCAGTACCCTTTTAGCCATTCCCCCTGAGAGCTGGCTTGGGTAGTGATTCACAAGGCTCGATTGCAAACTGTACTCTTGTAGGTGTCGTGCGACATCGTGCATTTTTATATGCTTCCCGCTAAGTACCGCGGCGCGTTCTAGCTGAGGGCCAATCTGAATTAATGGATTTAACGCGCTCACACCTTGAGGCACGTAACACAACGAATTCCCGCGATACTGGGATTTGGTTTTCTCTGTCAGGGCTTGACCATTCAGTTCGATATTCCCTTTACAGCGCATATTGTCTGGCAATAATCCTAATGCGCTTTGTAGCAATAAACTTTTACCTTCACCACTACTGCCAATCAGCGCCACCATTTCACCAGGTTGAATATCTAGCGAAATATCTTGCAGTAATGGAGACCATTGCTTTTTACCCAACCAACGATATTGCGCCACATCAATGGTCAGATTTTCAAATTTCAGCATGTTGCTCCCCTTAACCACAATTGTTGAGCCGATTTCGCAAATTGGTCAAATAGCAGGACTAACCCCATCAATGCCGCACCGGGGAAAACCACCATCCACCACGCACCTGTACTCAAATAACGTAACGCTTCAGAAAGCAAAATACCCAGCGATGGCTCATGGGGTGCGAGCCCAAACCCCAGGAAACTTAATGCCGCGCTGTGTAACACGGAATGCGGAAACATCAATAATGTTCCGACCATCCATTGAGGAAGCAGCATCGGTAAATAATGGTAGCGTAAACGCTCAAATGCGCTGTTGCCAATACGATGGGATAGCATGATGTAATCCGTTTGCTGAACCCGCAGCAGTTCAGAACGTAGAATCAGCGTTAATTTAGGCCAATGGGTTAATGCCACCGCCCAAATCACGCCCATTTTCCCGCCGCCTAGCGTAAAGCAAATCAGTACCAATAACAGTAAATGTGGTAGAGCGAGTAACGCGTCAATAATGCCGCGCACCACATAATCCATGCTTTTATTGAGCGAAGATACCCCCGCCATCACCAAGGCGATAATGCCACTGGTGATCGAAGCGGTTAAACCAATTTGTAAACTGGTGGCCAGCCCTTGAAATGTACGTTCAAATAAATCGCGCCCTAAATTGTCTGTTCCAAATAAATGCAACAATGACGGCGCTTGTCGCCTATCGAGCAAGCTCATTTCAATATCAGAAGAGAGCAGCCAAAAGGCGTAGCTACCTAATAAAATCAGGCAACTTAATGAAAGGAGTAGTTTGATCAGAGCGCGATTCGGATTATAGGTCATGATTCTCTTATCACTCCCTTATTCACCCGTTTTAATAGCAAATCTGCCATCGTATTACTGAAGAAAATCAGTACGGCGCAGAGCATCACAATCCCCATTAACAATGGTACATCTCCACGTAAGCCTGCATCAATAGTGGCTTGTCCTAACCCTGGGTACGCAAACACTTTCTCTGCTAATAATGCACCACTAAAAAGCTCGCCAACAGAGGCAAACTGCAAGCAAATCGCAGGTGTGATAGCGTGTTTAAGCACATGGAAGCCCATCATTGACCAGCCTTTATCCCCTTGCGCTTGTGCATAATGAATAAACTCGCTGTTCATCACTTCAGCCACTTTTGCGCGGGTATGTAAGGCAATGGTGCCCACGCCCAACATGCCAAGGGCAATGACCGGTAAAATTAAATGCTGAATTTTTTGTGAAAATGTGGCGGTCTGTTCATCGAGGCCAATCGGCCATGCACAGCAAATTGGCGCCCATTTTAGGGAAACCGCAAACAAGGAAAGCAGCAATAAACCTATCCAAAAGACGGGAATTGAAGCGAGTAAATAACAAAATGCCGAAATGATTTTGTCAGGCCAGCGGTTTAAGTAGCGCCCTGCGACTAATCCAAGCCCAAACCCGACCACACCGGAAAATACCCACGCACTGCCGAGCAATGCGAGTGAAGGAACAATACGGTCAGAAATCACTTGTAAAACAGGGGTATTGTATAGCATCGAATACCCCAAATCCCCTTGAAGCATTTGTGAAAACCAGCGCCAGAACTGCATCCAGAGCGGTTGATCAAGCCCCCAACGCGCCGCAATCAGCGGATATTGCTCCGGGGGCACATGCATCAAGTCGTTACCAATATAGGCTTTGATCGGATCAATCGGCGAGTAACTTAGCAGGATAAAAATCCCCAGCGCGGTTACCGTTAATAAGCAGATAAATCGCAATAAAAGCCCAAAGGTTGTTCGCATTACTTACAAGTCCACTTCCATTCATCGACGTTATTTAACACAGACCAAGAGCCGTGAATTTCAGGGGCACTTTTACCTAAATCAACGCATTGATTTGATAAGTAAATATGCTGAACATTCATCAACCATGCCCATGCTGCATCCCCTTGGATACCAACGCCTACTTTGCCATTCCAGTCCACTTGCTGCCATAGCGGGATAGCGGCATCTTGGTCAGGTTGGCGTAGCGCTTCTTCGATAATTTCATCCACCGCTGGGTTTTTATAGTAACCCGCATTGTAGAAGCCGACACCAGCGGCTTTGCTACTGTAGTTATGGACTAACTCCATTGGGTCGAGGCTGCCCCAACCAAACAGTGTCGGATTGGCATGCATATGCAATTCAACGGTTTCCCAACTGCCTGATTTCAAATCCATTTCAATACCGAGCGGTTTTAAGCTTGAGCGGATCGCTTGAGCTAAATCGCGACGAGTTGTGTCCCCACTGGCGTACCACAGAGTGAGTTTCGCTACTTTGCCATTTTTCTCTCTCAAACCGTCTTTATTCAGCTTCCAGCCAGCCTCTTCCAAAATGGCTTTCGCTTTGTCTAAATCTCCATCTTTGAATGACGACTTAGGGTTATTCCAAGGTAACCCAGCGACACCGGTATAAGCAGGGACAGCAAAACCTTCAAGAACAGATTCCGCCAACAGCTTGCGGTCTAATGCATAGTTAATGGCTTTACGAATAGCTACATCGGAGGTGATATCGTTACCAATTGGGTTGCCCTGAGCATCTTTTTCGCCAGCAGGTGGAATAGGGAATGAGATCCCACGGTTTTCCACGCTGTAACGCTCAATCAGCTTCATGTTAGGGACATTATTGGCATTGCTTGCCACGGCGGGAGGAATACGTACAACCTCAAGCTGAGCGCTCTGTGCAGCAGCAAATGCGGCATCTTCATCAAGGAACACAAACACCATTTTGCCGTAATCATTTTTAGGGCCGGCATAGTATGGGTTTTGCTCAACAATCAGTTGTTGACCCGGTTGGAAAGCCACTAAACGGTATGGACCAGCCCCAATCGGCTTATGCGCGTAAGTTTTTGCATCGTACTTATCCGCAGAGACAATCCCTAACGATCCCAACACATTGATAAACGTACTTTGCGGGGAGGATAACGTGATTTTCACGGTCAGCGGGTCGATTTCTTCTGCTTTCGCGAAGTTACCCATATCCACTTTACCGCCGCTCGCCGCCGCATTGTTGTAGCTGAAGACCACATCCTTTGCCGTTAACGGTGAGCCATCCGAGAATTTCAGATCCTTTTTCAAGGTCAGTATCCACTCTTTACCATCTGCATTGTGCGTGTAGCTTTCGAGCATATAACTGTGCCAAGAAAGATCCGCTTTTTGCTTTAAGAGCGGGCTATGCAGGAGCAAGTAACTACCGTGGCTCCAACCCAACATTGGGTCAAAACCTTCTGTGGGTTCTGCGCCAATGGCAAGTCGTAAAGTGTGTGTCGATGATGCGGGCTCAGCCGCTTGTGCTTGCAGGGTTAATCCCATTAAACACATGGCAACCGCTAATTTTTTAATCATATATCCCTCTAATCGGTGATTTTTTCATTTCGGTACCGTTTTCAGGTACCGTTTATTAGGGTACAAATAACTAACAAATTCGAGGTAATGGCTCGCTATGTGGCAAATCTAACAGTCGGGAAGCGCCAAAAATCCCCACCAGCTTCACCTGTTTATTCTCTGTCACACAACCAATGGTTTTGGCATTAACGCCTAATGGATGTTGATGTAATGCGGCTAAAACTTGCTGTTCAGCTTCAGGTTTCACCACAATCACTAATTTGCCTTCGTTGGCAAAATTAAGAGGTTCTAAGCCTAATAATTCGCACACTCCACGAACGGCGGAAGAAACGGGTAAATCCCCTTCGTTGATGGAAATACCGCAGCCACTGGCCTGCGCAAACTCATGCAAAATGGCATTCACACCACCACGAGTGGCATCACGGAGTGCACGAACACCGTCAATATCACGTAGTGGCTCAATAATCGGAGTTAAAACCGCACAATCGCTGCTGAGTTGCCCTTCTAAGCCGAGCTGTTCACGCAAGTTTAAAATGGTCGCACCATGATCGCCCAGTGTTCCACTGACAATCACTTTATCTCCCGCTTGAATTTGCTGAGCGCCCCAATGAATTTCGGTTGGGATCACACCAATGCCCGCAGTATTGATAAACACTTTATCCGCCGCGCCACGCTGTACAACCTTGGTATCCCCTGTCACGATCTGCACTCCCGCCGCTTTAGCGGTTACCGCCATGGATTCCACAATGGTTTGCAAATCTGACAGTGGCAAACCTTCTTCAAGGATAAAACCACAAGAGAGGTATTTGGGAACAGCACCGCTAACCGCGACGTCATTCACCGTACCGCAAACTGCCAGTTTCCCAATATTGCCACCGGGGAAAAAAATAGGGTCAATAACATAGCTATCGGTACTGAATGCTAAACGGTCACCTAATGCGGTCATTTCTGCCAGAGAAAGGCGCGCTTGGTCTTCACGTTCATCGAGAGCTTGGTTAGCAAAAGCCTGTAAAAACAGCTGTTCAATCAGCTGCTGCATGGCTAGGCCACCGCTACCATGAGCCATAGTAACCACATTTTTAGAATCCGAGCTCATTTTACGCCTCCCGACGATATTGGTAATACGCGGCGCAGGCTCCTTCAGAAGAGACCATCAACGCGCCAAATGCCGTTTGTGGTGTACAACGTTGCCCAAACAGCGGGCATTCATTTGGTTTACAGCGCCCCGTAAGCACATCACCACAACGTGCTTGAGGGTCATCCGACACTTGATGAGGCTGGATATTAAAACGCAGCTCCGCATCAAAGGTTTGGTAATCAAGAGTTAACTGCACTCCTGAACCCGCAATTTCGCCTAATCCGCGCCACTCACTGGTGGCTTTCAGTTCAAACACGTCATCCAAGGCTTTCAGTGCCAACAAGTTGCCTTCATCCGCCACAATGCGCTTATATTGGTTTTCTACCTCACAGCGACCATCCGCAATTTGATCCACCAGCATGGCAAGAGATTGCAAAATATCGAGGGGTTCAAACCCTGTAACTACCAGAGGTTTATGGAATTCTTGGGTAATAAATTGATAAGGATGGGCGCCAATCACCATACTGACGTGACCCGGCGCAAGGAAGCCATCAATTCGCACATCAGGCTGTTCAAGCAGGCTACGAAGGGTTGGGATAATAGTGATATGTTGGCAAAATACCGAAAAGTTTTTCACTTGGCGTAAACGCGCTTGTTGTAGTGTCAGTGCGGTACTCGGCATGGTGGTTTCAAACCCCAAACCGAAAAACACCACTTCACGTTCAGGGTTTTGCTGGGCAAGATTTAACGCGTCTAAAGGTGAATAAACGATCCGCACATCCGCCCCGCGGCGTTTCGCGTCCAGCAAAGAGCCATTTTTACCCGGCACACGCATCGCATCGCCATAGGTGCAGAAAATCACTTCAGGACGTTCAGCAATTTCAATGCAGCCATCAATTCGTCCCATCGGCAGTACACAGACAGGGCAGCCTGGTCCGTGCACAAATTCAATTTCAGGAGGAAGAAGCTGGTCGATACCAAACTTAAAGATAGCGTGGGTGTGACCACCGCACACTTCCATTAACTGCAATGGGCGCTGCTTGGCTCTTGGGATATCCGCAATACGCTTGCGGATATGCGCCAATAAGGCTTTTGCCAAGGCTGGGTCGCGAAACTCATCGACGTACTGCATCTGTTGCTCCCGAATTTAGCCCTGTAAAGTCCCCCACTTCATGGTCTAACTGGCTCATCGCCGTTAGCGCATCAAGGGTGGCTTGAGCCTCTTCTTCGTTAATCACACTCATTGCAAAGCCAACGTGTACCAAGACCCATTGGCCTAGCAGATCCGCCGTGTCACCTTCACAAATTAGCCCAATGTTCACGTCGCGTTTTACGCCACAAACATCAACTTGCGCCAATTGGTGGACATCTTCGCCCACCGCAACGATTTTACCCGGTATTCCTAAGCACATAGCTGAGTCTCCAGCCATGCTAACCAAGCATCCATCCCTTCACCGCTAGTGGCAGAGACTTTGATCACTTGGATATTCGGATTCACCCGTTTTGCATTGGCAATGCATGCTTCGACATCAAAATGCAGGTACGGCAGCAAGTCGATTTTATTGAGGATCATAATGTCAGATGCCGCAAACATATGCGGGTATTTCAAGGGTTTGTCTTCACCTTCAGTGACAGACAGCACCGCAACTTTATGACGTTCCCCCAGATCAAAACTTGCCGGACAGACTAAGTTCCCAACGTTTTCAATGAATAGCAGGCTGTTCTCATCCAAACCTAAACGGTCAACCGCATCATGCACCATTTGCGCATCTAAGTGGCAGCCTTTACCGGTATTAACCTGAATGGCAGGTACACCCGTTTCACGAATACGCTGAGCATCATTGGTGGTCTGCTGATCCCCTTCAATCACCGCGCAGTTCAATTTGCCACGCAGACGCAACAAGGTTTCAGTCAGTAAGGTAGTTTTACCGGAGCCAGGGCTTGAAACGAGGTTCAATGCCAAAATATTTTTTGCCGCAAAATCTTCGCGGTTATGCTCGGCTAGATGGTTGTTTTTATCCAGAACATCCATCTCAATTTGTAACATGCGTTTTTGGCTGATACCCGGCGCATGAGTTCCCGCTTCACCTTGTCCATAATCGAGATCATGGTGGTCACCTGCGGGGGCAAAAGTGGATTCCGCTTCATGGCTATGGTCATGAGCATGATCATGGGAATGCGGATGCTCGTGCTTATGTTTATGCTTATGTTTTTCAATCTTCACGCCACAGGTTTCGGGCTCAGATTGATAGTAGTGGTTCACATCACCTTGGTGGTAATAATGGTGATGTATAATCACCGTTTTACCACTATGTTCTGCTGCATGACTGTGGTCATGGTGATGATGATCGTGGTCATGATGGTCATGCCCATGAGAATGTTTATCGTAGTGATGATCATGGTCATGAGAATGAGGGTGATCATGTCCATGGTGGTGGTCATGATCATGGTGATGTTGGTGCTCATCACCTTCAATTCTGCGCTCTCCCGAAGCACAGCCACAAGTACTACACATAATGATTACTCCATAAGTGAGTGATGAAGTTAGCTTAGTGCAACATCAGAAAAATAGGTTGATTCACCGCAAGGTCAATTCACAATTTTCGCTCTAAATCACACAAAAGGTTCTTAGATCAAAAATCTATTCGATTTCTAATTCTTTGATTCGCAGGCTGTCACCGTTCTCAACTTTAAGATTAAAACCGTGACATTTAGGACAAGCGGCGTCGTGAGTGTGAACATCAACACTTTCACTACAATCCCAACACCATGCTTGAGCAGGACGATACAGGATATGCAATTGACTACCGTGTGCCACAGTTCCGCGGCACGCGATATCAAAACAAAAACGAAGGGCGCTCTCTTCAATACAAGAGAGCGCGCCAATTTCCAACCAAACGCCGGTCACCTTTTTCACCTGATGCTGTCTTACTTGCTGTTCAATGATCTCAACAGCACTTTGGCATAAAGAGACTTCATGCATTATTGGTCTCCCAGATAACGAGCGAACACAGCGCGACGTTCCGGTGATTTAGGGACATTAGGATCCGTCACAGGCAAAGAAAGCAACATCCGCGCGCAGTCATCAGCCAGATGTTCACCCTGCGTTGCAGTTAGCTTTCTGTCTAATGGCGACATTAATGAACACGCCAAATATTGAGTTAGTCCTTCCAGTTCTCCAACGGTGTAAGTCATTTCGCCATAAGGGAGAATCAAACCGAGTTTCTCCCCAACAACACGATGCTCCCAATATTGGTCAGGACCCGGCAGGATGATCGCACTCAACATCCAAGGGGTGATAACCGCCCCTACCCATTGATTTTCAAATAACGAAAATGCACTGGCATAGATGCCCATCGTCGGATGCAAGAAGGACAAATCATGCATCGATTGCTGAGCAACTCGTTCAAAAGCAGCCTGAACTAACGGCTGCGGATTTTGAGAGTAACCTTGGATTTCTTTTGGCATGGATTCATTAGGCATGGAGACACTCTTCTTTTGCGATAATCTCTAACCCTTCACTGCGTAGCACTTCGATCACTTTCTGCAGTGCAGGCTCTAATGCAGCTTGCCCCGTCGCCGTTAAACCGATCTTCGGTTCTAACGATTCAGGCACAATCCCCACCAGTGTCAGACGCTTTGGAAACTCATCGGTTAGGTGCAGCGCCGATAACACATCGGAAAGCCCTAACTGATGGGGTGAGATTTTACGGGTAAACAGCGCGGGTACTTCGGCATCGCGCAGAACTAAAATGCTGCCAGGCTGCTGACTCGACAGAACCACATCGGCAATAATCAGATGGTCGCGATCCGCCATGGCGCCAATCAGCTCCATACCAGCCGTTCCACCATCCAATACCTCAACACATTCTGGTAAGTGATAACGTTCTTCGAGTGCTTCAACAATGCGCACGCCGATGCCTTCATCACTCAGCAAAATATTACCAACACCTAAGACTAATATACGCATTACAGCACCTTCACCTTGGTCACTTCGGAGCCTTCTGTATCGACAATATGCACGGCACAAGACATGCATGGGTCGAAGGAGTGGATCGTTCTGACGACTTCCAATGGTTTAGATGGGTCTGCCACCGTAGTTCCGACTAACGCTTGCTCATAAGGGCCCGGCTCATCATTGAAATTACGTGGGCCTGAGTTCCATGTGGATGGAACAACGGCTTGATAGTTTTCGATTTTACCGTCTTTTACGACAACCCAGTGGGATAACAGACCGCGAGGCACTTCACCAAAACCAACCCCTTTAATCACCGTATCTTGTGGGAAGTTTGGCTTGATAAAAGTGGTGTGATCACCTTTACCAATGTTATCTACCAGTGCTTGCCATTGAATCGACAGGGTTTCGTTTAATACGCAGCAACGAACAGTACGACCGATAATACGACCTAATGTTGATTCGAGTTGGTCTTTGGTGATCGTGTTGCCTGTTAAGGTTTGATATAAACCGACGACATCATTAAAGTGTTTTTCAGTTGGTTCATGTTTCGCTGCCAGTTTGCACAGCAAGTCAGCTAATGGGCCCACTTCCACGGTTTTATCATAGAAAGTTGGCGCTTTAACCCAAGAGTATTTACCGTCATCTTCCCAGCCAGTGTAGTCAGGAATAGTGGTACCTTCCCAAGGGGCTTGCGGCTCATTATCTTTGTACCAAGCGTGCTTGCTGCTCTCTTTAATACCGTTAATCAGGTATTCGTCAGTGTGGCTAGTGATTGGGCGATAAGTACTGAAATCCCCATTTTCCAGATAACCACCCGGTAGCAAGAAGCTGCCATTTTTGTTGTCCATTGGCATTTCAGGCACGCACATATAATGTTTGGCACCTTTACCCATTTCTAACCATTCAGGATAACCCGATGCAATCACTGCCGCATCGATTTTGTATACTTGCTCGATAAAATCCCCTAAACGGTCAATAAAGGATTTCACGTACATTAAGCGCTCAAGGTTAAGCACCCCAAGACCATCAAGGTTGATTGGGTTAGCAACACCGCCCACCGCTAAGTTTTGAATATGCGGTGTTTTACCGCCCAGCAGTGCCACGATGCGGTTAGCATCACGCTGGCATTCCAGCGCTTGCAGGTAGTGAGCCACCGCAATTAAGTTCACTTCAGGCGACAATTTCATCGCTGGGTGACCCCAATAGCCGTTGGCAAAAATACCTAACTGACCACTGGCAACTAGATCTTTAATTTTGTTTTGAACGCGGGTGAACTCTTCAGGGCTGTTTAGCGACCATGTTGAGACCCCTTTAAGCATATTCGCCGCTTTGGTTGGATCAGCTTTTAATGCAGATGTAATGTCTACCCAGTCCAATGCAGATAATTGATAGAAGTGCACAATATGGTCTTGGATAGTGTGCGCCGCCAAAATCATATTACGGATATATTGTGCGTTAACAGGCACTTCAAGATTTAGTGCGCTTTCAATAGTACGCACAGAAATGATCCCGTGAACCGTGGTACATACCCCACAAATACGCTGCATGATCATCCATGCATCGCGGGCATCTTTCCCTTTTACGATCTCTTCCATACCACGCCACATGGTGCCGGATGCCCACGCTTTAGTGACTTTTCCATCTTCGATTTCGCAATCAATGCGTAAGTGACCTTCGATACGAGTTACCGGGTCGATAGTTATACGTTGGCTCATGCTTTACCTCGGGCCTGAGAAGGACTTGAATTAGATTTTTTTATTGCTGGAATAATCGGTAATAGGCGAACTAACAAGATGTATGCGCACACCTCGATGGCCACAAAACCGATGGAAATTAATATCTCTTCTGCGGTTGGGAAATAGTCATATCCACCGCCAGGATTGAAGGCGATCAGTGAGTAGCTCATACGCCATAGCGCAGAACCCAGTAACATGCTTAATCCACTGATATATAACCATCTTGAGTCAGTACGCAGGGATGGCATACGGAAGATAATCAGCGGGATCACCATTAATGCAGTCTCAATCCAGAACATCATGGCGTAGAAATCCATCGCCATCACATAGTGCATCTTGCCGCGATAAATCAGTTCACCGAAACGGCAAACCAAAAACAGCACTAAGAACACTTGAAGGATATTGGTTAACTTAACAAACAGAGGTCGTTCATCAGCCCCTTGCCCTTTTAACGCTGACTGCAATAAAGAGCCTTCAAAAATCACAATGGAGAAACCCATAATGAAGGCGGTCAGTAGCGATAATAGCGGCAACATTTCATAGCTTTGCCAAATCGGATGAACCTTATGCCCTGCGGCAATCATCAGTGAGCCCATGGAAGATTGGTGCATCATTGGCAGTAACGCACCCAATGCGATGATGAAAAACATCACTTTATTCAGGCGTTTTAATGACACTTTCCAATTAAAGCGTTCACAAATTGCAGGGGCAAACTCCAGCGCCATCACACCGATGTAGATAGTCATACACACCGCGGTTTCAAACAGCACGGAGTTAGTATTAAAGTACCCTGGAATATAGAAGTAAGGCAGGTTCCAGTAGCGACCCACGTCGATAGTGATAGACAAACCACCGAGAGAGTAACCAAACAGACTTGCCAGCAGTGCAGGACGCACTAACGGATGATATTCACCGCGGTTAAAGACATACACTGCCCACGCTAACGCCCATCCACCACAGGCAAAACCAGTACCAATCAGTAAGTCGAAGGCAATCCAGATCCCCCATGGGTATCCACCGTTCAGATCAGAAACTGAACCCAGCCCAAAGACTAAACGTTTTACAATCAAAATCAGGCACAGGATGACAAACGGTCCGAAGACAATCACTGGCCAACTGACTAAACGCCCACCTAGCGGCTGCTCTTTATCATGCGTTGCCATTAGAGTCGTCCCCCTTGTCCTTATGATTTTGGTCGTCATGATTTTGGTCGTCATGCGTTTTATTGCCATGAGACTTGTCGTCATGAGAATCATGATTCTTGGTATTGCGATACACTAAGAAACTCAGTCCCGCTAATGCCGCGAGAGGCAGAACCATGCCTTTATACAAGGTGTGCTGAACATTCTCAGAACGTGCACCAGTTGCCAGTTCGTCTAACTCTGGCAGTCCCAGATTTTGATATGGCACGCCAGAAAGCACCATGACCTGAGTACCACCGCCTTCCAATTCACCGTAAATATGTTGCTGGTATTTTGGTGCTGGCATCACGTTCGGGTCATTGTGATGGACGGTTTGGCGAGGGAAGCCGTACTCTTCGCCCACTTTCAGCGATAAACGTTTTTTCGCTTCGGCGAGAAGCTCTTCACGGGTACCAAAAATCACCGCACCAGTTGGGCACACTTCAACACAACCCGGTAAACCGCCTTTATCTAAGCGTTCTACGCCTTTTTGGTTACACAGTTCACATTTATGGATGGCACCAAATTTGTCGTCATAAGCATATTTAGGAATGTTGAATGGACAGCCCACCATGCAATAACGGCAACCCGTACAGATATCTGGGTCGTAATGCACGATGCCTGTTTTCGGATCTTTGGTGAGCGCAGAAACAGGGCAAACAGAGACGCAGTTAGGATCAACACAATGCATACATTGTTTTTTAATGTAGGCGTAACCGTCTTTTTCCTGATCTTTATTCAAGCCTGAACCATCGCTCCAAACTTGAATCACGTTGTTGGTGTATGGCGTCAGTTTGTCATTATTTGACCATGTTTGAGGCCCAACAGGATTGCGCTCAGGATGGTTAATATCCTGACACTTGGTGACGCACGCCTGACAACCGACACAGAGTGTCGAGTCATACAACATACCCAACGCATTCGGAATTGGCGGCCTATTTTCCGCTCCCGCCAAGCTCGGCGAAGTGGTGCTTGCAAGCAGCGCTCCCCCTGCTGAGAGTTTAAGGAAATTTCGTCTATCCACGGTTATTCTCCCCGTGAGTTGGTATCATTTTGACGCTTTTGACGCCCTAACTCACGTACAGCCATCACACTGACACCCGCCACCAGACCGACTACACCACCGATTAAGCCCACGGCAGTTGCAGAAACTTGTCCACCTTCTTTGTTATTCAAATCCGGTTTTTCGGAACGTGGTGTTTGGTTTTCCACATTCGCTAATTGGTGGATACCTTTGTGGAAGCCCACATTTTCTTCGTTACAGCCGTAGCATGGATGCCCGATAGCCACTGGCCACACGCCGCCAACGTCGCAAAATTGCAAGGTTGAACAGTTACCGTAAGTTTCTGGCCCTTTACAGCCTAAATGGTATAAACACCAACCTTCACGGTGACCAGCATCACCGAACTCTTTTGCGAAGCGCCCCGCATCAAAGTGTGGACGGCGTTCACAGTGTTCATGAATTAATCGACCGTACGCGAACATTGGACGATTTTTGCTATCCAATGCTGGTGGACGGTTATAGGTGATCAGGTGGGCAACTGTTGCTAAGAAGTTATGTGGGTTTGGCGGGCAACCCGGAATGTTGATAACGGTTTTATCTTTGATAACTTCATTTAAGCCAACCGCGCCGGTAGGGTTATCCCCAGCTGCCGCAACCCCGCCCCAAGAAGCGCAAGATCCGATAGCAATAATCGCAGCCGCACCTTCAGCAGCCATACGGATATGCTCAACGATAGGTTTTCCGGCCACCATGCAGTAGATGCCATCATCTTTCAGTGGAATCGAACCATCGACCACTAAAACATATTTACCTTTATATTTTTCAATAGCATTGTGCTTGTTCTCTTCAACCTGCTCACCAAAAGCCGCAGAGAGAACTTCGTGATATTCGAGAGAAATGGTATCGAGAATTAAATTTTCGAGGGTTGGGTGAGTCGCACACAGCAACGATTCTGTGCATCCTGTACACTCTTGAGCACCAATCCAAATGACGGGTGGACGTTCTGGATCACTCACCGCATCAGCCATTTGAGCGGCGGCTTTTCCACTTAACCCCATTGTCGCAGCAAGCGCTGTACACAACTTCATAAAGTCACGGCGATTAATGCCATGGGGAGAAAGAATAGAGTTATCTCCTGCCATTTCTATTTCCTATTATGAGTGGCTTAGAGCCTATTTATTAGGCTATTTTTCTTTACGATTTTGCATTCAAAAAATAAATAAAATCCGCCACATATTAGAAATATGCATAGGAATTTAGGTATTGTTTGTATTCAAAGTCGCTTTACCAATTACACCTAATAAGCTGAGGCCTTATTAGAATTACCTGATGTGTAAATATAAATGAGATCCTAGTCCTACCGCTTTTTAATCACTTGATCTTCATCAAGAGCCAATAAGAAATTTGGTCTTTTTTAAATTTATGATAGAAAAATCGATTCAGCGACGAGTTAAAAGATTATTTAACTTTTCATGCTGTTTTCAATTTGTTTAAAAAAATGGGAGTTGAAATGTTAAAAAAAGATAACAAAACGTTGTTATATCATGATGTTAAAATAAAAATCACTAGTAAGGCCTTATAGGCAGGTATAATTAATCGAATTTCGAGTAACGCCTTATTTCAATAATATCCACTTTAGTAAAAACAAATAAGAATTAATATCAATTATATTAAATACGAATGAATATCAAAAATAAATAAAGCTAAATTTATTCATTAATATATATCTAATGAAAACAAATAAAGCCTGACTATTATTCTCAGTTATTTTTCTTCAATATTGCGGCAGCGATCGCAACTTGCCCCAATGCAAGTCCACCATCCCCCATCGGTAATTGACGAGCATGCAATACCTCAAGAGGCTGTAGATTCTCTATTAGCAAAAGGCGCAATAATTGGTTGTGCAGAACACCACCAGATAACACCACTTGTTGAATGCCATACTGCTTCGCTTGTTGTAGCGCTAAATCTGCAAATCCTTGCGCCAAGGCTTGATGAAAAGCATGGGCTCGTTCGGCTCTCGGTGCATTATAAGCCAGCCATTCATGCCAGAAAGTGGTTAGATCCAATTGATTACCCACCACTGGCATTGTGACAGGATGCTGCTGGACTGAACTTTGCAATGCTAACGCTTCTAACTGACAAGCTCCCTCGCCTTCCCAACTGGTTTGTTCAGGGCAAATCCCTAATGCCGCTGCAACAGCATCAAATAATCGTCCTGCCGACGAAGCAGTTGGGCAGTTCAGCTTTCTAGCAATCGCTTTTTGTAATAGTGGATAAGCAAAAGGAGCGAGCGCCGAAGCAATGGGCTTCGCTTGCCAATCAGGCACAAATTTTTCTAGATGAGCCAATAAATTACGCCATGGTTGGCGAGATGCTAAATCCCCACCCGGCATAGCAACAGGCGGTAATCCACCAAGGTGTTGATTAGAGGCATAATCGACGAGTAAGCACTCACCGCCCCACAGCCGGTTATCATCACCGAAACCGAGACCATCCAGTGCCAAACCAATCACTTTTTCATTACCTAACGGGATACCATGCTCCACCATCACCGCCGCAATATGGGCATGATGATGCTGAACGTGGATCATCGGGATATTCAGCTGCTCACTTAACGAATTACCGTAACGGTGGCTCACATAATTGGGATGCATATCCCCGACTAAATATTCAGGCTTAAATCGATAAATCGACTCAAACAGCGCAATAGATTGCTGATATTGTTGGTAAATATCGATATCGTCTAAATCACCTAAATGCTGGCTCATTACCGCACTTTTATCTCTAAGCAAACAAAAGGTATTTTTTAAATCCGCACCTAGCGCCAAAATAGACGGTGAGTTTTCAAAGCCCGCCGGAAGGTCAATGGCATCTGGCACATAACCTCGGGCTCGGCGTAACATTTCTGCTTTTCCGGCATGGTAACGCACTAAAGAGTCATCCGCCCGTTGAACAATATCGCGATTATGCATCAGCCAAATATCTGCGATATTCGCTAAATCCGTGAAAGCCGCTTGCTCCGCGAGTACCGGAGGTTTGCCCGATGCATTCCCAGAAGTCATCACTAATGGCTTGTTCACCTGCGCCATCAGTAAATGCTGCAGTGGGTTGGAAGGCAGCATTACCCCGACTTCTCGTAGATGTGGAGCTATATTTTCACTTAAGACACTATTTTCCCATGCCTGAATAAGCACAATCGGTGCGGCCGCACTTTCAAGTAACGCACGTAGACTTTCTGTGACCTCGACACCTTGGTCTTTTAGCCAGTCTAGGGATGGGATCATTACCGCCAGAGGTTTGCTGGGACGGTGTTTGCGTTGACGTAATTGTTCAACTGCATGGAAATTAGTGGCATCACAAGCAAGATGAAAACCGCCAAGACCTTTAATGGCAGCAATTTTGCCATTCAATAAATCATTTGCCGTTTGTTCTAAGGCTTGATGGTGAACCGCCAGAACCTTGCCATTATTGTCACACTGCTGGATTTCAGGACCACAGGTTGCACAAGCATTTGGCTGTGCATGAAAACGTCTGTCTGCTGGGTTTTCATATTCTTGCTGACATTCTGGGCATAAAGGAAATGCCGCCATTGAGGTATTGGGTCGGTCATAGGGCATTTGACGAATAATCGTAAAACGGGGGCCGCAATGGGTGCAGTTTGCAAACGGATAATGATAGCGACGATTCGCAGGGTCAAACAGTTCGTCGCGGCAGGCTTTGCAAGTTGCAGCATCGGGGATAACTTGAGTATCCATGCGTCCTGCGCCACTGTGGCGAATCGTGAATTTTTCGGGTAACTCATCCCATTGAAAAGGCAGGGATTGAATAGACTCAATATGTGCAAGCGGTGGGCAATGTTGGTATAAAAGTTGGGTAAATAAAGGAATATCCGCAGTCTCTAATAGGCGCACCAGTACACCTTCTCCATCATTACAGACGTCGCCGTTCAAGGCACATTGATGGGCGAGCTGCCAGACATAAGGTCGGAATCCAACCCCTTGAACCTTTCCTTTAATACGTAACTGTATGCCGTTTTTCACTCGAATGCCCTCTGGTGATTGAGACACTATTCTCGCGCTTCTACGTATAAATAACCTGAGTTCAGATCAAAAAATGGCAGGGTTTCAGTCTCGATATATTGACCAAAACCCTGCCATTGTCTTTTATGCTTGAATACTAAGGAAGCTCAACCGATAACAGGAAAATACCTGAATACTCATCCGGAGCGAGATCTTTAGTTTTTCTTAATGTGCTGGAAACATCAAAAGTTTGTTTCACAAACGAATCTACCGAAAGCACGGTTGATGGTGCACCATTGACTTTAATTTCAGACTCTAGCCCATCAGCCATAAAAATGAAGTTATCATTATCTAATCCTGCGACAGCAGAAATTTTAACATCCGTTGGATTTGTGCAGCTGATCGTAAAGTTTTCTCTCACAGTATGACCATTCATCGAGCTATTGGATAATGTGCCGTGGTCGATATAGTCTGGACCTTCAATATCACAGTTAGTAATAGCAGGGTCTAACGGTGAACAGAGAATTATTGGGTTATCTGCGGTTTGCTCACGCTGCATTTTTTGTCGATACAAAATACCTAGATTGAAGCAATATCCAACTCCAGGCCTTCTCGGATAAAACTGCCAACGTCCCGGAATTTGCCTATTTAAAACGTTATCTTTTTCTAATGCTCTAGCCACTTCACTGAACGTAACGGGGCTTTCGTCCCACGAACTTCGCTCTCTTAATCTCACGGAGTGAGTATCAAAGTTAACAATGTGTGAGTTACCCGCACCATACCCACCATCTGCATAGGTTCCCCAAGATCCTAACTCTATATCACAAGGACAACTGCCTGTCGTTTGCACAGCCATCGGGCGATTATCGTGTTGTAAGTCCCCGCGTAAAATATATCGTGTGTCCATCCATGCGCCATGGTCAGTAACAAGCTCCCCTTGCGCCGCAAATTCAGCACGCGCAAATTGAAAAGGCGATATAGCCAGTAAACAGATAAGAATAAGTTTTTTCATAATATCCTTAACAACCGAGTTATTCGTAATAGATATTAAAAGTGGTGGTGGCGCTAAAATCCCCGAGTTTAATACTTTTATTTTTGATTGCGTCTTCTTCCCCCAAAATGGAGGCTTTAAGCGGGATTACGCTAGGGAATTTATTACCGTTCATTCCAACAATAGGGTATTGGCTATTAATATCCACATTGCCATTATCGCTACTCAATACGATGGCATAGCCCAAATCACCGGGGTCACCATCAATTCGCAACGAACCTTTAATTTTCGGGTTACTACTCCCCGTAAACGACATCGAAAATGAAAAATCAGGCAAAAACTCACACTCAGAGAGTGTAATTTCAAAGACTTCGGAGATATCTCTTTGACGATAAAGGTCTTTATCATTGACCTCATGAAATGGCACCACAAGCTCCTCGCCACCATTGACTATACAAGGAATGGCGTGTCTCAATACTCCAGAAAAATTCACCTCATCCGCGAACGCATTCCCAGAGAAATAAAGTAATAGAGTAAAGAAGATTATCTTCATGGATAAGCAACCGTTAATGTCGCACTGGCAGTAAACTCCCCCGGCTCGACAGAGGCTGAACTTGAGCTACTTTTCACTAATGCCGCCTTCAAATCAGGTGTTCTATAGTCAGATTCATAGGTGTATACAAACGTATCGTTCACTCTTAATGTTTTTGAATCATGATAAATTTGCAGTGCAATGTCTCTTTGCTCATTAATTGCTAATAAATCATTATCAAAGTAAGATTTTTTGCCTTCAAAACTAAAAACCACATCCGTTCCTGAAGAGATGTTGTCACATTCCCATTCAAAATCGATATCTTCTATATATTTTGTACCATCTTTGGTCGGCACTAACGAAACCACCAAGTCATCACCAAAATCCACCTCAATCGGGCGATTATTATTGATGACACATGGCGTTCCCTCTATCAAATTTCCTCTAAAGCTCACTTTGACAGCCTGTGCCGTACTTGTGTATGCCAGAAATAAAACGAATGATAATAAGAGCTTTTTCATAAGATAATACCTTAATGATATCCTACAGTTAGTGTTGCAGCAGTAGAAAACTCACCTCCAACAGGTCTTATCCCATTAGCCAGTGCCAGTTTTGCGGTTAAAGAGGGTAAGGACTGAATATTATCAATCTCATATCGAGAACCAATATTCATCGGTTGATCACCAATATATAACTTGATATTCAAACCTGGTGTATCCGCGACTTTCAAGCTATTTAAATCTTCGCCCTTATCCCCTTCAAAAGCGAGGTACAGCTCATCAAATCGCGAATCACAACTTAAACTATAAGGAATTGCTTCTGTATATTTACCTGACTCAATTTGCCCAATAACGATGTCATCACCAAAATCTACATAGATATCTTCGTTATCATTCAACACACATCCGCCAGACAAAACATTCACTCTGACCGTCACAAACTTCCCATCCGCAAATGCAGTCACAGATAAAAAAAACAGTAAACTAAGACAAAACAGGTTCTTAAATTTAAACATGCGATTTATCCATTTCTCTCATTTGCTTATGGAATTAGTTAGCCGCTTGCGCGTGACACTCTGTTGCAGAACAGACAAACGGAACATCAACCTGACCGCCGTAGTCATTGATATAGTTAATCACTGGCGATGAACCTAATTGATCTGCAGTAATTGACAGTTTTTGCTCAGCAAATGGGGCAACGTCTACAGCAACAAAGCTTTTTGCTTTCTCTGCGTTAGCACTTTTTCTAATGTTGTTTAATACCACGTAGTAAGCCGTTGGGTTTTTGGCATAAATAGCGCCATCTTTTTTGACTAACACTAATTTATTCTGCCACGGTGCATTTTTCATTTGAGTGGAATCAACCGCTAAAGAAGCTGGACGATAGAACAACTTCACGCGTGTTTGTAATGCAATTTGCAGTACGTTAGATTTTTTACTTGTCGGTGGAATTTCTCTTAAATTAAAGAAAAACAAGCTTTCTCTATCTTGAGGTAATTTCACTATGTCTGGTAAAGCTTCAATACGTAATTGGCTTGTTTGCCCCGCATTAATTCTTTGGATTGGTGGCAAAATCGTAAAATAAGAGGTTAGTTTTTCGCCTTTCTCATCTTGAAACCAACCCTGTGCCAAATAAGGCAGTTGGTTATTTTTATTACTTACCGTTAATGAAACAGAATTGCTATCGCCATTATAAATAATACGCGTTCTGTCCATTGAAATTGCAGAATAAGCATTCGCAGTCACGAAGCAGCTAAGTAATAATACGGATAATTTTTTCATCATAAACATTAGCCTTCTTTTAAGATTATTATTAATTAATTACATGGTAAGAGCAGTTTGTCGTAAATATTATGCTCTTCGATATTTTGTGGGAATGTAATCGTACATTCAGAACCTTGCCATGATACTGTCATTGTCTCACCCGGCTTTATTCCACCGATGTAAGCTTCACCTTGGTCACCCACAATACCTGTTGTCTTGCCTGCATTATTTTTAATATCCGCAGCAAATGGTGGGTAACTTCCATCTTGTAATCTCAACGTCACCATCATTTTGATCCCAGAAATAACATCAAAACTACGATAACCTATTGCACCTTCAGTGAGTGTGGTTTGTGTTACGGAATCCGCAATCTCAACATTCTTAGGTAATTTATTAATATCAACAACAACGTCTGTCTTATAATAGCTATTAATATCAGGAACAACGACTTTTCCAGAACCACTTGAGCGTAAATGTGTACCATTATATTTTACTGGAACATCTTTAACGCCATTTGTATCAACAAAAACTCGTGTTCCCCCTGTTGATGTGACTGGGTGCATGCCTATTCCGTACCCCGTCAATGTCATGCCGCCTTGAACATTCGCAGATAATGACATTGAGTTATTACTTATATAGTTATAGCTGGTATTAAAGTCATTCATATTACCTTTATGGCTATAATAACTACTAAATATTCCGCTATGTCGATTATTACCGACAGAAAGTGAAAGGTTATCTTTATTTTCAAGACGCTCATTCATTGTCACTTTATTCGTATTATCATTCTTACCGTTATACGTTGAATAATTGACATAAGTTCCTGATGCTAATGGAACTGAAAGGCTGACATAAACTCCATTATCTTGATAACCCTGCATTTTGCTATTAAACATATTGATAGACAGACCGATATTATGAAACTTGCTAGTATCAAAATACTTCGAGAACGTCATGTTATAGCGATAACTATTTGGGCGGTTCCAATAGGTTTGGTGCGTGTAATTTAAATTTACGGATGAACGCCAATCAGTAAAGTTTTTACTTAGTGATGCAGAATAAGAGCCTTTATTGTGTCCTGCATACATAATATCTTTTTGGTCATTATAAGTGAGGAAATCACTCATCGTCATAAATTCACGATCCATAAAACGGTAAGCGGATAATTGAATTTGACTATTACTTCCTTCGAAACTTTTATAATAATCGACTTTAAATGCTTTGCCTTTTAAGGTCGGCCCATCTGTCAGTGCGGCGATTGAATGATTGAATGAGAACGAAATTGCACCAAATCGAAATAAATCACGTCCAACACCAGCAGCAAAAGAGTTAAATCGACTACTATTTAGCGCACCACCAAAAACTGACCAACCATTGCTAATACCCCATGAAACCTCGCTTTGCGTGAAAGCATCCCCCATGACATGACGATCCATATCTGTTGGTCTACCCGCACTCACTTTATAGCGCACAGAACCTGGACGAGATAAAAAAGGAATATTTCCAGCTTCAACTTCAAACTCCGAAACGCGCCCGTCGCTCTCTTCAACTCTGACTTGTAAAGTCCCTGAAATACCGCTATTTAAATTTTGAATTCTAAATGGACCCGCAGGAACTAAACTTTCGTAAATAACGCGTCCATCTTGGCTAATTTTGACTACCGCGTTCGTTTCTGCAAAACCCGTTACCTCTGGCGCATATGAACGTAAGCTTGGTGGCAACATATTGTCGTCAGAACGTAATGAAACCCCAATAAACTTGAAGCTATCAAACAAATCTGTTTGCAGAAAATCCTCACCGAGGGTTAATTTCGATTTTAAGCTGCGAATAGCTCGATAAGCATAAATATTGGTCCATTTAATCTCGTGAGCATCATCAACTCGACTATTCTGCGCATGGTTATATGAACCTTGCCAAAAACCTCGTAAACGCCAGCTATCAAAGTTAGCGCCGACGGCCCCTAATCCTGAAAGGAAAAAAGTATTGTTCGATTTGTTATCACCTAAACTACGGTTATATTGTGAGGTCAGATTATAGTCAAAAATAATACCTTTAATGCCATCTTCCCAACGAGATGCTGATTCCCAGTCGTTGGCGGAATATTCCTGATAGCTTTTCGGAATATTAATAATTAATGTTCCGGTCGATAAATTAGGTGTTACTGACATTCCTTCTAGGCTAGCAATATCTAAACACTCTAAGCCATCAATGGTATTCCACTGTAATACACTTTCAGCTTCCGAATTTAAGTCAAATTTCTCGACAATTTCATCCGTTAAACACGCTTGCGATTTTTCTTCATAACTCACAACGGTTATTTTCTGCTCAGGTATATATGCGTTATTTATACTTAGTTTAAAGGGGTAAATGCCAGGAACAATATAAAGATCTTGTGAAAAAACTGCCAAATTAATATTTTCTCTATCTTCTGCGTTCAATATATTAATATTGAAGTCCACTGCCTCTTCAGAGAGAGCAATTAATGGATTCAGCAGTAATAAAGATACCGTGATGAGTTTTTTCATGAATTTATTTTTTATTAACATTTAAAAACACAGAACACATAATTTTATTATTAACTTTTTTCATTACGATGTCCTTAAATTTTAATAAATTTTCTAAGCTGAAGTAATGATTGGTCTCATTACTTCAGCTTACCGTTAATAACTAATGCATTAAATTAGTTATACGACAATACGAAATCAGTTACCGCTTGGAATTCACCCGCAACGATATCAACTGGAGCTTCTGGTTTACCTTGGCTACCTAAACCTTTCACGTATGCAGCAAATTGCAGGGTGTTAGTTGTGCCTTGCAGTTTGTGCTCAGATTTAGTGACTTCATTTAATACGATTGGGTCATTATTGCTATCTACGATCTGGATACCCGCACCTGCAGCAGTACCTGTAATAGCTAATAGTGATTTAGGGTCATTTGTAGCGGCCGCACCTGAAAATGTAATATTCACGGAATCACCTGTTTCTACAGTACAGTCAATTAATTTAATATCGAACATAACTGGTGAAGATTGACCGTCTGAAGTACCACCATTTTTTAATACCACATCAGCGATTTGGCCTAAATCTACAGTTTGGTCAATAGAAGATGGGTCAATAGAACAAGGTGCAGTGATGATGCTACCAGTGAAAGTGACTTTACCATTACCGTGGTTAACTGGCGCTGCGTTCGCACCAAAACCAATTAATGTCGTTGCTGCGATAGCCATAAGAGTTTTATTTAATTTCATTAGGTGAATCCTCGATTAAGTCGTAATTTAAAGAAAAAAGATAATAAGAAGTCCTGTAATTAATTATTAATTACAATAGAAGCTTAAATTTCAGATACGAAATATAGTTAAATATACTTAGGTAAAACCACGATATATTTATGAATACGGTAATTAAATCTTTTTGCCTTTTGAGCTTTGGTTCACACAAATACTATAATTACACTTAAAAGCTGTAAAGTCGCCATCACCTATCGAAAACAAGAGGTTCAATAGGCAGTTATTTTTTGACACATTTACTCATATTACGATTATTTTGATATGTTAAAAATCAATGAGTTACAAATAATGTGTCATTGATTCATACTTAACAACATTTCTTTCACATATATCGGACATTACTTTTTTGCAATTCGTTACATCTTTGACGCGTATTATTATCAGCAATTATCCAATTACCACAATTTAGCGTAATAGTTTTTTGCATTTTCAATCCAAATTTATATGTATCAAAAAGAAAATGGTTAATTCTAATTTATCTCCATCCGCTATTTTTTCTAATAAATAAGAACTCAGTCTCATTTATTATACATAATGAGAATTATTCAATGTGGATAAAATATATTCTGGTCTAATCAGTGATTCATTAAGGTACTATTTCACACTCAAATATGATGCCATAGTGATTATTTCAGGGATGGATTGACTGGTATATAAGAATAGCTAGGTAGGAAATTAGAATGGCAAATGCTCTTTAGGTAAAAAGAAACACAAAGGCTCAAATGCATTCATTGAGCCTTTGCTAAAACAGTGGTTAGCCTTTCATGCTAGGTTCACTATCTTCATTGATGGCTGGTTGTTTCACTTCAAACTTCTTCGGTTGCTCAGCTGGCTTAGTGGTTTGTAGGTCGCGAATATTCTTTTGCACCGCGATAGAACCAAACATACATAAAAAGAAAGCAATGCCGTAAAAACCTTTTTCACTTGGTAATAGTTCCGCGTTGTACAGCCCCACAGCCATTAAGGCGATAGATGCAAAGAACGCCACCATACAAGCAATGTAATACGCTTGGGTCGTTGGGATATTATCCATTTTATCTCGCACTGTTTTCTGGACTGAAATTGAAGAAAACAGTCCCAGTAATAAGATTGCAAAGTAATACCCTTTTTCATTTAACTGCATCTCAGAGCGCCATAGCCCAATAAGATACACTGCAATCCCACCAATCACCGCAATCCAAGAAATCAGATGAAATGCATTAAAGCCCGAAAATTCATTATCTAGTGAAGTATTATCCTTCATATGAGTAACCTTTCCATAAGTTAAATTGGAACTCATCCTACCTTAGATAATTTGACTTTAATAGTCATTACAAGGTGACAATTATAGTGTGTAGTTAAAATAGGATTAACTGCAATACATTGATTTTATTTTTAATTATTTATTACAAACTCATAAATAACGCATTAAATGCGTTAAAAACAAAACCATCAGAAGCTATTTCGTATTATTCCGAATGGCTTACTTAAATAACATTTTGATTTAACGCTAGCCGATAAATTGCTAGCTAACTTTAGTTCACACCGATTAAGATTGAATTCTCCCAGACAACCTGAGAAGCAAGATGACTACCACTTTTATAATTGTTCCTGGCTATACCAATTCCGGTTCTCAACATTGGCAATCCTATATAGAAAGAAAATACCATAATACTGTGCGCGTCATTCAGGATGACTGGAACGCCCCTAACCATAAATGGATAGAGCGCCTAAACGAGGTGGTTCAAAATACAGAGGGTGAATTGGTGCTGATTGGACACAGTTGCGGAGCTGTTTGTGTGGCGCAATGGGCGAGCCAATTTCCCAACCATCGAGTAAAAGCGATGATCCTCGCTACCCCTGCGGATGTTGATTCCCCTTCTGCCCTACTTGATATTCAACAGCAGCGACCACTACCCAATAAAAAGCTTCCAAGCCCTTCTTTGCTTATTTATACCGATAATGATCCACACCTTGGCACTGAAAAAGCCCATCAGCTTGCCGAAATATGGGGAAGCCAACTTATGTTGGTTAAAAGCGGTGAGCATTTAAATACTGATGCAGGATATGGAGAATGGCATGAAGGCGAGCAGTTGATTGAAGAGTTTGTGGGGAGAGAGTTTATTGGGCGGTAGTTTGTTTCCAGTGCTCCAGACACAAAAAAGCCACTTCTTTCGAAGTGGCTTAATGCGCTGATTTAACAGCTAAAATTTGGTGGCCCCTACTGGACTTGAACCAGTGACCAAGCGATTATGAGTCGCCTGCTCTAACCAACTGAGCTAAGGGGCCAAAGTGGTGCCGATTATACGTGCTGTTTTGGTGAAGGTCTAGTATTTCAATACTGTATGGTGAATTTGTATCCAAGCCATAGCTCTGCCATATAATTCAATGGCATGGCATCATCGAAAACCATCATTCCTATCTTAATTATCGGATTTTATTCTAGGATTCCATTCTTTATTAGAACGCCATTTATGAACAAACCTGCGTTAACAACTACCCTATAGTAAATAATCGGGCGTAAAGATTGAGTTTTCCCATTCTAATTTATTAAGCATTCTTTGTTCAATTGATTGATATAAAACAATAATTTTATACTTCATATAGAACATGATGATATTAGACAAACAGTTATAGGACGATAATGATGAAAAAAGTACGTGCAGTTCAATATGGTTGTGGAAAGATGGGCAAATTTCTCATCCGTTACCTACAAGAACACGGTGCTGAAGTTGTGGCGGCTTTTGATATCAACCCTGCAGTGATTGGCAAAGACATTGGTGAAATCGCAGGCACGGCGCTAACTGGTGTGAAAATCCAGCCTCTGAATGAAGCCGATAAAGCCCTAGAAACCTTAAAACCCGACGTGGGAATTATTGCTACCCTCAGCACCATGGCCGACTTAGAAGATGCATTCTCCCTCTTCGCTCGACATGGCGTGAATGCAATCTCAACGGGTGAAGAAGCTCTTTATCCGTGGAACTCTTCCCCTGAAATTACTGAAAAACTCGATGCTTTAGCGAAAGCGAATAACTGCACTTTAGCGGGCAGCGGATACCCAGATATGTTCTGGGGCGTGCTTATCGATACCTTGGCAGGTTCTATGCACAAACTGGTCAAAATCAAAGGCTCTAGCTGCTACAACGTGGAAGATTACGGCATCGCGCTGGCAAAAGGTCACGGTGCAGGCTTAACCGTCGACGAATTCAATCAGCAAATTGGTAACTATAACGACCTGCCATACGCAGTTATCGCTGAGAAAATTGAGAGCGGGGAATATGCGCCACCATATATGTGGACACAAAATGGTTGGCTGTGCAGCCGTTTAGGTCTGACTATTACCAATCAAACTCAGCGCTGCGTACCGCAAATTGCCAAAGAAGATATCTATTCAGACACCTTAAAAATGACGGTGAAAAAAGGCGATGTATTAGGATTGTCTGCGGTGGTAATCACTGAAACAGCGGAAGGCGTCACCTTAGAAACGGAATGTATCGGTAAAATTTTAACGGCGGATGAGTGCGACAAAAACAGCTGGCAGCTAATTGGTGAGCCAGATACGGCGATTGAAGTGAATAACCCTGCAACCGTGGAATTAACCTGCGCAAACTTGGTTAACCGTATCCCAGCGCTGATCAACAGCCCTGCGGGCTACACCACCACGGAAAAAATGCCAAATAACGTGTATATGACCAAACCAATGCACGAATATTTATAATTAAATGATTTAATCAAACATTAATCATATAGCCCACATCCCGTGGGCTATTTTTTTAACTTAGCGAGGCTTTGTCATCTGCCATTCCAAGTGGCGACGCACTGCCGGCCACTCATTATTTAAGATGCTATAAACGCAGGTATCTCGTAGCTCACCCGTACGAGTTAGCATATGGTTACGTAAAATCCCATCGAGTTTTGCCCCTAAACGCTCAATCGCTTTACGGCTTTGATGATTTAAAAAGTGCGTTCTTAGCTCCACGGCAACACATTCTAATTCTTCAAACGCATGTTTTAATAACAAGTATTTAGCTTCTGTGTTGATCGGTGTGCGCTGCGCTTCCGTCCCATACCATGTCGCCCCGATTTCTACACGGCGAACCCCTTGATCGATGCGCATATACGACGTCATACCAACGGCTTTGCCTGTCCGCTTGTCAATAATCGCGAATGGCACCATCTCTTTTTGCTCAAAACGCACAAGGCGCATGTCGACATCTTTCGCGACATTTTCCGGTTCAGGTACCGAGGTATACCACAGGTGATGTAGCTTATCTCGTTCAATAATCTCAGCATAAACAGCATCATGGTGATGGGTTAATGGTTCTAATCGAACATGGTTGCCTTCTAAGGTGACAGCTTGGCAAATCTCTTTCATCGGCGTATTTCCTGAATAACTCGGTTGTGTGGAGTGAAAAACCATCAAATTATGATGTAAATAACCATTCTTCTTTGTTGTAACCATTTTTTATGACAGAAAAATAAAACAAAAGAAATAGTCCTGTAAGTTTAATTATTCCTCGTAAAACATATGATAAAAATCACAATTTTTTAACATTATTCTTAATTCAATTGTCCATTAGGCTACAGTTAACTCATCTGACCTGTTATTAATAGTCCCAAATGGGAGCCAATATGAGCAATTTTCCACATCTTTTTACCCCACTTGATTTGGGGCATACCGTTCTTAAAAACCGTATTTTGATGGGTTCAATGCACACCGGCTTAGAAGAGCATCCTCAAGGAAGCCAGCGCCTTGCCCACTTTTACCGACTTCGTGCAGAGAATGGGGTCAGCCTGATTATTACCGGCGGGATAGCCCCGAACCCTGAAGGGGCTTTAGCATCTCATGGCGCTATATTGAATCATCAAAACCAATTGCCATTTCATCAGCAAATCACCGATGCGGTGCATCAGGCGGATGGCAAAATTGCGTTGCAGATCTTGCACGCAGGTCGTTATGCCCTGCACCCAGCGTTGGTGGCGCCTAGCCCGATTAAATCCGAAATTACCCCATTTCCCCCTCGCGAATTAACTGCCGATGAGGTCCAGAGAACCATCGATGACTTCGTGAACACCGCTAAACTTGCCCAGCAAGCGGGCTACGATGGGGTTGAAGTGATGGGATCGGAAGGTTATTTAATCAATCAATTTATTACATCCCGCACCAATCATCGAACTGATGAATGGGGTGGAAGCTACCAAAATCGTATCCGTTTTCCGCTAGAAATCGTTAAACGCATTCGCCAAACGGTTGGGAAAAATTTCATTATTATCTATCGTTTATCCATGCTTGATCTTGTCGAAGAGGGATCAACGTGGGATGAAATCGAGCTATTGGCTAAAGAGATTGAAAGTGCGGGAGCCACCATGATCAATACGGGAATCGGCTGGCATGAAGCCCGTGTACCGACCATTGCGACGTTGGTTCCCCGCAAAGCCTTCAGTTGGGTGACGGAAAAATTAATGGGTAAGGTGAATATTCCGCTAATTACCACCAACCGCATCAATGACCCGTTTGTGGCGGAGCAAATCATTGCTAGCGGTCAAGCTGATATGGTGTCCATGGCGCGCCCTTTCCTTGCCGATGAAGCGTTTGTGTTGAAAGCCCAAGATGGTCGCTTTGATGAAATAAACACCTGTATTGGCTGCAATCAAGCCTGCCTTGACCAGATTTTTAATGGCAAACTGGCTGGCTGCTTGGTCAATCCACAAGCAGTACGCGAGATGGACTATCCCAATGAATTAGCAGATAAACCTAAAAAAGTGGCGATTGTCGGCGCGGGTCCAGCGGGACTTTCTTGTGCAATCTATGCCGCCAAACGAGGCCATCAAGTCACGCTATTTGAACGCAGTAACCAAATTGGTGGGCAATTTAATCTCGCTAAACAGATCCCTGGCAAGGAAGAGTTTTATGAAACTTTGCGTTATTTTTCTCGCCAACTGCAACTGCTCAATGTGGATGTTCGACTAGAGCAGCTTGCACAAGCCAACGATTTAACGCAATTTGATGAAGTCATTATCGCCACGGGCGTTATCCCCCGCGCTATCAACCTAGCTGGCGCTGATCATCGCAAAGTGATGTCCTATATTGAGGCTTTAAAACAACCCGATAATGTCGGTAAAAATGTGGCGATCATTGGCGCGGGTGGTATTGGGTTTGATGTTGCGGAACTTCTGACCCAACAAGGGATCAGCAGCAGTTTAGATGATAATAAATTTAACCATGAATGGAATATTAATACCGCCATCACCACTCGAGGCGGGCTTCTCCCGACGAAAAAACAGTTAGAACCAACACCTCGCCACCTCTATTTATTGCAGCGTAAAAACAGCAAAGTCGGTGCTGGGCTTGGAAAAACGACGGGATGGGTACATCGCTTGTCATTAATGAAGCGCGGCGTCCAAATGTTTAATGGTGTCGAATATATGAATGTGGATGATGATGGGCTGCATATTCGCTATCAAGATGAAAATATCTGCCTTGCCGTTGATAATGTCATCCTTTGTGCTGGGCAAGAACCTTATCGCCCATTGAAAGAGCAACTAGAAGAAATTGGCATTCACCCTCATGTGATTGGAGGGGCAGATGTGGCTGCCGAGTTAGATGCCCGCCGTGCCATTGAACAAGGCATGAAAGTGGCTTATCAGTTGTAAGTTTTACTGTCCCATAAAAAAACCCGCTAATTCAGCGGGTTTAGGTTAATGACAAAGAGGGATAAAAGCGTGGTTTTTCCCTCTTTGTGTTATCAGGCGAAAATCAATAAATTGATTTTCCTTGTTAGTTTTACAACCCAAAAGAGCCATTTCCAAACCTGATGGGTTTGTCAGCTTAGTCTTGAGTTTGAGATAACTCAGCATCCGCTTGAGCCAGTTTATCGTCTTCCGATAAACATACCGCCGCAGTGAAAAGCACGTCCGTTGAAGAGTTCAGTGCAGTTTCCGCAGAGTCTTGCAGTACGCCAATCATCACGCCCACTGCAACCACTTGCATCGCTACTTCGTTCGAAATACCGAACATATTACATGCCAGTGGGATCAGTAATAATGAACCGCCTGCCACGCCAGATGCGCCACACGCACAAACCGCCGCAACCACGCTTAATAACAGCGCCGTCGGGATATCAACAGGGATCCCCAGAGTATGCACCGCTGCCAGTGTTAATACGGTGATGGTTACCGCAGCACCGCCCATGTTAATGGTTGCACCTAGCGGGATAGAAACAGAATAGGTGTCTTCGTGCAGATTCATACGGCGACACATCCCCATGTTCACCGGAATGTTAGCTGCAGAGCTACGAGTAAAGAAGGCTGTGACACCGCTTTCACGTAAGCAAGCGAACACTAGTGGGTATGGGTTACGTTTAATTTTCCAGTAAACAATCAGTGGGTTAACCACTAATGCTACGATGATCATACAGCCCAGTAATACCGCCAATACGTGGAAATAGCCTTTTAAGGTTTCAAAACCGGTTGTTGCAATTGTTGAAGACACTAAACCGAAAATACCTAATGGCGCTAAACGAATGACCACACGAACCAGCTGAGTCACGCTTAACGAAAAATCGTGGATCATGGTTTTGGTGGTTTCATTGGCATGACGCAATGCAATGCCTAAACCAATCGCCCATGCCAAGATACCGATATAATTCCCTTTGATCAGTGCATCGACTGGGTTAGCGAAAATATTAATCAGTAAGCCTTTAAGCACTTCGGCAATATTACCCGGAGGCGTCAGTTGAGTATCGCCGACAGCTAAAATCAAGCTGGATGGGAACATAAATGAGCCAATCACCGCCACAACAGCCGCGAAGAATGTCCCTAAAATATACAGTACTAAAATTGGGCGAATACTGGTTTTTTGCCCTTGGCGATGGTTAGCAATGGACGCCATAACCAACACCCAAACAAGTATTGGGGCAACGGCTTTTAACGCACTAACGAACAGGTCACCCAGTAAGCCTACGTTTTTTGCTGCCGACGGCCATAACCATGCCAATAAGATACCTGCAATCAAGCCTGCTAGGATTTGTTTGACCAAACTACCTTGACTAATTACTCGCCATAACCCTGCTTTATTTGTATCCATAATAGACCTTTATAATTTATCTTTTTTAGGAATTAAATGTGTTTGCCGAGCCAGTATAAGGAATATTAATCTCCTGAAAAGGCTATTATTCAAAATATACACAATGATTGATTACAGTTAACATTAATTTTACATATCTGTGATCGCAATAGAGTTTTGTTTCTTATAGGAAACAGAGGACATAGAAAATGAGTGAGGATTTTCAGATAGTTAAAATAAAAAAACACATCAGATAAATCCAAGGTGTTTTTTTAATTGTATTGATTACTGCGAGTAAGATTTAACGATTGATTAAATAGCCACCAAAATAATCTGCTATTTTTGCCTCGTCTACTTTTAAATTTCCTTTCCAACCGGCCCAAGGCATTTCCATATCAGAACGCCCTTTCGTATTGTTAAGTTGATTTTCTGCGCTAGTTATATCACCAAAATCGTGCCAACTATCAAGAGACAAAGAGATAAAAGTATTCGAAATAACGCCAATCAATGCGAGTGAATGCAATATCCCGCGTAATGTGTATTTATCACCTTTAATTAATTTTGCCTCAGATAAACGCTTTTCAAATTTTCCAGGAGTTTCATCTTCAGGCGCATTACGTAATAAATCTAATAGTTGATTAAAGACTTTTTTGTCTTCATCGGTAGGCTTTACAGCATCAACATTCAATAAATGTCGTAAATTCAAATACGCATAGCTTGGATTTCCGGTATAAGAATTTCCGTAATATAAGCAGTATTGAAAGTAGCTATCATTAATACAAATATGTTTGTTATAGCTGCTACAGATCCAGCAACAAGCATACTGCGGTTTTTCTATATATTCATGTTCGGGTAAAGTATTCAACTGATGATAAGCCCCTAAGACCGAACGTCCCCGCAAATAACTCCCCCCTACACCAGCAACAAAAGCATCCAAACAGCGCTGGCGGGTTAATGCACTTTCATGCTTTAAGCTGTGGAGCTTATTCATAATATCTTGATGGTCTGTAAAACATTCAATCTGATTAGCTTGCCATCGAGTATCGTTTAAAAGTGTACGTTCTTTGTCAGATAACAAATCTAATGAGTAAGTGGAAACAGCTCGTTCTCCATCATATTGGCTATTTTCGTATTTATAGAGTTTTCGTAAGACCCGCATGACTTGTTGCACAGAACCTCCTCATCTTTACGCCTATAAATCATTAGATATAAAAAAACTCCCAAAGTCATGATGAACTTATGGGAGTTTTTCTAATTAGGAAAAAGATTATTCGTTAATCAATTTTTTTGCTTCATTGCGCTTATTCACGATGGTGTTAATCACCAGTGTCAGAGCTAAAATCGCAGCAACGGTACCTAACGAAACCGCGGTAGGAATATGGAAAATATCCATCAGCAACATCTTCACGCCGATAAAGCTTAAAATGATAGCTAAACCGTACTTAAGCATTGAGAATTTCTCAGCAACACCCGCTAATAAGAAGTACATTGCACGTAAGCCTAAAATTGCAAACAGGTTAGACGTTAATACGATAAACGGGTCAGTGGTCACAGCAAAGATAGCGGGAATACTGTCTACCGCAAAGATAACATCGCTGATTTCCACTAAGATCAGAACCAAAATTAATGGGGTAGCAAACAGCAATCCATTCTTTTTAATAAAGAACTTTTCGCCGTGTAACTCATCGGTCATCCGTAAATGTGAACGCACCCATTTAACTAATGGCTTTTCATTTATCGGTGAATCATCTTCTTTAGCAAACGCCATTTTGATCCCCGTAAACAGTAAGAACGCACCGAAAATATAGAGGATCCAGCTAAATTGCGTGACTAACCAGCTACCTGCAAAAATCATAATCGTACGCAGGACGATAGCCCCAAGCACCCCGTAAACAAGTACGCGACGCTGTAAGCTTGCTGGAATAGCGAAGTAACCAAATAGCATTAACCAAACAAACACGTTATCCACGGCAAGGGCTTTTTCTAACAGATAACCGGTTAAGAACGCCATAGTTTGCGTGTTCGCGACTTCAGATCCAACGGTATCATTAAAGTACCACCACAGACCGCCCGCAAAAATCAGCGATAGAGTCACCCACAAGATGCTCCAGCCCGCAGCTTGCTTCATCGACATCGCCTGACCTTTATGTTTTCCTTGCCAAAACATATCGATGAGTAACATCACAAGGATCATGACAGCAAAGCTGCCCCATAAAACGGGATTTCCAACAGAGTTCATTTTGATTCCTTTAAAAAACAAAAAACGGCTGATATCCAGAAGACATCAGCCGCTTAAACTGTTTTCACCCTAAGTTATCACTATACGGTTGTAAACGATGAGCAAACCTCGCCTTCTGGCAAGGTCTCACTTACAACACAGATAACCTAAGATAAGGAAATTGTGGTGCTCGGTTACCGGGTACAATTGTGTGCACCGTAATGACGATAATCCGACAGAAGAAGTTACTCCCCTTTGCTATGCGCACACAATAAGGTAATTAATCTTAAAAAGCAATGATTAGCTACCAATATGTTCATGCTATTTTTCGTTACCTAAACGTAAATAAACTGGTAAATAGTCAGATTAAATCCTCTTATTCAGCGCCATTCCCATTTTTTGTTATTTTAGAAAGGCAGTGGTTAAGAACCTAAAATGTAAAAATCAGCCGCAATTTAAATGAATTCTCAAAATAAGCTTAAAATTTACTGTTTAGTTATTTTCTGTTTTGTTAAAGTGATCGGGTTTTACACTAACAGCCCGAAGAAACAGCCGTTTTCTTCCGGCATTTACTTAATCCATTTCTGCCCAACAACATGTTTGTTGCTGTGATTGCCGTTTAGGAAACATTAATGGAATTAGTTAGAGAACTTTTTTTCGCCCTTTGGCACCAAGATTACGAAACCTTATCTAACCCATCGTTGATATGGTCGATTTATTTCATGCTGTTCATGATCCTATTATTGGAGAACGGCGTGCTTCCAGCTGCATTCTTACCCGGTGATAGTTTACTGATCCTTGTTGGCGTACTCATCGCAAAAGGTGCTCTTAGCTACCCATTAACCTTAGTGATTTTAACTGCAGGCGCCAGTATTGGTTGTTGGGTCGGTTATATCCAAGGTCGCTGGCTAGGTAATACAAAAATTGTCAAAGGCTGGTTATCACACCTCCCCGAACACTATCACCAGCGTGCCTATGGGCTATTCCATCGTCACGGCTTAGCTGCGCTACTGATTGGTCGATTCCTTGCATTTGTCAGAACATTACTACCAACCATCGCAGGGCTTGCAGGCTTGCAAAATGGGCGTTTCCAACTGTTTAACTGGTTAAGTGGGCTCCTTTGGGTACTAATTTTGACCGCTATCGGCTACGGATTCGGTAAAAGCCCTATTTTCCAGCAATATGAGCATCAAATTATGAATGTCTTGATGCTTATTCCAGTTGGGTTATTAATTTTGGGTCTGATCGGCAGCATTGGTGTTGTCATCAAGAAAAAATTCGCCCGCAAATAAATAGCCGTCACTGAATCAAATCGAACAGCGGGAATATTTAGCGATTCCCGCTTTCCTCTATCTCAATTCGAAATCTATGCCAATTAGTGATTGCACTTAAGCTAAAAAAAGCTATTGTACTATTATTAATGTCATCGGCTATTAAGGTCATACGTTATTAAGGTATTGCGTTATTTTTCTATTGATAGGAGGTTCTACTATGTCGTCCAATCATTCTTCTGAAGATCTACGTGCTGAACTTAAATCACTCGCAGACTCTCTCGAATCCATTCTGAATAGTACTCAAGATAAATCAAAAGAAGAGATCGAAAACTTAAAGGCTAAAGCCCGTGAAGCCCTCTCCTCTTCAAAAGCTAAACTCGGTCAAGCCAGTGATAAAATTACCGAGCAAACCAAAGAAATTGCAGGCCAAGCAGATTGCTATGTGCGTGAAAATCCATGGAAAAGCGTGGGTATCGGTGCAGCCGTCGGTGTAGTCTTAGGCATGCTACTTAGCAAGCGCTAATCATCGCTTATGGAACAGTCGCCACGTCAAGGACCCGCTAAGCGGGTTCTAGATTCTCTGCAAAGAATTGCGGGTATCACCGTTAATATGGTTGAAACCCGCATTCAACTTATTGCAGTAGAATTAGAAGAAGAGAAACTCAACCTTGTTCAGTTATTATTACTCGCAGGGCTGACTCTTCTATTTTCTGCATTTGGTCTGATGTGCCTTATTGGGCTTATTTTTTGGTCTGTGGATCCCGTCTATCGTTATCAGGCTTTTGCTATCACGACCGGAACACTGATTTTACTCGCGATTATCTTTGCTATTTGGACGTTAAAAAAAGCGAAACAGTCCACGCTGCTAAGCGCAACCCGTGAACAACTTCGTAATGACGCTAAAGCACTGGCAGGAACCGATGATGAGCAAAAGTAAACGTCAGTTACTTGCAGAAAGAAAGTCACGCTTAGTCTCTGATATTGAGCTGCAGCGCATCCAGTTATCGGCCAGTAAGAAAGAGTGGCTACAAGCCACAGCTCCTTATGACCGCGCTTGGCAAACCCTGATGACCTTTCGCCCAATTGTTATCGCTGCGACGGGTCTTATCTCTATTTTTACCTTAAAGCACCCCAATCGATTTATTTCACTGAGCAAGAAAGCCATTGCAACTTGGGGACTTATTCGTACCCTAAGAAGCAGCTTAAACAGTTCAAGTCAGAAATAACCCATCTCCTTAAGATAAAAATAATCATTATTTGTCAATATGATAGATAAAAGTGCCCTTTGGCACTTTTTTTCGCACCCAATTATACACATTCAATTTTTTTGTCTATCTTTGTTAATAAGCTTAGCTTTTTATTGAATGAGCTAAGTAATAAGATACGCACATCCAAAATTTCTAGCCTTTTCGTGCTGAAACTTAGCTTATAACGCGATATATATCGCACTTTATTTATATTTAATGACCGTATTATCTGGAGAGACTCAATGAAAAATTTAGAAAGTGGAGCTATTTTATTAGCACGTATTATGATGCCAATTCTGTTCATCGTTGCAGGTTACGGTAAATTAGGCGGGGCATATGAAGGCACTCAGCAATATATGCAAGCAATGGGCGTCCCAGGCTTTTTACTGCCACTGACAATTTTACTTGAGTTAGGTGGTGGTCTGGCGGTGTTATTCGGTCTGTTAACACGTACAACCGCAATTTTCACTGCTGTGTTCACATTCTTAACTGCAATGCTGTTCCACACGAATTTCAGCGTTGAGCCAAACAGCTTGATGTTTATGAAAAATATGACCATTGCAGGCGGCTACATTCTGTTAGCAGTGACTGGCCCAGGCAAATTCAGTATCGACCATTTATTAAATAAAAAATGGTAATGAGCTCCAACCTCCTCGCCTATAGCGACCTATAGGCAGGGAGTCAACAGTACCCTCAAGTCAACATCCTTTTCCATAAGTTAAATGCCTTTGCACCTCCCATCCGAGGTGCTTTTTTTTGCTTTAGATCTGCTTCCGTCTTGGCTTTTTTTATTCTTACTTTCTTTTTATTTTCTTTTTTGCTTTTCCGAGTCGCCTCACGAGTGATCTCTAAATAATTCGAGTTGTAGCAAGGCGGTAAGTGAAGTTATCCCTAGGAGCATACACAAGTATGTGACTAGGGTGACTTTATGAAGCCAACACAGCTACAACTTGAAGTATGACGAGATCAAGATCTAAACAGCTTAGGGATTTCTCGTAAGCACCACGACTTCGCCTCCCCCATGCTATCCCGTCGCCACGCCATAATCATATTCGACTCATGACTAAACTCCGCCCCCACCACTTGCAGGCGCCCTTCCTTAATATCTTGCTCCACCAGCGGATATGGCATTGTCGCCACTCCTAGCCCTGCAATCAGCGCCTTGCGCTTATCTTCGATGCTCGATACCGTCAATCTTTGCTGCTTATCCAGCAGTTGCACGGTGATCACCGGGCGCTCACGGGCAGTATCTGCCACCGCAATACCTCGGTATTTCACACGTGTAGTTTCAGAAAGCGGCTCGGGCTCTTGGTGAATAGGATGGTTTGGGCTTGCCACATAAATATGGTTCAGGGTATACAGCACTTTGGAGTTAATTTCAGAGGATGAACGAAAATGCATATCTGGTGCGATAACAATATCCGCACGCCCGGATTCGAGTCGCTCCCATGCTCCTGCTAGCACCTCAGTAATTAAAGAGAGTTGGGTATCGGATTTCTCAGCCAGTTTATCCACCAGCGGGAATAAAGACTCTGCCGGAACCAGCGCTTCACACACAATCGTCAGGTGCGTTTCCCAACCTTTAGCCAGCGCCTCCGCATCCGAGGTGAGTTTATCGGCGGCTTCAAGTAACACCCGCCCACGCTCTAACAGCATGCGCCCCACATTGGTAAATTTAGTTCGATGTCCTGAACGGTCAAACAAAATAACATCAAGTTCTTCTTCTAACTTCTGCATGGTATAGCTCAATGCCGAAGGAACGCGACCCAGCTCTTCCGCCGCTGCCGCGAAGCTGCCACGCCTATCGATTGCATCCATCACCCTTAACGACTCAAGTGTTAATGCTCTCTCTTTGCTCATGATGTATCTCTTTCAGGAAATTTGAATGATGGAAACAGATTAACTGGCTAACAATTCAACGTCCAGATATTTATTATAACAATATATTACTAGCTATATATTTTGAATGAGGGTTAACCATTATGATGAAATTAAGATCAGTTAACCATTGTGGGAAAGCAGACTACGGTTGGTTACAGGCACGCTATACTTTTTCGTTTGGTCACTATTTTGATCCAGACTTAATGGGCTTTAAAACCCTAAAAGTGCTAAATCAAGAAGTGCTTGCACCAGATAATGCTTTTCAACCAAGAGTTTATCCTCATGTTGATATTGTGAACATCATCCTGCAAGGTCAAGCTGAATACCGCGATAACATAGGTAATACCGTCAGTGCAAAAGCAGGGGAATGCGTCAGTTTTTCGCCTCGTCCTGACCTGAGCTACAGTGAACACAATATCAGTGAGACAACACCATTAACACGGCTTCAGTTGTGGCTAAATGCGTGCCCACAACAGGAATCTATGCCTCCCCAAAAGTTGGCATTAGCGGAGAAAGATAACAAGCTTATCGCATCACCCGATGGGGATGATGATAGCCTACGACTTCGCCAAAAAATTTGGATAAGCCAGATTTATCTTGAGCCTAATGAGTCGAAAACCCTCGTATTACGAGGTAAAAATGCCTACCTGCAATCCATTCATGGTGGTTTACAGGTTAGCGGGAAAGAATCGCAATCTTTATCAATGAGCTGTAACGATGGCTTATTTATCCAAGATGAAAATTCCCTAACACTTACCAGCGACCGAGCATTTAGAGGTTTGTTAATTGATTTAGGTGAATCGTTTTAATTCTATTCAGGGGCGGAAAAAGTGAATTTAATCCGTAGATCGCGCAAAATTTGCGAATAGATTCGCAAATTTCATCATTTCTATTTCCGCAATCCTGATACCACTGTGTTAGAGTCCAGCCATAAGACAGTTAAAAAACCATCAGTTTTTAACTCCGAACTTTATTTTTTGATTTTAAAGGGGTTCTTGTGGCTTTATTCATTTTGCAGCGACACAATCAAATTTTCTCTCGGATCCTCAATGAGGTTGTCCCTCAAGATGAATTAGCGAAACAGTTTTCCGTTTCCACCCGCACCATTCGCTCAGATATCAATGAAATCAACGAATTAATTAAAGATCATAGCGCTCATATTGTGTATGAGCGCGGGCGGGGGTATCGATTAAAAATCGAAAATGATGAGATTTTTTCTACATTTACCAAACTTAATGATAAAAACAGCCAAATCCCACGCACCAGCAAAGAGCGTATTGATGCCCTATTGCTCAAGCTGCTAATGCAGTCCCTACCCGTCAAGCTCGATGATATTGCCGAAGAGTGGTTTGTTAGCCGCAGTACCATTCAGCAAGATATGGGTGCTGTTCGCGAGCATCTTCATCGCTATCAAGTTCAACTGGAAAGCATTCCTCATCAAGGGATCCGCTTAAATGGCAGCGAATGGGCTATTCGTGCTTGTATGACTGAAGCCCTCTAGCGGCAGTTTAGCGAGCAAATCCCCCCCGACCTCGCCACATTCACGCCGGAAAGTCTGGATAATCTCGATTTAACCTATATCGATAAAGTGGTTCATAACAGTTTGAATCGCTTTGATATTCGCATCAGTAATGAAGGCCATCTTTATCTTGTATTTAACTGTGCCGTCACCATTTTACGTATTACCCGCGGCCATGAACTCACTGCCAGCGTCAACAACGAAGAATTAGAAGAAGTCATTACTCAAGCCTGTGATGAAATTTCTAAAGGGCTAATTTACTTCCTTGGCAATGATTTATCCCCAGCTGAATTGAGCTTTTTGCACGACCAAATCATCGCACAGCGTATCAGTAACCAGCACGCATCAACACAGAAGCATAATCATCACAATGAGTTATCTGAATATATCTTAAATTATATCAACGAGTTGTATAACTATGATTTGCGGAATGATGAAAAGCTAAAGAAAGATCTGAATACCCATCTTTCAGCCTTAATGACTCGCCTTCAATACCATATTTCCACCCCAAACCCGCTGCTTTCAGACATTAAACAGTATTATCCGTTTGCTTATGATGTCACGTTAAGCGCCTTAACCAGTGCCAGTAAGCAGCTGCTTCCACATCCCATTAATGAAGATGAACTGGGTTACTTAGCGGTACACATTGGGGTTAGCCTTGAACGAAATTATGGGGCAGGCTCCGCACGCCAGACGGAAGTGTTAGTGGTCACGGATGCAGGTAACTCCACCTTTCGCGTGGTGGAATCCAAAATTATGCGTGAATTTCCACAGCTCAAATTTAGCCGAGGGCTAACACTGCAAGAGTATGAATCGTTGGATGAAGTCGCAGAAGACTTTGTGATCACCACCGTACGGATCTCAGAGAAAAATAAACCCGTTATTAAAATTGCGCCCTTTCCAACCCCCTACCAGCTCGAACAAGTGGGTCGCTTAGCGATGGTGGATCAGACCCGTCCCTATATTATTGAGCGCTTCTTCGATGAACGTTTCTTTATGGTTATCAATGAAAAAATTAGCCAAGAGACGCTATTCAAAACTGTCTGCCAGAAACTGCAACTAGAAGGCTATGTCACCGCAGATTTTTATCCGTCATTACAAGAGCGTGAATCCATTGTCTCGACATTGCTGGGTGAAGGGATCGCCCTTCCTCACTCTTTAGGGTTACTCGCCAATAAAACCGTGGTAACGACCATCCTTGCCCCGCAAGGCATCGAGTGGAACAAAGAGACCAAAGAGAACGCCTATGTGATTTTCTTATTGGCAATCAGCAAAACTGACTATGAAGAAGCGATGGCGATTTATGATTTATTTGTCACCTTCGTCAAAGAGAAAACCACCCGCCGCCTTGTGAATGTCAAAAATTTCAATGAGTTCCAAGCTATCGCCAAAGATAGTCTCGCGCGAATTTTGTAGTTTCCTTTTATTTCCACCTCCTTGTGGAAAAAGGGAGGTGAGGACTATTTACGTGATCCTAACCACAACTCCACCAAATGATTTTTAGTCCAAATTGTCCACTTCATGCGTAAACCAACGTAAGTGGAAGTGAAGATTTCCACTCTATATAGATTTCCACAAATTCATTTCCACTTTTATTTATTAACCTGAGAGCTATTTCCACTATCTCCAAAATATCTTTAATAGGTTGAAATATAATAAATTTATTATATTACTCATTATCCAATCATCCCAAATCACCCTCTTAATGTGTTAGTTTTTCCAGTTAGCTTCCTCTTAGATCGAAAATTAACCGCCGCCCTTCCAGTTTCACTTCCAAAATATTTCCACTTTGAACTGGAAATTCCCTGTCTGCAAAATTATTCAAGAAGCGATTAAGGTATTAGTCATGAAGAAAAAAGTGATTTGATTTGAAATATTACCTTGGATTTTAAACAGTTATGAATGAATCAGTTGTGGTTTTCAAAATGTTAGAAGACGACCTTGATATCCATCAGGTCACACAAGAACTGCTAGCAGTGATTACTGACTGGCTCAAACTGGAGGGTTGTTACACCACGGATGTACAGCAACAAATGCTGGAGTCTCATCTACGTGCCATGGTTGCACGAGCCAAAACCGGTGAAGCCTTACCGGAAGTGGATATCAGTTTGTTTGATGAAATCTCGGACCACTCCATTGCATTAGCGCAACGCGTTGTCGATACCTTGCCAGGGCTTGCGCCAGAAGAGACTTATTTGCTCTCCGTTCACTTTGAAGTTGCCCGTTCTAATGATTAATTTTTAGCACCTTATTTTTAGTACTCTATTTTTAGCATTCGGTCTTGGAGAATATTTTATGAAACAGATAGTTATTGTTATCGGCGATCGTTTAGGTAAAGGGCAAAAAGTGGCTGCAGGCGTTGAAGCTGCCGGCGGAAAAGCCATCGTTGTTCCCGGTGTCGCTGCTGACATGAAACTGGGGGATGTGATGAACCAAGAACAAGCTGATCTTGGCATTTCATTCTGTGGTAGCGGTGGTGCAGGCGCCATTACAGCTCAAACCAAATATGGCTACAAAGCGCGTTATGGGATGCGTTCGATTGAAGAGGGAGAAACCGCCATTGCTGAAGGTTGCAATGTTTTAGGTTTCGGTTTTATGGACAAGGAAGAGTTAGGCGAGCGCTTAGTTAAAGCTTTTAATAAAAAATACGGCAACGCTTAATGAAAAAATCTATCGAAACGACCGTACGGGTGACAGGGCAAGGCGACACAAAGCAAAAAGCGATTGCTGACGCCTTAAATTCGATTCAAAAAACCGTACTTAAGAACAGCACCGACATCATTCTGCGGATAGAACCCAAGGATGTTGAGGTTGTTAGTGCTCACTCTCATTCGCGGACAGAAAAGTTTCTCTTTCTCTTTTTGCCACGCAAACGTGAACATTTTCGCGTTGTTCTCGACGTTTCGCTGGATGTTACCTTACTTTCTGTCAACGAAATTCCATTTACAGAACAATAAAAGCAATCAGGTCTGGAGTAAATTCCATGAGTGAAACTGCATCTTTCTTAGAAATATTGGGCATGTCCCTCATTATCGGCGGTCTCTGCGGCTTTGGTTTAGGCGCAGGGGCGGCACGTATGTTCCACGCGCCAACTGTTCAAGGTATGGGTGCATTCCGTACACTTGGTGAGTTAAACGCGTGTGAGGGCGACCCCGCATCACACTTCTCGTTCGGTTTAGGATTCTTCTTCAACGCATGGGCATCATCGGTCGCTGCGGGTGCCTTCACCCAAGACGTTGACCACCGCATCATCCCTAACTGGGGTGCCGCTGCTCTATTAACTAAAAACCGCAGCGTGGCAGATACCCTGCATAACCCGAAAAAAATGGCGATTGCCTGTGCCATTATCGGGGCATTAGTGGTCGCCTTCTTAAATACCACGGCGTCCGCAGTACCCGCAGCGCTGCAAACCACCGCGATCAACGTGCTGGTTCCTGCCGCTAACTTGCTGGTTAACACTGTGATGCCCGTTATTTTCTGGTTAGCCGCGATGGACGCAGGTCGTCGTTCCGGTTTCTGGGCAACCTTATTTGGTGGTTGCGCCCAATTAATCATGGGTAACGCTATCCCAGGTTTAGTGTTAGGGATCTTGATTGGTAAAGGCGTGGATGACAATGGCTGGAACCGTATCACTCGTACCATGATGATCACTGTTGTTCTGCTGTTCGTTCTCAGTGGCTTCTTCCGCGAGTTTGACCTGAAGATGATCACCTCTTTCAACTTAGACAAACCACTGTGGCTTGAATATGTCCACGGACTGCTGAGCGGGAAATAATCATGACAACTGAAATCAATAAACAAGACTTTTGGTACGCGGAATGGTCTTTCCCTATCTTTGTTGGGCTGTTATCTGCAGGGATCTTCGCAGGTACCCATATGTACGTCGTGTACGGGTTCGGCGCATTTAACGAAGTGGCTTTCGTCGCTATGTTACGTGCTGGGCTAGATACAGGGGTTTACGGTGCCGTCGCCGCCTTCGGTGCAAGCTTCCTGTTTGCGCGGATTATCGAAGGGTCATTAGTGGGGATTTTAGATATCGGTGGCGCACTGCAAACCGGTATTGGTTTAGGCGTTCCCGCACTCTTTTTAGCCGCAGGCTGGGATATTTTAGTCACCAACTTCTGGATCTCCCTGATCACTGGCTTATTCCTTGGGGTACTTATCGGCTTAATTATCGTGTTCGCCCGTAAGTTTACCATTGCACAAGCGAACTCAACGTTTGGTGCGGACGTCATGATGGGCGCAGGTAACACGTCAGGTCGTTTCTTGGGTCCATTGATTATCCTTGCCGCAATGGCCGCGTCTATTCCGATTGGTATTGGCGCACTAATTGGTTCACTGATTTTCTATGTATGGCAAAAACCAGTCGCCGGGGGCGCTATCTTAGGTGCGATGTTGTTTGGGTATTTCTTCCCACTCGCCGCTTAATTAGCATTCCTCCCCCCATACCAATTGGGGGGAGGTAACAAAGAGAGACGTTATGTACACCTTAATAATCAAACAGGGCAAACGTATCGATGGTTCAATCATCGATATTCTAATCAAAGACGGAAAAATCGAAGCTGCAGGTCCTGAGCTTTCCCACAATCAGCACGCTGAGAAAATCATTGATCTTGAAGGTAAGCTGTATGTTAGCGCTGGATGGATTGATTCTCACGCCCACTGTTTTGCCGAGTCGCCGATTTACTTCGATGAACCTGATCTCGCTGGTGCCGCTGGCGGTGTCACTTCACTGGTTGATGCGGGCAGTGTGGGCGCTGATGATATTGACAGGTTTTATCGGCTCACCACTCAATCCAAAACTAATGTCTTCTCTCTGCTAAATATTTCACGCATTGGCATTATTGCTCAGAATGAGCTGTCCAACATGGACAATATCGACGATGCGAGTTTTCAAGCCGCACTTGAGCGCCATCCCGGCTTTGTGGTGGGCATGAAAGCGCGTATGAGCAAAAGTGTAGTTGGTGAGAATGGTATTGCGCCTTTGGTTAAAGCTAAAGAAATGCAGAAAAAACACCATCTTCCATTAATGGTGCACATTGGAAATAACCCGCCAAATATTGATGAAGTCGCCGACTTACTCACCCGTGGGGACATCATTACCCACTGTTTTAATGGCAAACCGAATAAAATTTTAGGGGATGATGGCTACCTAAAACCATCTATTGCCCGCGCCCTCGCCCGTGGCGTGATCCTCGATGTGGGTCACGGCGGTGAAAGCTTTAGCTTCAAAGTCGCAGAGCAAGCCATGCGAATTGGCACCTATCCAGACATTATCAGCTCAGACATCTATCACCGTAACCGTGTGAATGGCCCCGTTTATAGCCTTGCATTCGTGATGACGAAATTCCTGTGTATGGGCTTTAGCGCCGAACAAATTTTACGCTGTGTCACTGAGAAAGCCGCGGATTTACTGTCGCTTCCTGCTAAAGGTTATTTAAGACCAGGCTTTGATGCTGACATCACGCTATTTGACCTCAAAGAAGAGGCAACCGAGCTGACGGATGCCGACGGCGAGCATCGCATCGGTACCCATCGTTTTGTTCCTGTTGCTGCCATCGTTGGTGGAAAGCACATTATTCCTGCACAAGGCGAATCTGAACATGCAATCAATCTATGAAAAATATCAGTTAAAACACGTTATTAATGCCTCCGGTCGTATGACTATTTTAGGCGTTTCGACCCCAACACCTGAAGTGGTCGAGCGCGTAGCGTATGGGCTGAACCATTATTTTGAAATTAAAGACTTAGTAAACAAAACCGGGGAGTACATCGCTCAACTGCTCAATGTTGAAGCTGCGGTTGTGGTTTCCTGTGCCTCTGCAGGTATTGCTCAAGCGGTGGCGGCGGTGATTGTGCAAGATGATGAGGATTTGCTGCTTAATTTGCACTCCTCCAGCAAATCCGTTCCTCGTGAAATTATTTTGCCAAAAGGACATAACGTGAACTTTGGTGCCCCCGTGGACACGATGGTCACGTTAGGTGGCGGTAAAGTGGTTGAAGCAGGTTTTGCGAATGAATGTAGCGCTGCGCAGCTAGCGGCAAAAATCACCCCGCAAACCGCCGCCATTTTGTACATCAAATCTCACCATACGGTACAAAAGAGCATGTTAACCGTGGCTGAAGCGGCCAAAGTCGCGCATGCCCACCAGCTTCCCTTGATCGTGGATGCGGCGGCGGAAGAAGATTTAACTGCCTATTACCAAGCGGGTGGCGACATTGTGATTTACAGTGGCGCCAAAGCAATTGAAGGGCCGACCAGCGGCTTGGTTGTTGGTAAAAAACAGTATGTTGAATGGGTTAAACGCCAATCTCAAGGTATTGGCCGAGCCATGAAAGTGGGTAAAGAAGGCATTTTGGGCTTAACACTGGCTATCGAGCAGTACCTCACCGCCACCAAAGAAACTGGGGCACAGATGGTTAGCCGTATGGATAAATTCCTTAAAGATTTAAATGCGATAGCCGGTATTTCAGCCCGTATTGTTTGGGATGCCGCTGGGCGTGATATCGCCAGAGCCGAGATCAGTTTCGATGAAAAAGCGATTGGCAAAACCACCTACCAAATAATGGATGAACTAAAACAAGGCAATACCGCGATTTATTTTCGTGAGTACAAAGCCAATGAAGGTAAGGTTGAGGCCGATATTCGCAGCGTCAGCACCGAGCAACTTGACGTCATTTCGCAGCAAATTCGTACGCTAGTAGAAGGAATTTAACATGAAGTTGTCACCAAATTTTTACCATGGCCGTGTGTGCCTGAACGTCCTAGCAGGGAGCCATCAAAACGCAAAGGATATTTATGCCGCGGCGGAGAGTTTTGTGGTTGTTGGAGTGTTATCCAAGAATTACCCTGATCTTGAAAGTGCCATTGCGGATATGAAGGCGTACGCCAAGGAAGTGGATAATGCGTTATCTGTCGGTTTAGGTGCTGGCGACCCTAAACAGTCCACCATGGTGTCTCTGATTTCAAAAGAAGTTCAACCTCAGCATGTGAATCAAGTGTTTACGGGCGCACCGATTAGCCGCGCGCTACTGGGTCAGAATGAAACGTTTGTGAATGCGTTGATTTCCCCAACGGGTACAGTGGGAATGGTGAAAATTTCAACAGGCCCATTAAGTGCTCAAGCGCCCGATGGTATCGTGCCGATTGAAACCGCCATTATGATGCTCAAAGATATGGGCGCAGATTCTGTGAAGTTCTTTAATATGCAGGGCTTGAAGTACATTGAGGAATACAAAGCTATCGCAGAAGCTTGCGCGAAGTTTGATTTTTCTTTAGAGCCAACGGGCGGTATTGATTTAGAAAATTTCGCCGAGATCCTGCAAATCGCCCTCGACGCTGGCGTGAAGAAAATCATCCCGCATATTTACAGTTCCATTATCGACAAAACTACTGGTGATACCCGCCCAGAGGATGTCCGCCAATTGCTAAACATGGTTAAAAACGCGGTAAATTGATGTGGTAATAAGCTGCACATAAGAAAATAAATATTAGCGAGACGTTAAAGTACTTACCGCCATAACCATGACAAAGCAACCAATGCCCCACTCACTTTTGTGCCGTGGGGCATTTTTAGTTTTTAATTTTGAATCAATGACCTATTCCTTTGGCATTCGGTATGATATGAAACCAGTAGTTATCCGGTACAGGGCTATCCCAAACACCTAGGTAAGCCGCAACCGCGATAGTGGCGAATAAAATACCTAGGGTCAAAATGGCCATCATCATTCCCGATAACGGAATTTGGCGTTTTTTAGTCGGCGCTTGTAATGAGAAAGTCAATGTTGACGCCACTGGACAAGATTCAACGCACGTCATGCATCCCGTACATTCAACCGTTCTGACGTTGATTAATTGGTCAACAGGAATGCGTGATGGGCAATTTTTGGCACATTTTCCGCAATCAATGCAGCTTTCGACATTTCGGCGAATTTTAACCGGCGAGAATAGAGAAAATATCCCTAGCAATGCACCATAAGGGCAGAGATAACGACACCACGCATTACGAATAAACAGGCTAGCGACGACAAGAACAGAAACCGTGATGAGTGAGGCGCTACTAATATAGCGAAAGAAATCCAGCATTTTGACATCGATGATGATCCCATAAGGCGACATCATAAAGTATTGGATCATTTGCGCCGGCATGGAGAGCGAGATATAGAGGAAGAAAGCTAACAGTAGGTATTTTAATCCTCTTAAGGGAATATCGAGCCATTTAGGTACGTTGATTTGGAAACGAAACAGTTTCTGCCCTATTTTCCCGATATATTCCGATATTGTGCCTATCGGGCACAGCCACGAGCAAAAGGATTTTTTCAGCAGTAAGCTAATGATAATAAAAGAAACTAAGAGAAACATTGCTGCCGCATGGATGGGAGGCAATCCACCCGTTTCAATGGTGTATTTTAAGTTCATTAACCCCGCTATAGGCAGCCAGCCTTCGATACCTCCCGGACGAGGAAGATGGAACGTCGCACCGCCCGTTTCGTAATAGCGCACCCAGTAATAGAAGGTAATGCCGATATAAATATTGATCGCCAAAAGCGTGATTTGCACGACTTTCCGCCATGTCGAGGCGTTGCGCCAATCATTCCAAGGGAGTTTTCCGCCAACGGTTCCCGGACGACGTGGGTATCGTACTGAGGGTTTCTTTGCCATGTCCGCCTATCTCTTTAACATGCATTTCAAATACCATTATTGTATTTAAGTCCCCAGCACTCGTATTGATTTGCATCACTGCCTTGCGATGTTGACGGTGGTATGGCGTATTGATTAGAAAGTATGTCAATGAAAGATAGTAAACGGAGGTTTTTTCTGAATAGTTAAACGAAGCGCTAGCGGAGTCTATTTTTAGTGGTGAGAACTCAGCCCCAAAGAATTCTGACAATAACTGTACGGAGGTTCTTGGTACGGTTAAAGACAGAGCCATGACTATAAAAATTGTGGATGCAGCCAAGCCTACTGGGATAATTTTTGCCCCTGATAGGGATAAACCAATGTTGATTTCATTATGGAAAGAAGTTGTTAACACAGAAAGTGGCCAGAGTGTGAGGTTTCACGGAAATGGCCATATTCAAAGGATTGTGACTAGGGATCAGAAACGGAAATCGCACTTGGGGAGGTGCTGGATAGGACGTAAAAAACGAATTAGTCCTAAGCTTTTTTTAACTCCCAATATGCTATTCTACAAGCAATGAGCATTTCTTTATGAAAATCGCTATCCTTAATTCCAACAATAGAAAATATATCCATTATTAATGGTTGAATTTTAGCTAATATTTCAATCATCAACTTATTTTCTAACTTATTCAACTTGCTTTCAAATATAGTAGAATCAAAATTAAGCTCATTTAAGACTGAAATAAATAACCTTTTTATTTTTTCTTCTGAATCGGTATAAGTACTCCTCATTACTTGAGCTCTAATTTTGTGATACCCCGCAGAAAGATCACCCAAAAGTTCTTCATCAATATACTGGCAAGAAAATGAGTGAAAAATATCACTCAGAAACCAATTAGCATCAGGATCAGCTTCATCAGGAGCTCCATTTTTATGGTTAGCATTCCTAAAAAATCTATTATATAGGTAACGGGTAGAAACATTTTTTAAAACAATTTCACCATCAGGGAATTCTATTCTGAATTTGATCCGCTCTAACTCTTCAGTAATAAATTTATAGTGAGCGTAAAAACTATCCGATCTATTTTTACTCTCTGAAACTAAGATTTGTTTTTCTGTTTGAATAGATTTATGAATATTAGATACAATAACACCAAATATTGGAGAAAGTGCTAAGATAGCTAAAGGAAAAAAACTAATTTCTGCAAACTTAGATATACCTTCCTCACTTAAATCTGGAATGTAATTTTTCCATACAAACCCTCCAACAATAAGAAATAAAACGATTGGCGATAGAATAGCAAACCAAAATAATAGCTGTTTTTCTAAGCTTTCATCATTTAGCTTTAATTTATCGGTATTTAAGAGACTAAAAAATGCTCCTAGAAACAGAGAAATAATCAAGAATATCAGAAAACCTGAAATATACGGACTCATACCACCCCCTATCAAAATTTGCACAGAATTCTAATCTATCAAAATATTTTAAACTACCTCTTTCATATGAAATAAATTTACTTTAGGGGTATGGAATAGTTAGCTTAGGCTTTAGGCAATCTAATAAAATCTTTTAAAAATAAAAGTAACCAACTAATATTATTAACATTTAATTGTGTAGAGCTCCAAAAAAGTATTATTTATATATACTGGATTAATACACAGTATATAGATGAGGTATTTGAATATGAGTGATGTTTTACGAGAGGTCGTAGCCTTTGAGCGCATCAGTGTGATTGCTAAGCTAGGTAGCTTATAAACATGCAACGCATGTGATATGCAGGTAGTACTAGAAATGATTACAGAAATTGCAGATGAAGCGAGGGAAAAACTTCTGAAAAGTAAAAATGTATCAAAGAAACAAGATCATTAGGTTTAAAATAATTACTAGTTATATATAATCGACAATTATTTTTTATGGATCACAGACATGAAAGAAGAAGCAAAAGAAATTGTACAGGCTGTAACTGAGGTCGCAAAAGATAGAATTAAAAATCCTGTCATGGCTACATTTGTTATCTCTTGGTGTATATTTAACTGGAGTTCCTTGCTTGTTCTAATTTTCGGCAATGATTCAGTTCAGCTAAAAGTACAAATTGCGTCAGTTGCATTTAGTGAAAAAAACTCATGGTTTATACCTGTATTTTTTACAACTGCTTACTTATTTCTTAATAAACCATTAAACCTTGTATTTCAAAAAGCAATGGTTAGCTCTGATTACATATCTATGTCAATCGAACATAGTAAAAAAATAAAAGAGTTAGAACTTGAAAAAGAACGTGAATCATTGCGAGCTGAAAAAGATATGGCTTATGAAGATACAAAAACAAATAAAGAAAAAGAAATTCAGGAGATGAAAGAGCAAATTACAGTATCTAAAGATAAAGAAGGTTCTCTAACAAGAGAAATCAATGAATTAAAAGAAGAAAAAGAATTTAATATAGATAATATTAATGAGCTACAAAAAACAGCTTTAATGCAGCAAGAGAGAATTCATTACTTAACTTCTGAGAATGAAAAATTAACAAAACATTTAGAGCAGAATGGAAATACCGCAAAAGATAAAGAAATTAGAGAACTCTCTCTAAAATTAAATGAGATGACTGCTATACGGAATGAATATGAAGCACAAGCTAAACGGCTTGAGGTAAAATTAAAACAGAATGGATGGGTCTAATAGATTAAAAAACAATACATTTAAAATAAAAAAGATTAATTAAATATTTTTAAAACAATGGATTGATTGGTGTAAAAATGAGAGATGAAATTAAAAGTTTTGCTAAAGAATTTACATCAAAAGTAAAAAACCCTATTCTTTTTACTTTTGGAATTTCATGGGTTTTCTTTAATTGGAAAATAATATTATTTACACTTTTTAGTGATTATGGTGTATTGGTTAAAATACATTATATAACAGAAAACTCAAGTAAAATCACTGTACTATATGCTTTTCTCACTTCGATATTTTATGCTTTGTTAATGCCTACTTTACGATTATATCTAAAAAAGTGTTTGGTTAATATTAATAACCAAGAAAAAGATATTATCTATAAAGAGGAGCAAGCAGCATTAAATAATTCAATTAATTTGAGTGAATTAAGAGCAAAAGAAAAAACAGCTTTTGATCGAGTTGTAGCCGGAGATGAAAAAGAAATTCAAGAAATGCGTGAAAGTATAACAATATCAAAGAACAGAGTTGGTCAGTTGACAGAAGAGCTTGATAATTTAAAGAATGAACTAGAAAAGAAAACAAAGGAAATCGCATTGAAAAATGATAAGATAAACATCTTATCTAATGAAAATGGTAGATTAAAGAGAATAAATAAAAATGCCTCGGCATCAAATAATGGCAGTAATTCTAATCTTTTTTCCACCTCTAACTTTACTCCTATAAACCTTTTCCCCCAATCAATACCAGATACTCAAGCTGAACATTCACCTTTTGTCAGCTTTATGTCAAAAGATATGCTCCTGAATAAAATTATTGAAAAATACAAATTAAAAGAGTCAGATAAAATAGAAGAACTACTTAATAAATTAAGTGAGAGTAAAAGAAACTTGATCATTAATATCTTTCATAATGACTTAAATAGAAAAAACATTAGAAATTTCGTAATTAAATTAAATAGAGAGAGAATGAATATATTAACTGATATTTTAGACTTATAAATATCAAGTTTTATATAACAACTCCAGCGCCATTTGGCGCTGTTCAGGGTTTAAATCCTGCATTATCAATGCCAATCATTTTATTGCTTTTTCGCTTGGGCTAATGGAGTGGTCAAACATCAGGCTTTATACATAATAAAAAAGGCCTATAGCGAACGCTATAGACCTTTTCTATTTATCTGTGGAGTTGGTCGGTAAGCCGGGTTCTGTCGTGGACAACCATTCATCTAGGCCAGCACTTGCGCACTGGCTCCAGCAACCTACCCGAGTTCAATGCGGGCCGCACCATATGAACCCCTATTTGGTCTTGCTCCGGGTGGAGTTTACCATGCCACGAACTGTTGCCAGTCGCGCGGTGCGCTCTTACCGCACCCTTTCACCCTTACCTGATCCTGTAAACAGGCCATCGGCGGTTTGCTCTCTGTTGCACTTGTCGTAGGCTCGCGCCTCCCAGACGTTATCTGGCACCCTGCCCTATGGAGCCCGGACTTTCCTCCCCTCTACCCGTCTCCCGAAGGGACTACGATAAAGCAGCGGTTGTCTGACCAACTCCGCGGCGAATTATAGGCACTTTGCACTAGCTTGTACAGACTCAATGACAGGCAAATTACGTCAAAACGGGCACTTGGACAAAAATCACTCGCCGTCTTGCTGGTCTAGCATTAATTTGTAGAGCTGGTTTTTCTTCAGACCATAAATTTCTGCGGTGATCGCGGCCGCTTTTTTCGGTGGCAACTCTTTTTGCAGTAGACCCAACGTACGAATAACATCTGGCGTAATCGCCGATTCATCCGTTTGTGGCTTATACCCTTCCACAATGAGTACCATTTCACCGCGATGACGGTTTTCGTCTTCTTTTACCCATTCAAGTAATTCACCAACTGGGCGCCCTTCAATCGACTCCCAGGTTTTGGTCAATTCACGGGCTAAAACTACTCGGCGCTCTGGCCCCCACACTTCCACCATGTCTGCTAAACTGTCTAACAAGCGATGAGTGGATTCATAGAAAATAAGTGTTCGAGTCTCTTGTTCTAAGGATTGCAAAACATCTTTGCGTCCCTTAGTTTTTGCAGGTAAGAATCCTTCATAACAGAAACGGTCTGAAGGTAAACCCGCTGCGGACAAGGCGGTGATGGCCGCACAAGCGCCCGGTAATGGGACAACGCGGATCCCTGCTTCACGGCAGCGATTGACTAAGTGATAGCCAGGATCATTAATTAAAGGTGTACCTGCATCCGAGACTAATGCGATACTATCCCCTTGTTGAAGCTTGCTAATTAATTGATCTGCTTTTTGCTGCTCGTTATGATCATGTAGCGCAAACATGCGCGCATTGATGGCAAAATTCTGTAAGAGAATGCCTGAGTGCCTTGTGTCTTCCGCAGCAATTAGGTCAACATGTTTAAGCACATCTAACGCGCGTTGCGTGATATCTCCCATGTTACCAATTGGGGTTGGCACGATGTACAGCGTAGATGCCATAACCACTGCTTGATTAGGTTGATTCATTGTTTCATCCGAATAGCCGGTTTAAAATTAAGCAATTGAAAAATACACCATTGGATACAGTATGCGTCCTTCAATTTTTTTGCATTTGAAAAAAAGATTAATCTGCACTGCGATGTTGTCCACGTTGGCATTAACAGGGTGCCAAATCGAATCATCGACAACCTCGACAACAACCCAGCAGCCTAGCGTTTCTGATGCCAGCCATTACCAGTCCGTTATCGATGCCGCTCAAGGCAAACCATCAATGGATGTCCTGCGTGCTTTTATCAGCCAAGAACCTCTGCTAACCGATCCTGCACAACATCAGGCGAATATTGATTCTCTGTGGCAGATGTTAACACAGATGAAGCCAGAACAGATTCAAGGAATCGAAGCTGACGAAAATATTCTACTGGGCTGGGTCGACCTTCTGGATATCTACCAAAATAATAAAGATGACCCAGAAGCACTACGTACTGGCATCGAAGACTGGAAAACTCGCTACCCACATAATCCAGGCGCCAAAAATCTGCCAAGCGCATTAGTTCAAGGAACCGTTACCAAAGTCGGGGCGAACCCACGTATTGCGCTATTTTTACCGATGAGCGGGCAAGGCCAAGTCTTTGGTCAAGCCATCATGCAAGGCTTCCTTGACGCACAAAAAGGTTTACCTTCAGGCCCTGCATCTCAAGCTGCCGCAGCACCGACTGCGCCACAAAACTCCGGTAATGATGTGCTAGACCAGATTTACCAAGAAGTGGCTGCGACGGTTAATGAAAATGCCAATTCTGAAGTTGCTGCATCCAGCGTGCGCATTGATGCAACTCCAACTAATACCCAAAGCGTTAAAGTCTTTGATACCCAAGGTAAAGCGATCCCTCAATTAGTCGCTCAAGCCTCTTCTGAAGGGTATAACTTAATTGTTGGGCCTCTACTGAAATCAGAGGTGCAAGCTATTACTCAAATGAATGCGCCCGTCAATGTATTGGCACTGAATGAATTAGACGCTAATCAATTACAGCCGCGTGCAAATTTATGTTATTTCTCTTTATCCCCTGAAGATGAAGCGAAAAATGCCGCTAACCAAATGAAATTAGACGGTAAGCAGATGCCGTTAGTGTTAGTGCCTGCATCCCCATTTGGTGATCGCATCGCAAAAGCGTTTGCCGAAGAGTGGCAAGCAAAAGGCGGTGGCACTGCACTGATGCAAACATTCGGTTCTACTGCATCTTTAAAAGAATCAATCAACCGTGGTCAAGGGATCCGCATGACGGGTACCCCGATCAGTGTCGATACCCAAGGGATGGCACCAACCAGTGGCGGTGTTGATGCGGTTTATATCGTCGCAACACGCGACGAATTAACCCTCGTCAAACCGATGATCGATATGGCGATCAGTTCCCGCCAGCGTCCTGCTTTATATGCCAGTTCGCGCAGTAACCAAGGGAACTCAAATGCGGATTATCGTTTCGAAATGGAAGGCGTGAAATTCAGTGAAGTTCCATTACTTGCTGGTGCAAACAACAACTTACGCAAACAAGCTCAGGGCAAAGTGAATAACGATTATTCGCTGTTCCGCCTGTATGCGATGGGTATTGATGCATGGTCACTGGCGAATAACTACGATAACTTGCAGCAACACAGTGACCAATTCCGTGTTAACGGTGCATCTGGTACGCTAAGTGTGCATGATAACTGTGTTATTTATCGTGAATTGCCGTGGCTGCAATTCAAGCAAGGGCAAGTAAAGCCTGCGCAATAAATTAAACGAGGTCGCTTTATTGCTGCCTATTTTTCAGACAAGGATGTCATGAAAACCGTTAAAAAGTCATTAAAATGGTTGACTGGTCGATATTACGAAAACCAAGCGCTCTCCTATTTAAAGCAGCAAGGGCTCGCTTTTGTCGCACGCAATGTTCGAAATCGTGCGGGAGAAATCGATTTGATCATGCGAGATAAATCAGGCTGGGTATTCGTAGAGGTTCGTTTTCGCAAGAATAGTGATTACGGAGACGCACTTTTATCAGTAAACTGGCACAAACGCAGAAAAATATTGTCCACCGCACAATATTGGCTTGCTCAACGACAAGAAAGTTTTGAAACAACACCCTGCCGCTTTGATATCTGTGCAATCACCGGCAAGCAATTTCAGTGGATTCAAAACGCATTTAATCTTAGTGAACAGGAATATAAGTAAGTGCTAGATAGAATAAAAGTTTGCTTTACTGAAAGCATCCAAACTCAAATTGCCGCAGCAGAAGCCCTGCCCGATGCAATTTCTCGTGCTGCTATGATGATGGTGCAGTCACTGCTTAATGGTAATAAAATTTTGTGTTGTGGCAATGGCGCATCCGCAGCAACAGCACAGCGTTTTGCGGCGAGCATGATCCACCGTTTTGAAACCGAGCGCCCAAGTTTACCCGCCCTCGCGCTAAATACGGATAATACCGTGCTCACCGCGATTTCAGGAAGCAAGCAACCAACTGAAATTTATGCAAAACAAGTTCGAGCGCTAGGCCAGCATGGCGATGTATTAATGGCTATCTCAACCCATGGTAACAGTGCCGATATTATTAAAGCCGTAGAAGCTGCAGTAACGCGCGATATGACTATTGTCGCACTTACTGGCTATGATGGTGGTGAGTTAGCGGGTCTTTTAGGGCCACAGGATGTTGAAATTCGCATTCCATCCCAGCATAGTGTCAGAATTCAAGAGGTACACTTACTCACAGTGAATTGTCTGTGTGACCTTATCGATAACACGCTCTTTCCTCATCAGAACGACTAAGGAGACAAAATGCGATTACTTCCGATTTTTGCCATAGTGTTTAGCGCGGTTCTTTTACAAGGCTGTATTGGTGCGGCTGTTGTGGGTACTGCCGCAGTAGCCACCAAAAGCGCTACAGACCCTCGTTCTGTTGGTCAACAAGTTGATGATGGCACATTAGAAGCCCGAGTCAGTGGTCAACTTAACAAAGACAAAGATATCACCAGCAAAGCCCGTATTATTGCAACGGCGTATAAAGGTAATGTCTTGTTAACTGGACAATCTCCCGATATGTCATGGGCAGATAAAGCCAAACAAATCGCCAGTAACGTCGATGGTACAGAAAAAGTGTATAACGAGGTTCGACAAGGTCAGCCTGTTGATTTAGGTACCGCGTCAAAAGACACTTGGTTAACCACCAAAGTAAAATCTAAGATTTTAGCCAGTGACGAAGTGAAGTCCGGCAGCGTTAAAGTCATCACTGAGAATGGTGAAGTCTTCTTATTAGGAGTCCTTACTCAGCAAGAAGGTGCTGCGGCGGCAAAAATTGCCAGTGAAACGGATGGCGTTCGTCGCGTAACGACGGCATTTACTTATCTCAATTGATTATAATTAGTAACCTATTGTTACAAAGAGCCAAGCCATGAAGTCAAATTCATGGCTTTTTTCTTATTCCTCACCTATACCGTTATTTTTCAGATAATTCCTATCTCCTAATAAGCTCATCTGATTAAGTATCCACGCCTGCCTTTTCAAAATATATGAAGATGGATTTTTCACATGGAATCGATGAGGATTAGGTAAAACAGCCGCTAAAAGCGCAGCTTCCTGCCTGGAAAGCTTGCTGGCAGGTTTATTAAAGAATTTATTTGAAGCCTCTTCAACGCCAAAAACCCCCTCCCCAAACTCTGCAATATTAAGATAAACAGTAATGATCCGAGTTTTTGACCACATCAACTCCATAATTGGTGTCATTGCTGTCTCAAGCCCTTTTCTTACCCAGCTTCTTCCATCCCATAACCATAAGTTTTTTACCGTTTGCTGAGAGATTGTTGATGCCCCTCTAACTGTCTGTTTATTACTCGAATTATGTTTATATGCTCGCTCAATTGCATCAAGATCAAATCCCCAATGATGAGGAAAATTTTGATCTTCAGAAGCAATGACAGCGAGATAAAGATAGGGAGAAATCTGTTTTTCACTCACCCAAGTCGAATGAGAAACATAAGAAAAATTAAAGCTTATCCATGCGGAGAGCTGCCTTTCGACCATCACTGCAGAAAAGGGAACAGGGATAAATTTGAAGATCACAACCGACACTAGCCAGAGGGCAAGTAATGAAAGTGTGATCTTCTTTAACCAATACCACAAGCGAGAAACAAACTTTTGCATTGAGTTAATTACGCCATTTCTAATACTTTCTCAACCAACTTATTGATACCTATATTTGCCTCAGCAATGGATTGAGCCAGCATATAAGCAGGTGTTGTAACAACTTTGTTATATTCATCAACCACAATGTTATCAACCGTGCAAACAACATGCTGCCCACCCATCTTTTCAATTTGGGCAATCGTTTCAGTATCATTGCCAATCGTCAATTTCACTGATGTATTTAACATCTTCGGTAGCATGACAGGAGCAATACACATCAGCCCTAGCGGCTTTTTCTGATGGTGCATTGCCTGTACTAAACTTAATAGTTGTTTATTAATTTCACATTCGCTTCCTTTTACCGCAAAATCGCATAAATTTTTTGCCACACCAAAACCACCAGGAATTATAAGGGCATCTAGCTTAGAGGCATCTGCTGATGACAAAGGCGCTATTTTCCCACGAGAAATACGTGCAGATTCTTCCATTTGGTTACGATTTTCTGTTTTTAACTCACCATTAATATGATTAATTACAGTAGCTTGATATTCATCTGGTGCATAAAAGTGAACTTCTGCGTTATTTTTACTTAAAGCAAGCATAGTTAATACTGATTCATGGATCTCGCTTCCATCAAAAACACCACAGCCACTTAAAATTACCGCAATTGATTTCATATCTTCGTCCTTTTGTAGTAAATTACTCCCCAGAGCGAAAGCAGACAAACATCAATCTTCATCACAGATTTTAATGAATCTTGTAACAGGTTCGATAAATTTTGGTATCTTGATAACGTCTGAGTCGTGACAAATGCATTTTAATGATTCGCCTAAGATAAAAATTATAAGCGAATCAATGATTTCCCTGGTGTTGGCGCAGTATTCGCGCACCCCAACTTAGGTTGGGGTTATTTTTTTGTGCGGCCATCCACCCAGTTTCTTAATGTTTCTATATCTGATTTCCAATCCTGTTTTAACTCATCAACCCACTCTTGCACATTGTCCCACCATGCTGGTAATTCAGGGGATTGGATCTGCTGAGCGAGTTTCTGTAAATTTTTCAGTCCCACTGAACCCGCGGCACCTTTAATTTTGTGAGCTTCCTCAACAATTCCCTTCTGATCTTTAGCCACCATATTGGAATCGAGAATCGCTAAATAGCCCGGTAGCATTTTTTCAAATACTTCTAAACCGTCATAAATTAGTTTTGGTCCAACTAATTCAATGTATTGCTCTAACATTTCACAATCTAAAATTGACTCATCAACTTCTGCCATATCCACTTGCTCCTCATGCTTGTCATTTGAAGATGCATTCTCGCCCCAGAATTGCTCAATCACTTGAGTGAGCGCAGGAACCGATAATGGTTTGCTCAGAACACCGTCCATTCCCGCATCAAAGTACTCTTTCTTATCTTTGAGGACATTCGCGGTCAAGGCGATTAATGGTGGTAAATCATCCTTATCATACTGTTGTTTAAGCTGTTTAGAGATATCTAACCCCGTCATATCAGGAAGTTGGATATCCAGTAGAACTAAGTCGTATTCCCCAGGTGCGAACATCTCTAACGCGTCCTTACCTGTCATTGCGACATCAACCGTGTTACCAAGGTTTTCTAGCACAGAACACGCCACAACCACATTTAGTTCAATATCTTCTACTAGTAAGATATGGAGCGCTGGTAACGGATAATCATCTTCGTGCTGTTGCTGCTCTTCGATTTCAGCCTCAACTTCAGGGGCTATAATCGACAATGTAAATGTTGAACCATGCCCAATATCGCTTTCCACGCGAATATCGCCCCCCATACTTTGTGCTAACCTACGGGATACAGAAAGCCCAATCCCCGTTCCCGTTGCAGGACGTCCACCAGCGGAATCGCGAACTTGATAATACATAGCAAAGATTTTATCTAATTCATCTTTAGGAATACCGATGCCGCTATCTTTGACTTGGAAAAATAGCTTGTCATCCGCTTCACGCCAGATGCTCAATTTAACTTCACCTTTTTGAGTGAATTTCACCGCATTACCGATTAAGTTCCACAGAATTTGGCGTAAACGCGTGCCATCCGTCAGAATAGTTTTCGGTAAACCGTGTGCGACATCCATAACAAACTTCAAGCCTTTCGGCTGAACCAGTAGCCCGCTTAAGTTTTCTAAATCGTTCACAAACTCGGGCAATGTCACAGGTTGGTTATCCAATTGGACTTTGCGACGCTCAATTTTGTCCATTTCAATTACATCATTAAAAATATTGCCTAAGGTGACGGCACTGACGTGAATGGTTTTTAAATAGCTCGATTGTTCTTTGGTAAGCTTGGTATCCAGTAAAATGCGGCTAAGCCCCACAATGCCATTAAGCGGCGTACGAAGCTCGTGGCTGATAGTAGAGATAAAGGTGGTCTTCTCTCTACTAGCGTTCTCTAACGCCTCCTGGTAGCGCTTACGCTCGGTAATATCACGCCCGAACCCCATTAGCCCGTGGCGTTTCCCTACGCGGTCATAAAATGGCACTTTTCGCAGCTCAAAACAGGCTTTTCTCCCGTCAGGGTAAACTAGCCACTGCTCATAGGTTAATGCCACATTGTGTCTGAAAACTTTCTCGTCCGTTTCCATTACTTTTGCGGCAATTTCTTCATCATAAATGTCCAGTGGCGTTAAACCGACTAGCTGTTTTTCACTCTTACCAGTGAGCAGCTCCATTGCACGGTTACAACCAGAAAATTCATTGTTTTCATTACGATAATAAACAAGGTCAGGGGAGGCATCGAGGAATGAACGCAGTAAAACAGATTGCTGTTCGAACTCAATTTGAGTCTGTTCTCGGTATTTCATTTCTTGTTTGAGTTGCTCTAACAACTCAAGATGGGCACTTTCGGCTTTTTCACGCTCTAAAATTTCTAAGTTAAGTTGCTCAATATTGCCTTGAAGCTGAGTATTCAGTTCCGCATCACGCTTTCGCATCACTTCGAGCTTATCAACCATGCGCGTTAAACGCTGGCGAGATTCTTCTAATTGTTCTACCACCACCGAAAGAAAATAAACTGCTAATGGCGTAATAATTAAGCCAAAGAAAATGGAGCCGACCATATCGAGGCTATCGACTTGTCCTCGAAGAAAAATCGCTACCGCCATTTGCATTATCATGGCAAGCACAACTAACGCTGACGCGAGAAGCAAAGAGAAACGCACTAAGCCTAGCTTCATCATCAGGTCAACATAGTATTGTGCAAGACCGCGAAGTACTTTCATAACCACCCCTTAGTTAAATTCTCACTGAATCATATATCAAACAGGGCTGTTTCGGATGGGGTTTCATACGAAATATCGATCCTGCTCATTAAATCGTCTGTCACAATGGGATATTCACCCGCGTATTAGTAACTTTATTACGATAATCACTATTTATATCAATGCTATCAAAGTAAACTTTAATTTATATCATTCCCGTAAAAGAATTTGGCAGGAAAGGTGCCTATGTCCTCTTCAAATATGGGTTCGCCCCGTCTTGAACCTCGAAAAAAAGCGCTGACGATCCGCAAAATTGAGTTTGTGGAAATTTACCAGCCAATGAGCGGCATTGAAGCTCAGCATCAAGCCCAGCGTTGCTTATCTTGCGGGAGCCCCTATTGTGAGTGGAAATGCCCGCTCCATAACCCTATCCCGAATTGGTTAAAACTAGCTGGAGAAGGTCGAATTCTTGAGGCGGCAGAGCTTTGTCATCACACCAACAGCTTGCCAGAAATTTGCGGTCGAATTTGCCCGCAAGAACGGTTGTGTGAAGCCGCTTGTGTCCTGAATGAAACCTTTGGTTCTGTCACGATTGGGCATTTGGAGCGCTATATTACCGATACTGCGTTTGAACAAGGTTGGCGCCCTGACCTTTCCCATGTTAGGGAAACCAATAAACGAGTCGCGATTATCGGTGCGGGCCCCGCAGGTCTTTCCTGTGCCGATGTGTTGGCTCGCCACGGCGTTCAAGCAACGGTGTTTGATAAACATCCTGAAATCGGCGGGTTACTCACTTTTGGTATACCTGCCTTTAAGTTAGAAAAGTCAATAATGCAGCATCGTCGACGCATTTTTGAAGAAATGGGGATTATCTTCAAACTCAACACCGAGATTGGGCAACATATCCCGTTAGAAACGTTACTCAATGAATTTGATGCGGTTTTTATTGGAACCGGCACCCATCACCCAGTTTCAGGCAATCTCCTCAACGAAGACGTTATAGGTGTTTATCAAGCACTTCCTTATTTAGTGGGCAATGCACGTCATTTATTAGGTTACGCTGACGATCCCCGATATCCTTACGTATCACTGGAAAATAAGAATGTGATTGTGATGGGCGCTGGAGATACCGCGATGGATTGTGTCCGTAGCGCTATTCGCCAAGGAGCCAACCAGGTCAGTTGTGTCTATCGAGGTGACTCTTCAGAAATGCCAGCAACACCGCGAGAAGTCCTACACGCCCAAGAGGAAGGCGTACAGTTTCATTTTCACTTACAACCCATTGGGGTTAACACTAACTCCGAGGGGCAACTTATCGGTGTTCATTTCACCAGCACACTATCGAATTCCACTAAATTGGAAGAAATTACACACTCTGCTGATGTGGTCATTATTGCGTTTGGTTTTGAATCTGACGATATGCCGTGGATTAGCACACATTCCATACAGCGCGATACGAGCGGTAGAATAATTGCCCCTCGTCATCATCATTATGCTTACCAGACTTCACACCCTAAAATTTTTGCAGGGGGGGATGTGGTACACGGTTCTGATTTAGTGGTAACAGCAATTGCCGAAGGGCGTGGAGCCGCAGAAGGAATAATGAGTTTTCTTCAGGTATAAAAAAAGAGGAATTTCTTCCTCTTTTCAGCATTGACTATATCAATCTTCATTGCCACGATTTGTGTTTATTTCACAACCCGTAACGCTGGACGACCTTTCGGTGGTCTTGGTGGCTCATCATCTGGGAATGAAGGCTCTTCAGTTTGAGTGGCTTCATCATGAACCAATACGATGTTGTCAGACAGTGCTTCATCAGTTGTGTTCTCTTCCCCATCAAAGTGCTCATCATAAGCTGCTTCCGGTTCAAACATCATACCAGCGCCATTTTCACGCGCATATACCGCCATGATAGCCGCCATTGGTACATAAACCTGACGAGGTACACCACCGAATCTCGCATTAAACCGCACTTCTTCGTTGGTAATTTCAAAGTTACCAACTGCACGTGGAGCAACATTTAAAACAATTTGCCCATCACGCGCAAATTCCATTGGAACATTCACCATGGGAAGAGTGACATCAACCACCAAATGCGGAGTCATATCGTTATCCAGCAACCACTCATAGTGGGCGCGCAGCAGATAAGGGCGACGTGGTGTCATTGGTGCCATTTCCATCATCCGACTTAGCCTCGTGCTGACTGGCGCATTTCACGCTCTAATTCAGTTAATGATGCTAAAAATGAATCGCGTTCAAATACACGCTGCATGTACATCTGTAAATGTTTGCTGATTGCAGGCTTTAATTCGATCCCTAACACAGGTAAGCGCCATAACAGCGGTGCTAAATAGCAATCGGCTAAGCTGAATTCATCACTCATAAAGTATTGCATGTGTTCAAATGTCGGAGAGACTGCGATCAGCTCTTCAGCTAATTGACGACGCGCACTTTCAGCTTCTTGTGCAGTTCCTTTCTCGATTTTTGTCATCAGTGAATACCAGTCTTTTTGGATACGGTGCATCAGCTGACGGCTAATACCACGTGCAACGGGATAAACTGGCATTAATGGTGGATGAGGGAAGCGCTCATCAAGGTATTCCATGATGATATGTGGGTCATACAGAGTCAGATCGCGATCCACCAGCGTTGGTACGCTTTGATACGGGTTAAGATCAATAAGGTCTTGAGGCAGGTGACCAGGCTCGACATGTTCAATCTCAACACTAACACCTTTTTCAGCGAGTACGATGCGTACTTGATGGCTAAAAATATCAGTAGGGCCTGAAAACAATGTCATTACCGAACGTTTATTAGGAGCAACAGCCATTAAAACCTCCAAATGATAAAAATAATGATCCTTAAATAAGGATTAATTCATTATTTCCATTTTTAAAATCCCATGTACTTAACCTTCAAGATCCATTTTGAAAGTCAGCACAACCCTCTCGCTTCATGGAAGCGAGAAATAATCAAATAAAAAACTGGGGCATAGTCTAACAGATTTTGTACAGCTTAGGGGGCTAACCTAGAGAAAATCATCAGTTAATTTTATTAGAGGAGAATATCCACATTAAAATCAGCATTATCAGCTTTTGGTTTTTGATAATTAAAAATTAAAACCTTAAAGCCAACTCCATGGTTAATGAGTTATATTTTTACTGTATTTGAGATATGACGCAAAATGAGAGTGGAATAATAGAATAATATTTTCTGCCTGTCTTTATTTTAATTAAATCATGATGGCTCAATATTTGATTTATTTTAGGCAATAAAAAACCCGCCATAAAGACGGGCTTTTTCATCAATTTTATGCCCAGAAGGCAATAAATTAACGTTTGGAGAACTGTGGACGACGACGTGCTTTACGCAGACCCACTTTCTTACGTTCAACAGAACGCGCATCACGGGTAACGAAACCAGCTTTACGCAGATCAGAACGAAGAGTCTCGTCATAAGCCATCAGTGCACGTGTAATACCGTGACGGATTGCGCCTGCCTGACCAGAGATACCACCACCTTTAACAGTGATGTACAGGTCCAGTTTTTCTAACATTTCAACCAGTTCTAACGGCTGACGAACTACCATGCGCGCAGTTTCGCGACCAAAGTATTGTTCCAGTGTACGTTGATTGATTGTGATGTTACCGCTACCCGGCTTAATAAAGACACGAGCAGATGAGCTTTTGCGGCGACCAGTGCCGTAGTATTGATTTTCAGCCATTGCTATAATCCCGATTAAATGTCAAGAACTTGCGGTTGTTGTGCCGCGTGGTTGTGCTCATTACCTGCGTAAACTTTCAGTTTACGGTACATTGCACGACCCAGAGGTCCTTTTGGCAACATGCCTTTAACCGCGATTTCAAGCACACGCTCAGGACTACGAGCAATCATCTCTTCGAAAGTTGCTTGCTTGATTCCACCAATATGGCCAGTGTGGCGATAGTAGATTTTGTCTTCGCGTTTTTTGCCGGTAACAGCAATTTTTTCTGCATTCAGAACGATGATGTAATCACCAGTATCCACGTGCGGAGTATATTCCGCTTTATGCTTACCGCGCAGACGGCTAGCAATTTCAGTTGCAAGACGGCCTAAAGTTTTGCCATCTGCATCAACAACATACCAGTCGCGTTTTACGGTCTCTGGTTTAGCTGTAAAAGTTTTCATTAAAACTTACCCAATATTGAAGTTACACGTTGTGTGAACACTCATGTTCGTAAAATATAGCGAGGTTCACGCGACTCATTGTCCAGCAAACCCACCCCTTCGAGCAGCCTAGCTGGCATTAATGCGTTATTTTTTGGGAAATAAAAAACAACGCCGTAACGTGGGGTCGCAAGATTATAGAGAAGTCAGCAACAAAAATCGACCCCAAATGCATTTTTTTTACGTTCAAATAAACAATTAGTACCGCATGTTCAAAAAGCGCGCATAAATCTGGAGAGGAAACGACGTCCTTGAGACTCATTTCCTCTTTGGCTTCTATGATAAATGCGGGATTTTCAAATATTCTTCACTTTGCATTTCTTGCAAGCGAGAAAGGCAGCGCTGATATTCAAACGCCAAAAGTTGCCCTTGATAAAGTGAATCCATCGGCACCTGTGCATTGATCATCAATTTTACCTTACGTTCATAGAACTCATCAATAAGTGCGAGAAAACGTCTGGCCGGATTTTCATCCTTCATTCCCATTACAGGAACGTCATACAGCAATACCGTATGATAACAATTTGAGAGGTAGATATAGTCGTTTTGGCTGCGAGGCTCTTCACACAAAACCTTAAAGTTGATTGCCAATACCCCTTCAGCGGAACGAATTGCCTGCATTTTCCGGTGGTTAACTTCTAATACAGGATTTTGCTGCCCTTCTTTACCCGCCAGTTTTACAAACACTTCATCTAAATGATGGCGATTTTGTTCATTAATTGGCGATAAAAATAGATGAGCTTGAGTCAGAGTACGCAAGCGATAGTCAATCCCCGCATCCACATTCATTACATCGCAATATTTTTTTATCTGTTCGATAGCAGGCAAAAAGCGAGCGCGTTGCAAACCGTTGCGATAAAGGTTGTCAGGAATAATGTTGGATGTCGCGACTAACGTGATACCCCGCGCAAAGAGCCCTTCTAATAGGGTTCCTAGAATCATCGCGTCGGTAATGTCCGAGACAAAAAACTCATCGAAACACAAAATATCTGTCTGTTTTTTGAATTCATCAGCAATAATGTCGAGCGGATTTTCCTGTCCTTGCAGCGCCATTAAGTCTTCCTGCACTTTCTTCATAAAGCGATGAAAGTGTAAACGCAATTTGCGCTCGCCCGGTAAACTGTCGTAGAACATGTCCATCAACCACGTTTTACCGCGACCTACGCCCCCCCACATATATAACCCCTGAACTGGCTCGCAGGTTTTTGTGGATGATTTCCCTAACAAGCGTCCAAAGCGCTGTTTTAGACCGTTTGTTTTTTCATTTGGGATGCAAGGCGTAGCACTGCAAAGTTGCTGATAAATCTTGTCTAATCGCTCTACGGTTTGTTTTTGTACGTCGTCAGGCTGGTAATTGCCTTGTTCAAGAGCTTGTTGGTAACGCATAGTAGGGGTCATCGGTGACATCAACTCAGTGATCCTTAAAATTTTCGGTTTTTTTTACCGTTATATGATATACACTGCCTTTATTATAACCAGATTCTGTTAGCATTTAACTTTCGATTAACTATTCGGCATAGAGTAAGGAATTTCGCTTTATTATTCCACTCTTTAGCATTAACAGATTTGCTATTAGCAGGTATAGTTAGGGTAATCGAGCTAAATTTTGGCGACCATTTTCTGTGAATTTTGATTGAAGTAAACGAAGGAGTTAGCATGACTTGGGAGTATGCACTAATAGGATTAGTTGTTGGCTTTATCATCGGCGCATTGGTTGTGCGTTATGGCAATCCAAAACTTCGTCAACAAAAAACAGCACAGGCTGAATTAGACAAAAAAAGCACTGAGCTGGAAGAGTATCGTAAAGAACTCGTTAGCCATTTTGCTCGCAGTGCAGAGTTATTGGATAAAATGGCACGCGACTATCGCCAACTGTATCAACACATGGCGCAAAGCTCTTCCGAGTTAATGCCGGATATGCAAGATAACCCATTCCATTATCGTTTGACTGAATCTGAAGCCGATAATGACCAAGCACCGGTTAAAATGCCACCTAGAGATTACTCTGAAGGTGCTTCAGGGCTGTTCCGCCCTCTCGATGAAAAAGAGAAGTAATTTTTTGATTATGCCACCAGTAGCGCCTGTTACTGGTGGTGTTATTTACCCCGCCGTATCATTCCAATTCCGAATAAAATCTTATAGTTAGTTTAGCTACTGTATAGAAGTTAGCGTTTCACCTAAACATCATGTAAATGGATGTAAAATTGTGGATAAGTACTATCGGCATAGGGAACTTTTCCGCATAATCCGTGGTCATAGTCATCAGTAAAATATTATTTGATACCCCAAAATACCTCCGCTTATATGACCTTAGGGTACCGTTAATGGGTGCCATTCATATGAGCTGATATTTTCTATTGAGAGAATCTACGGAATGATGAAAAGAAAAAATTTCTTTCTGACAGCAGTTGCAATGAGTTTAGGTTTAACCCTGTCCACGATCCCAGCAATCAGCAGCGCCGCATTACCGGCCACATTACCAGCAACCGCACAAAGCCAAAACATGCCAAGTTTAGCGCCAATGCTGGAAAAAGTGCTGCCTGCCGTCGTGAATATCCATGTTTCAGGCACCCGTGTACAAAATCAACAGATTCCTGAAGAACTGAAATTCTTCTTTGGTCCAAATGCACCTACACAACAACAAAGCGTGCGCCCATTTGAAGGTTTAGGTTCTGGTGTCATCATTGATGCGACACAAGGTTATGTTTTAACCAACAATCACGTTATTGATGGTGCTGATAAAATCCAAATTCAGCTGAATGACGGTCGCGAAATTGACGTCAAACTGATTGGTAAAGATCCACAAACTGACATTGCTCTATTAAAAATCAGCAATGCGAAAGATATCAAAAACCTCACCGCGGTTTCTATTGCAGACTCCGACAAACTACGTGTTGGTGATTTTGCCGTTGCCGTGGGTAACCCATTCGGTTTAGGACAAACTGCCACATCCGGGATTATTTCTGCGTTAGGTCGTAGCGGATTAAATCTGGAAGGCTTAGAAAACTTTATCCAGACCGATGCCTCAATCAACCGTGGTAACTCCGGTGGTGCGCTGGTTAACTTAAACGGTGAGCTGATTGGGATTAACACCGCAATTTTAGCGCCTGGTGGCGGAAATATTGGTATCGGCTTTGCTATCCCAAGCAATATGGCGAAAAGCCTGAGCGAGCAGCTGATTAAACACGGTGAAGTTAAACGCGGAATTTTAGGTATTAAAGGCACAGAGATGAACTCTGATATCGCTAAAGCCTTCAATATCGATGCACAACGTGGTGCCTTCGTCAGTGAAGTCATTCCAAAATCATCAGCGGCAAAAGCGGGCATCAAATCGGGTGACGTTTTAGTGTCTGTAGATGGTAAACGTATTAATAGCTTCGCGGAATTAAGAGCGAAAATTGGTACAAGCCAGTTAGGTAAAGAAATCACCCTTGGCCTGATCCGTTCAGGCAAACCAATGGAAGTGAAAGTGGTGCTAGAAAGCGATGAAGGTTCAGCGACCAACGCGGAAAAACTGAGTGAATCCTTATTAGGCGCCACCATTTCCAATGCGGTTGTTAGCAATACCAAAGGGGTACAAGTTGACAGCGTAGCACCTAAGTCTCCGGCTGCTGCGGTTGGTTTAGCGAAAGGCGACCTAATCTTTGGCGTGAATGACACTCGCGTAGAAAGTATCGACCAATTCCGCAAAATCATCGATAGCAAACCGCCAGTATTAGCGATGAAAGTGCTGCGTGGCGGTGAAACACTCTACTTATTAATGAAAAACTAATTCATTAAGTTACCGCACATAAATCAATAAAACGGGTACAGTATCACTCTGCTGTACCCGTTTTTTTATGTTATGCTCAAGCATCTCTCTGTCTGTCATTTCCATCATAGCGAACTTGGTAACCTTTAACATGGTCAAAAAGCTGCTTGTGTCTGTCCTGCTTGGATTGGTCACTGCCTCAATCATTATTGTGGCTGTCCCCTCATTGCGCCCACAGGGACTGGCTGATTTACTGTATGGGAAAACCAATAGCGAGCCTGTAAGCTATAACAAGGCCGTACGCCGTGCCGCGCCTGCGGTGGTGTATGTCTATAGCAGCTCTAAAGGGAGTTTTTCCCAATCGGGTCGGGAATTACAATCTCTTGGATCAGGGGTGATATTAAGCGCTAATGGCTACATAGTGACCAACAAACATGTGGTGGATAACCCAGATCAAATCCTTGTTGCTTTACAAGATGGTGCCATTTTCGATGCGCTTTTAGTCGGCTCAGACCCTCTCACCGACCTCGCCGTCTTAAAGATAGACGCTGAAAATCTCCCCGTTATCCCCATTAATACCAAGCGCATCACCCATGTTGGAGATGTCGTTTTAGCCATTGGAAACCCTTATAACCTTGGACAAACAGTCACCCAAGGAATTATCAGCGCGACAGGTCGTGTCGGGTTAAGCTCCACACGCCGCCAAAATTTCCTACAAACCGATGCCTCGATTAACTCCGGTAACTCCGGTGGTGCCCTCATCAATACTGAAGGGGAATTGGTTGGTATAAACACCCTTTCATTCAGTGCAGGGCAAGGCGTGAGTTCTGAAGGGCTGAGTTTTGCTATCCCTACGGCTCTAGCAACCAAAATCATGGAAAAATTGATCCGTGATGGTCGTGTTGTTCGAGGCTACATCGGCATTACGGCTCGTGAGTTACCGCAAATTCGCACAAATACAAATAATATCAATCAAATTCAAGGATTAAGGATTTTCCAAGTCTCAGCCAATGGGCCCGCTGCAAAATCAGGCATTGAGCAAGGAGATATTATTTTATCCTTAGATGGAAAACCTGCCGTTTCTGCCGCAGAAACGATGGATTATGTTGCCGAAATTCGCCCCGGTACAAAAATCCCCGTTCAAATTTTACGTGATGGTAATGTGCAAAACATCGATATCGTGATTGAAGAACTTCCTGAAGGGCAAGCGAACTAAATCCTCAATTCCGCCCAGTCAAATCTTCCACTCAAAATAAGTCCGAAAAAAAAGGTTGTTCCCATGAAGAACAACCTTTTTGTTTTTTTTGAAATTTCGCTTTTGCGATGATATCAACGCAATCTGGAATTAGTCTTCAGATTTAACGCGTTGAATATTAGCGCCTAACGCATTTAATTTCGCTTCGATATTTTCATATCCACGATCGATATGATAGATACGGTCAACTGTCGTTGTTCCACCCGCGATACAACCAGCAATCACTAAGCTTGCGGAAGCACGTAAATCTGTTGCCATCACTTGCGCACCAGTCAGTTTTTCAACGCCATGGCACACGACTGTATTACTTTCGATATCCGCATGAGCACCCATACGAATTAACTCTGGAATATGCATAAAACGGTTTTCGAAAATAGTTTCAGTGATAACACCCGTACCTTCAGCCACCAGGTTTAATAAGCTAAATTGTGCTTGCATATCAGTAGGGAAACCAGGATGTGGAGCAGTACGCAATGTAACCGCCTTTGGACGTTTACCGTGCATATCTAGACTAATCCAATCTTCACCCGTTTGAACATCAGCCCCAGCTTCTCGTAATTTTGCCAGCACCGCATCCAGCGTATCTAGACGTGCATTACGGCAAACCACTTTACCGCGAGAAACCGCAGCCGCGATTAAGAATGTGCCTGTTTCAATACGGTCTGGCAGAACGCGATACACACCGCCACCTAAGCGAGCCACACCTTCAATGACAATACGGTCAGTTCCTGCACCAGTGATTTTCGCACCTAACGCATTTAAGAAATTAGCGGTATCTTCAATTTCGGGTTCACGAGCGGCGTTCTCGATGGAGGTTGTTCCTTCAGCAAGCGCTGCGGCAGTCATGATGCTGATAGTGGCACCCACGCTCACTTTGTCCATCACGATGTCAGCGCCCTTCAGACGCCCATTCACCGTAGCCTTAACATAACCATCTTCAAGGACAATTTTCGCGCCTAGTTTTTCTAAACCGCTGATATGTAAATCCACTGGACGAGCACCAATGGCACAACCACCTGGTAGAGAAACTTCACCGTGACCAAAACGTGCAACCAGCGGCGCTAATGCCCAAATAGAGGCACGCATGGTTTTCACCAGATCATACGGCGCACAATATTCAGTCACATTGCTAGCATCAACAAAAATCGAACCATTACGCTCGATTTTGACGCCAAGTTGGCTCAGTAACTTAATTGTGGTGTCGATGTCTTTCAGCTTAGGGACATTCTGTAATTCAACTGGCTTTTCAGCCAGTAAAGCAGCGAACAGGATTGGCAGTGCGGCGTTTTTAGCGCCTGAAATAGAGACTTCACCCTCTAAGCGGGTTGGCCCTTTAACTAAAAATTTATCCATTCTGGTATTCTCGTGTGTCAGATTTTTACAAACTGTCCGCTTACATATTCAAACTTATAGGCCGCTCAGCTTACGATCACGCTCCCACTGCGCTGGGGTATAAGCTTTAATTGAAAGCGCATGAATTCGGTTGTCCGCAATATATTCCATTAGCGGCGCATAGACTGCTTGCTGCTGTTTAACACGGCTCATGCCGTCAAAAAGGCTGCCAACAGCGATAACTTGAAAATGACTGCCATCGCCATTCACTATCACTTCATCCAGTGACAGCTTTTCCATTAAGACTTGTTTAATTTCGTTGGTATCCATAATGACTCAATTTTGTAATTAATTATGATAATAAATATAGCCATCTATCCTAAAGGATTCAGCTTAACACTTAAACTAAAGAAAACGCTTCTGGCGTATAAAAACACTCAGAAGCGCTATTTTTTACATAACTTGACTTAATCCATCAGCAGAGGCTTTACCCCGTACAATTCCATCAAGGTATTGAGATTATCGCTCACACCAACAAGACCAAAATGACGTTGCTGGGATTGATACTCCCCTTTCAGACGCACTAGCATGGCGAGTCCGGTAGAATCCACATGGGTTAAATCAGAAACATCAATTTGCTCAACTTGGGTCAACAAGGCTTGGCGCTTATCCCAAAATTCAACCAGAGAATCGCGATTTAAAATACCGGAAAACGCCAATGTTTTGTTATTTTTCGTCCAAGATAACAAACTACTCATCTTACTTGCTCTCTTCTAACGTAATCGGCACCTGAGCACTACGTTGTAATTGAGCTGTCAATCCATCAATACCTTGCTTACGCAGAATATCACCCCACTCATTTTGCTTGGTGGTGATCATGCTAACGCCTTCAGCAATCATGTCATACGCCTGCCAGTAACCTGTTTTACTGTTTTTACGCCATTGGAAATCCAAACGTACTGGAGGGCGGCCATTAGTGTCATTGATGGTCACTCGGATAGCGACAATATTCTTGTCACCAATCGGCTGTTCAGGAGCGATGGTGTACGTTTGACCGTGATACATCGCCAGCGCTTGGCCATAAACTTGCTCAAGATAGGACTCAAATGCTTTAAAATAGGCATCGCGCTGCGCTGGAGTGGCATCTTTATAGTAAGTGCCTAATACCAACGCACCCGCATACTTAATTTGCACATATGGCAGTAACTCTTCACGCACGATAGTACGTAAGTAATCTGGGTTTTGTTTGATTTGAGGTTGTTCCGCTTTTAAGCGATCGAAGGTTTTCGCTGCGGCTTCTTCCATAAGCTTATACGGGTTAGTTTGGTCAATCGCCATCGCAAATGGCGCAACCACTAACATAGCTATCATTATTAAACGTTTAAACATAATTCATTCCTTTTAAGTTCACAGGGAATTACAACTTAGTGAGCAACAGGCTCTGACGGTGCTGCCACATGAGTCTCTGGCGCGGATGCCGGTGCTGCAGGTGCGGCTGCTTCAGTACCTTGGCTATCACCACTCTTATACAAGAATTGACCGATTAAATCTTCCAGCACCATAGCCGGTTTGGTGTCTTCTAAACGACCGCCATCTTTTAACATCGCAATCCCCATATCTTCGTCATAAGGACCGATATTCATGGCGATATACTGTTCACCAAGCAGGCCTGAAGTCCGAATTGATAGCGAGCTGGAATCAGGAATATTGTCATATTCACTGAGCAAATCGATTTGAACGTCAGGAATATAGTTCTTTTTATCTAAAGAAATATTCGCAACCCGTCCCACGACAACGCCACCGACTTTGATTGGAGAGCCAACTTTTAAGCCACCCACGTTTTCAAAAGAGGCGGAAACTCGGTAAGTTGACTGACTACCAATCGATTGTAAATCCGCTACTTTTAAGCAGAGGAACACAATTGCGGCGATCGCCAGCAACATAAAACAACCCACCCATATTTCACTTTTTTTACTTTGCATGACTTAGTTCCCAAACATCAGTGCTGTCAGTACGAAATCTAACCCTAGAACCGATAATGATGCATGCACAACAGTTTTCGTCGTTGCACGGCTAATTCCTTCCGAGGTTGGAATCGCATCATAACCATTAAATAGTGCAATCCACGTTACTGTAATTGCAAAGACTAAACTTTTGATAAAACAGTTCACTAAATCGAGTCGCCACTCGACAGAGGACTGCATGGATGACCAGAAGAAACCTGGGTCAATCCCTTTCCAATCCACACCGACAATGGCCCCACCAATAATACCGACGGCGACAAAAATCAGTGATAACAGCGGCATGCTAATGAATCCAGCCCAAAATCTTGGGGCGACAACACGGCGCAGAGGATCCACCGCCATCATCTCTAAACTCGAAATCTGCTCAGTGGCTTTCATCAAACCAATTTCTGCAGTTAATGCCGAGCCTGCTCGTCCCGCAAACAACAGCGCAGTGACCACTGGCCCCAGTTCACGCAATAGAGAAAGCGCGACCATCATGCCAAGGCTAGCTTCTGCACTGAACGTCGTCAGTACCAAATAACCTTGCAAACCGAGCACCATGCCGATAAACAGACCAGACACCGCCACGATAAGTAGAGACTGAACCCCTACCGAATAAAGCTGTTTAACTAACAGTGGCCACTGTTTGCCAAACTCAGGTTTGCCAAATAGTGCACCAAATAATAAGTAGCCTGCTCGACCAAAAGCCGCAAATGTTTCAATCCATCGACGTCCGAAGGCAGCAATCGCCTTAATTATCATGTTCATTTACCCTAATAAATCAGCCGAATAGTCATTGGCCGGAAAGCGGAATGGCACAGGACCATCGGCAATACCATCCATAAACTGTCTGACGCGCGGATCTTGGTTTTCGCGTAACTCTTCCCCAGTTCCTTTCGCGATAACATGTTGCTGCGCCACAATATACGCTTTATCGGCAATACTTAGCACTTCTGGAACGTCATGGGAAACCACTACGCAGGTCACCCCTAACGCTTGGTTGAGTTCATCAATCAGTTTGACCAAAACGCCCATCGTGATTGGGTCTTGCCCCACGAAAGGCTCATCAAACATAATCAGGTCAGGATCCAGAGCGATAGCCCTTGCTAACGCCGCACGGCGTGCCATTCCCCCTGAAAGTTCTGATGGCATTAATTTTGCGGCTCCGCGTAACCCCACCGCCTCTAATTTCATCATCACCGTCGTATGAATCAATGACTCCGGTAAATTTGTGTGCTCACGCAAAGGGAAAGCTACATTATTAAAAACGTCCATATCGGTAAACAAGGCACCGGATTGGAATAACATGCTCATTTTTTTACGCGATTGGTATAACTTAGAACGAGACAGCGCAGGAATATTATCGCCATCAAACCAGATTTCTCCTTCTTCTGGGCGCAGTTGTCCGCCAATCAGTCTGAGTAATGTAGTTTTACCAATCCCTGAAGGCCCCATAATCGCAGTAATTTTACCACGAGGCACAGTTAGGTTAATATTTTCAAATATTTTCCTATTTCCCCGTGTAAATGACATGTTTTTGACTTCGATTAAGTTCTCTGTCTGTGCTTGCATCGTTTAATAGCTCGTTATAGGTCAAACTATGATTCTACCTAAATAAATTCAGGGTTTTACAGAAACATAAACCAAATAGTATTAACTAATATTTTACCTAATTAATAGAAGATAGCTCTTAGAAATTTATATATCCAACCATAAGGTTAAGAGAATTAAAAAAATTTTTTTTGGGCATCGGTGCGGTTAAACCCTAAAAGGCGCTTTTGAGCTCAAATCGCTAATAGAGACTCATAACTATCACATTCATAATAACCATGACATTCATAAAAGCTTAGAGACAAAATACTTACTGATACTAAGTATTCGTTATACAATCCGATTTCTCTTTTTTGATCTAACCGAAACTTTGAACCAACCGACACTTTTGATTCACCCGAAAACATCCATGGAATTAGACATGTCAAATATCGATTTTCAGAAAGTAGGTAAAGAAGTTCTCCATATCGAACGCGAAGGTCTGAAAAACCTAGAACAATATATTAATCATGACTTTGACCTTGCTTGTCAGCAAATCTTTTCTTGTCAGGGAAAAGTGGTCGTTATGGGAATGGGGAAATCAGGGCATATTGGACGGAAAATTGCGGCGACGCTTGCCAGCACAGGAACGCCTTCATTTTTCGTGCACCCCGGAGAAGCCAGCCATGGCGATTTAGGGATGATCTCCAATAAAGACGTTGTATTAGCGATTTCGAATTCGGGTGAATCGGGGGAAATTTTAGCCCTACTGCCCGTATTAAAGCGTATCAAAGTCCCACTGATCTGCATGACCAATAATCCAGACAGCAATATGGGCAAATATGCAGATATACACTTATGCATAAAAGTACCGCAAGAAGCCTGCCCGCTTGGTTTGGCACCAACAACAAGTACCACAGCAACATTAGTGATGGGAGATGCGTTAGCCATTGCATTGTTAACCGCCCGCGGCTTCACAGCAGATGATTTTGCGCTGTCTCATCCCGGGGGCGCACTTGGGCGCAAACTTTTACTCTTAGTTCGTGATTTAATGAGTACCGGTGACGATGTCCCTCATATTCCGAAAAGTGCCACGTTACGGGAAGCCCTTGTGGAAATAACCCGTAAAAAACTGGGTATGACCGTCATTTGTGATGACGACATGAATATTCAAGGGATTTTCACGGATGGAGATTTACGCCGCATTTTTGATATGGGCATCGACCTCAACAATGCCAAAATCGCCGATTTAATGACGCCGGGCGGTATTCGAGTCGCACCGGGCATGCTAGCGGTTGAAGCGCTGAACCTGATGCAATCTCGCCATGTCACGTCGTTATTAGTGGCAGATGGCGACCAATTAGTGGGTGTTCTCCATATGCACGACCTACTGCAAGCGGGTGTGGTATAAGTCGAAAAGTATACATAAAGGAAATAGAATGAACCCTAATTATCAGAATACTTGCTATGGGTCTGTAGCGAATTCTGTGATAGAAAAAGCGACCAAAATTAAACTGCTTATCTGTGATGTCGATGGCGTGATGTCCGACGGTTTAATTTACATGGGGAATAACGGCGAAGAATTAAAAGCCTTTAATGTCCGCGATGGGTATGGCATTCGCTGCCTATTAACCTCAGGAATTGAAGTCGCTATTATCACCGGGCGCAAAGCTAAATTGCTGGAAGACAGAGCCCAAACGTTAGGTATTACATATCTTTACCAAGGACAAAGCGATAAGCTTTTGGCGTATCGCGAACTGTTAGATAAACTACAACTAACAGAAGAGCAAACGGCTTACATTGGTGATGACCTCATTGACTGGCCTGTGATGGCAAAAGTTGGGTTATCTGTTGCGGTGGCTGATGCACACCCATTGTTATTACCTAAAGCAGACTATGTAACGCATATTGGTGGCGGAAAAGGTGCAGTACGTGAACTCTGCGACCTTATTCTGTTATCCCAAAATAAACTGGAAGAAGCTAAAGGCTTGTCGATTTAAAGAACAGATATCATTCATGAGCAACGCAAAAAAGTGGTTAATCATTGTTTTATCCCTCATTGTACTGGGGCTAATTGGTTGGAACTTTTCGGTTTACGACGACTCCAAACCATTAACAACAGAAATCAATGATGGGAAACCTAATTATCAAACTGATGATTCGGTAACTTTCGTCTATAATCCTGCGGGCGATTTAGCCTATAAACTCGCCGCGAGCAAAGTTGATAATTATACCGATGGAAAAATCACATGGTTTACCAATCCGGTATTAACCACTTATAACGATGCGGGTACGCCGACTTGGACGGTGAAATCCATTAAAGCAAGATTAACCAAAGAACGCGTGCTCTATCTGTATAGCGATGTTCAAGTTGACAGTTTGACCCCAGAGCCTCAAATCCAGCGTATTACCACAGATAATGCGGTGGTCAATCTAGTCACACAAGATGTTTCATCTGACGATAAAGTTACCATTATCGGACACGGGCTAAATTCAACGGGCTTAAAAATGAAGGGGAACCTTCGTACAAGAACCGCTGAATTAATTGAAGATGTTAAAACTCACTATGAGTTACAACCAAAAGAGCAACACAATGAATCAAGTAACTAAGAAAAGTTTTATTCAAGGGGCTGTTGCAAGTGCAATTTTGGCTCTTAGCCTGCCGGCAATGGCACTGAAAACAGATACTCAACAGCCGATGACCATTAACTCGGTTAAGCAATCTCTTGATTTAGAAAAAAATATCACCACATTTACTGATGACGTTGTTATCAAACAAGGTTCCATTGATATTCGTGCCAACAAAGTTGTTGTGACACGTCCAAGCAGCGATTCCGATAAAATCGTCATTGAAGCATTTGGTACGCCAGTGACTTTCTTCCAGTTACAAGACGATGGCAAACCAATTAAAGGTCACGCATCCAAAGCACGTTATGAAGTTGATCAGCAGCTGGTTACATTAACTGGTGATGCCTACCTTGAACAGCTCGATAGCAATATCAAAGGCGATAAGATTACTTACGTCGTTCCAACGCAAAAAATGGAAGCGTTCAGTGATAAAGGCAAGCGCGTAACGACTGTCTTATTACCAGCCCAGTTACAAGAGAAAGGCCCAGCAGCGCAGGGTTCATCAACAAGTAAGAGTAAATAATTGTTATGGCAACACTAACCGCAGAGAATCTGGCGAAATCCTATAAAAAACGCAGCGTAGTCACTGACGTCAGCCTTGAAGTGAAATCAGGGGAAATCGTTGGTCTCTTAGGCCCTAACGGTGCGGGTAAAACGACCACTTTTTATATGGTAGTCGGCATTGTTCAGCGGGATGCTGGTAAAATTTTAATTGATGGGGAAGATATTAGCTTACTGCCTCTGCATGAGCGCGCTCGTCGTGGCATTGGCTACCTTCCTCAAGAAGCGTCTATTTTCCGCCGTCTCAGTGTGTATGACAACCTGATGGCGGTGTTAGAAATTCGCCCAGACTTAACCTCAGAACAGCGCAAAGAGCGCGCTGAAGAGCTGATGGAAGAGTTCAGTATTACTCACTTGCGTGATAGCGTAGGCCAGTCACTGTCTGGTGGTGAGCGTCGTCGTGTGGAAATTGCACGCGCCCTCGCTGCTAATCCAAAATTTATCCTGTTAGATGAGCCGTTTGCTGGGGTTGACCCGATTTCCGTTTTGGATATCAAAAAAATCATCCAACACTTGCGTGACTATGGGCTTGGCGTATTAATCACTGACCATAACGTCCGTGAAACTCTCGATGTTTGCGAACGTGCTTACATTGTTAGTCAAGGGCACTTGATTGCTCACGGCTCGCCAGAGATGATCCTTGAAAACGAGCAAGTGAAACGCGTTTATTTGGGTGAAGGCTTTAGACTGTAGTTTGTAAATTGTAGACTGTAGTTTTGCCTTGTTGGTTGTCATGGCATTGGTTGTGTAAGTGGTAATGGAGAATAAAGCACATTCATGAAGCAAAGTTTGCAGCTCAGAATCAGTCAACAACTTGCAATGACGCCTCAATTGCAACAGGCCATCCGCCTGTTGCAATTATCCACACTTGAGCTTCAACAAGAAATTCAACTCGCCCTTGAAACCAACCCTCTGCTCGAACAAGAAGAATCATCCTCTGAGCAAGAAAATTTAGATAGTCTAAGCAACGACACTGACAGCAGCGAAATCGATACTAAAGATGCCCTCGAAAAAGCAGATATGCCCGATGAGCTTCCGCTAGATGCTGATTGGGATGAAATCTATACGGCAGGCACCCCGTCAGGAACGAGCAACGACTATAGCTTCGATGAACTTCCTGTTTACCAAGGGGAAACCACCCAAACACTGCAAGATTATCTAATCTGGCAAGCGGATCTCACCCCGTTTACCGATACCGACCGCGCGATTGCAACCTCGATTATCGATTCGATTGATGATTCAGGCTATCTCACAAGTTCAATCAGTGAGATCCACGAAGGGATTGATGACCCCGATATCACTTTAGAAGAAGTGGTTGCCGTTTTAAAACGCATTCAGCATTTCGACCCATTAGGGGTGGCGGCGCAGGATCTCAAAGAGTGTTTACTGATCCAGCTCTCTTTATACCCCAAAGAGACAATTGGCCTGCAAGAAGCTAGACTGATTATTAGCAATCATATTGATTTACTGGCAAATCGTGACTTTCGTCAACTGAGTAAACTGACCCGTTTAAAAGAAGATGCGCTGAAAACAGCAATTGACCTGATCCTTACGCTGAATCCCAAGCCAGGGCAGTCAATCAATACGGGTGAATCGGAATATGTTATTCCCGATGTGCTGGTGAAAAAAGTCGGTGGACACTGGCAAGTTGAGTTAAATACAGATAGCATCCCTAAGTTAAGCATCAATAATCATTATGCTTCAATGGCAAATAATTCAGCCAGCGAAAGTGACACGCAATATATTCGCAGTCACTTGCAGGATGCGAAATGGCTGATTAAAAGCTTAGAAAGCCGCCATGAAACATTACTGAAAGTGGCGACCTGTATTGTTGAGCAACAACAAGAATTTTTTGAGTTAGGCGAAGAGTATATGAAACCGATGATTTTGGCAGACATTGCCTATCAGGTGGACATGCATGAATCGACTATCTCCCGTGTGACAACCCAAAAATTCCTGCATAGTCCACGAGGCATTTTTGAATTGAAGTATTTTTTCTCCAGTCACGTCAGTACGGACACCGGAGGAGAAGCCTCCTCCACTGCGATTCGTGCACTGGTGAAGAAGCTGGTTGCTGCGGAAAACCCAGCAAAACCATTGAGTGACAGTAAATTGACGAGTATGCTGGCAGAGCAAGGTATACAAGTTGCTCGTCGAACTGTTGCTAAGTATCGTGAGTCATTATCTATTCCGCCATCAAATCAACGTAAACAGTTGGTTTAACCCAATAATATAAGGAAGATTGTATGGAATTTCAGATTACTGGACACAATATTGAAGTTACACCGGCATTGCGCGAAACGGTTGAGAAAAAACTCAAAAAATTAGAGCAATTGTTTGATCGTATTAACAGTATCCAAGTTGTTCTGAAAGTGGAAAAAGTTCAGCAAATTGCTGAAGCCACCCTGCAACTCAACGGCGCAGAACTTCACGCATCAGCGGAAGACGACGATATGTACGCGGCACTTGATTTACTCCTTGATAAGCTGTCACGCCAATTAACCAAACATAAAGAAAAACTGAGACAACACTAATACATTTAGCCAGTCGTTGACTGATTAGTCTTTGGCTGATGAATGTTCTGAACCAGATGGTGGCATACATCATCTGGTTTTGTAGTCCTAAGTGAATAATAAAATGAATAGTGATATAGAAATCCAATTAAGCGATGTTTTATCTGCCAGTTGCACACGTAATAATTTAGTTTGCACCAGTAAGAAGAGAGCATTAGAAATTATTAGTGAGTTAGCGGCCGCCGAGTTGGGATTACCGGAAAATACGGTATTTGAAGCGTTACTAACCAGAGAAAAAGTGGGTACCACGGGTATTGGTGGTGGAATTGCAATCCCTCATGGCAAACTTAGTGAAGGCGAAAGTGCACGCGCCGCTGGCGTGTTTTTGCATTTAGAAGAGCCCATTGCGTTTGATGCGATTGATAACCAACCTGTTGATCTGCTTTTTGCATTACTTGTTCCATCGGATCAATGTAAAACTCACTTACATACTTTATCTCTTATCGCTAAAAAATTAGCGGATAAAGCATTCTGTAAGCGTCTACGCAGTGCGCAAAGTGACGAAGAGTTATATCAGATCATCATTGAGTAAGTAATAACTAATATGTGTTGATGCCAGCCTAATGATATTGTTATGATTTCTTTCATTCGGCATCGTAAAACACCGCAAAATGCAAAATAGTCAGACGTGTTTGATCAATTAGAAATGTGTGATCAGTCAGAAATCGATCATTAAGATATAAATCCTTAAGAGACAGAAGGGAGTTAGCTCATGGTGCTGATGATTGTCAGCGGCCGTTCCGGTTCGGGAAAATCCGTTGCCCTACGCGCGCTGGAAGATATGGGTTTCTATTGTGTGGATAACCTTCCGGTAGTCTTACTGCCGGAATTAGCTAATTCACTTGCCGATCGCAATATTTCTGCGGCCGTGAGCATTGACGTGCGTAATATGCCCGACAATCCAGAAGTGTTCGAAGAAGCGATTGATAAACTGCCATCAACCTTCTCACCACAACTGCTATTTCTGGATGCGGATCGCAACACATTAATTCGCCGTTATAGTGATACCCGTCGATTACACCCGCTTTCAAGTAAAAACTTGTCCTTAGAAAGTGCCATCGATGAAGAAAACGAGCTATTAGAGCCGCTGCGCTCCCGCGCTGACTTGGTCATTGATACCTCAGAAATGTCAGTGCACGAATTAGCGGAAATGCTCAGAACTCGCTTAATGGGCAAACGCGAGCGTGAACTGACGATGGTGTTTGAGTCCTTCGGTTTCAAACACGGCATCCCTATTGATGCTGACTACGTTTTCGATGTGCGCTTTTTACCAAACCCACACTGGGATCCTAAACTGCGTCCAATGACCGGTTTAGATCGTCCTGTTGCGGCCTTCTTGGACAGACACACAGAGGTTCATAACTTCATTTACCAGACTCGCAGTTACTTAGAGTTATGGTTGCCAATGTTAGAAACCAATAACCGCAGCTATCTCACCGTCGCCATCGGCTGTACGGGAGGAAAACACCGTTCGGTGTATGTGGCAGAACAGCTGGCTGATTATTTCCGCTCCCGTGGGAAAAACGTCCAGTCACGCCACAGAACGTTGGAAAAACGCAAGCAATGACCGTCAAAGCGACGATTACGCTGAAAAACCGTCTTGGTATGCATGCCAGACCAGCAATGCTTCTCTATGATTTAGTTAAACAATTTAACTCTAGAGTCATTTTAAAAAATGACAGTCAAATTGAGGCCGAGGCGGATAGCGTTATTGCGATGTTGATGTTAGACTCGGAACAAGGCAGTAAAATTGATATCGAGGTTAGCGGACCCGATGAAGATTTGGCGTTATCCGCAATCATTAAACTGTTTGAAAGTGGATTTGACGAAGAGTAGCCCAACTCATTGCGTCTTACATCTTAGCGAACAGAGCGATATACACGGTTTTACACGCATAGGCACCGAGTTCGTGATCCCGATCTCTTCCCTTTAACGCCTATAGCGCCTAATATTTTACATAATCTATTTTCTAGCAAACACCCCCTGCCTTCTGGGTGGGGGGTGTTTGCTTTGTACGTCCCTATTGGAGTGTGGTATGACAAAGCCAACAATTATTATCAATGATTTAGATGCAGAACGCTTAGATGCCCTGATGGAGCAAGCCGCTTATGCGGGTACGCCTGTTGCTGAAGCACTAAACGACGAATTAGACCGCGCAGATATCGTCTCTCCACAAGAGATCCCTGCGGATGTGGTCACGATGAACAGTACTGTTCGTTTCTTAGATTTAATCAGTAACGAAGAGCGCACACGCACATTGGTTTACCCTGCCTCTCTTAAAGATAGTGCAGAACAACTGTCCGTAATGGCGCCAATCGGTGCAGCGTTATTAGGTTTGCATGTTAACGACGAAATTAGCTGGGCACTGCCAAACGGCGTAGAAACCCGTGTTCGTGTGTTAGAGATTGTTTATCAACCTGAAGCGGCTGGCGAGTTCCATCGCTAGTGGCGATGCTCAACAAGAGAAAGAAGACTAGCCGAAAAAAGTTTCCATCAAGAAACTGTCGTTAGTCTTCAGGCGGTATTCAGGCACTCATTGAGTGCCTTTTTGCTATTTAGCGCTTATTGAACAATGATAACTTACTGCCCTGCAATACTCATTTCAGGGATCAACACAGAGCCACACTGAATATTACTGCGCGTTTCGATATCATCGGCAATAGTCACCATATTCATCCACATATCCTTTAAATTACCCGCAATAGTAATTTCGCTCACCGGATACTGAATTTCGCCATTTTCTACCCAAAAACCGGATGCACCACGGGAATAATCCCCCGTAATTCCACTCACACCCTGTCCCATCAGCTCAGTGACCACTAAGCCAGTACCCATTTGCTTCAACAAAGCGTCAAATGATAAGCCTTGTCCCTCAATGCGCCAGTTATGGATCCCCCCCGCATGACCCGTGCTTTGCAGACCCAGTTTACGCGCAGAATAACTGGTCATCAGCCAGGTTTGCAGAACGCCATTTTCCACAATATTGCGCTCAGTGGTACGCACACCTTCACTGTCAAATGGGGATGAGGCTAATCCGCCCATTAAATGTGGCTGCTCATTGATAGTTAACCAACTTGGTAAAATTTGTTTGCCAAGGCTATCCATTAAGAATGATGATTTACGATAAATGCTGCTGCCGCTGATAGCACCGACTAAATGACCAAATAACCCCGTCGCCACTTCTGAGGCAAAAATCACTGGGGCTTTCATGGTTGGCAATTTACGCGGCGATAAGCGAGATAATGTACGACGAGCACACTCTTGCCCTACCCACTCAGGGGATTTCAATGCCTGCATGCTGCGTGCGATGGTATACGCATAATCGCGCTCCATTTCGCCATTTTGCTCGGCGATTACGCAGCTCGACATCGAATAACGGCTAGAACTGTAACTCTTTAATAAGCCAAGAGAGTTACCAAAGACACGGATACCATAGTGCCCATTGAAGCTACCGCCTTCCGTATTCACAATGCGTGAATCTGCATTTAATGCGGTCATTTCCGCAATCGAGGCCAGCTTAATGGCTTCCTCGGGGGAAAGCTCTGTAGCTTGGAACAAGTTTAAATCCGGTGCATCGAATGCCAGTAATGATTTTTCAGCAGGACCTGCGCATGGGTCTTCAGAGGTATAATTCGCAATATCAATCGCGGCTTGAACTGTACGCTCAATGGCTTCTTCGCTTAAATCCGTTGAAGATGCACTACCTTTGCGTTGTTTATGGTAAACCGTGATCCCGAGCGCCCCATCACTGTTAAATTCCACATTCTCCACGTCACCTTGGCGAGTGCTCACGCTAATGCCAGTGCTTTTATTGACTGCAACTTCAGCGCCATCACAACGGCTTTTGGCGAATTCCAATGCGTGGGCGACGGCTTGTTCTAATTGTTTACGTTGTTCGGCAACTTGTTCAGTAACACTCATGCATTTTGTCCAATAAAGAGGGGAAAAGTGATTTTCTACCTAGACTCGTCATTGTCAGGTAGTCATAAGGGGGTTTTCCCAGTTACAATAGAGTTAATCTATAAATGTTAACACTCACAACGCCGTAAATCATGCTAATTACTCGTAATTACACGGCGGCGTTTAGTAAAAAGGAAAATCCCTATGGCCAAACAGCCTGAAGATTGGCTGGATGATATCCCAGCGCCCCAAGATGATGAGGACGATGAGATTATTTGGGTCAGCAAAAGCGAAATTAAACGCGATGCCGAGATCCTCAAAAAACTGGGGGCTGAACTTGTTGATTTAAGTAAAAGCGAGCTTGAGCGCATCCCATTAGACACTCAATTACTTGAGGCTATCGAATTAGCGCAAAAAATTAAGCGTGAAGGCCGTCGTCGTCAATTGCAGCTTATTGGTAAACTGCTACGTTCCCGTGAGGTTGAACCAATCACTGACGCCCTCGATAAGCTGAAAAACCGCCATAACCAGCAAGTTGTCATTATGCACAAGCTGGAAGATTTACGTAACCGTTTATTGGCTGATGGCGATGAAGTCATTGAAGAAGTCGTTGCGCTGTTCCCACAAACTGATCGCCAGCAACTGCGTGCATTAGTCCGTAATGCGAAGAAAGAGCGTGATGGAAATAAGCCACCAAAAGCATTCCGCCAGATTTTCCAATATCTGAAAGAGCTTTCTGATAGCAACTAATCATCGATTCCCCTATACCCACAGTGGTTTAGGGGAGTATTCTTAAAAACCCACCGCATTGTTGCTTGCGATACCAAATCGCACTATCATCTTCAACGTCATATTTTGACCCGTATTATCGCGGCTGCTGAACCACGATAAATTAATGAGGCAAATATGGATAACACCCGAAATAGAGCTTGGCGTCGAGCCAAAGATCGTATTAATAAATCACGCGACAATTTAAATTCACAAGAAATCCAATGTTTTACTCCAGAAAAAAACTGGAAGCATTTGTACCTTCGAAGTGAAAAATTGGCTCGTGCCGCACAACTAGGCATTGATTATCCTCAAGTGAGTAACGCACTACTTGCGCGACGTAGCCTTGAAGATATGCAAAATGACAAATGAACCTTTTATTCATCTGCAGTCGAAATCAATGGCGTAGCCCTACCGCTGAACAGATCTGGCGCAATCACCCGCGCTGGGTCACCCGTTCAGCGGGAACTAGCCGTAATGCCAAACGCCCCATCAATGTCGATCTCATTCGCTGGGCGGATGTTATTTTTGTGATGGAGCAGAAACACAAAAATCGGCTGATGGCCGACTTTTCACGTTTGCTCGAATATAAACCCATCCATGTATTGGATATTCCCGATGACTACCTATATATGGATCCTGAGCTGATTCAACTATTTGAATCCTCTGTACCGAGTTATCTAAAGTAAGTAAATTCAAAATATTCACATCCCCCTATGCGGTAAAACTCAAGCTAGTTCAAACATAAGGGGGAATATTTTAATACCAAAATCGTAAAAGATTGAGTAACGCAGGAAGTCGAGTATAGCCTTCTCTATCAAGAAAATGTCCCGCACTTTCTACCATCGTGACAGAGGTTTTTAATGCTTTTGCTAACTCAATTGAAGCATCAGGATCCACGACCCAATCATTGGAAGAGATAATCGAAGCTCGCTTATCTGTTATGCCAATCAATTTATTATAATCCAATGAAAACTGAGTATGATCAGTCAACTCAGACAACGAATCCAGCGAGCGGTCAAACCCAGAAACCAGCACATAGCCACCAATTTTAGCCCCTTCCGGCGCATTATTTTCCAGAAAACGTAATGCCGTAATACACCCTAAACTGTGCCCAACTAAAATAGTATTTTCATCAAACTGAATATTGGCATCAAGTAAACATTGCTGCCATTTTTGCGGATCAGGAGAGTTGGATTCCGGTAATGCAGGCACATCAACCGTCGCCCCTACCGCTTCTAATTCATCTTTTAACCAGTTAAACCAATTATCATTCGGTGATGCTGTATAACCATGAACAATGACAACTTTTTTACCGTCCACTTAATCGCCCTCAATATTAATTGCCATAAAAATATGGCTAAACGCAGAGTCATTGCGCAAATTTAGCATGGGGTTTGAGAAGCTTCATTATCATTATTCGTGATATCTATAAGAAAAATAAATGCTTCATCCAGCTCTTCTTCTGCTTCATTCATCAATTCAATCACCGATGAAAATTGCGTACGCTGGGCAGCCTTTAAATGGCTAAAAATCAGCGTCACGGGTAACTCTATTTCCCCAGTAATCACATCCCATAACCCATCGAGATTATGTCCAAACCATTTAGGAAGCGAGAATTTTTGCTGAAATTGCTGATAAAATGCCTCAAGGCTATCTATTTCACGAAAATCAAAAACGACGGTCTTGCTCATCGCTGCCCCCAATTATTTAACTTGTTGGAACGTTTTATAATGGTCTGTACTGACGAAGATCATCCCGTCAGAGGAATAGAGTAGACGGTCTGCACCACGGTGCCCACAACGATAATTTATATCAGCTTCAAACCACTGACGCCCCTGTGCAATAGGTAAACCTTTTTCACGGTTAGAAAAGCGGTCGCCACCGATGGCTCTACCGGGTAAAACTTCACATAAATTCCCTTTTTTAGCATCCCAACCCGCTTCTCTTGCCTGTTTTTTCGTCATATAAAATGCCGGAAGCTTTTGATATTTTTCCATAAAACTGACCACATTGTTCTGAGCGGTCAGTTGGTCAATAGTTTTTGGCGTTTCATGCGGAGTTATCGCTTCGCGGGAAGGCGGTGTACTTGATATAGTTTGCGTGGTTGATGATGTACCAGAAGATGGTTCCGGTGCGCCCTGCTCACCACCTTTAAAGTACAGGCTAATCGCAATCAAAATTGCCATTAACACTAAGGAAATAATACGTTTATTCATAACGCCTCAATTATTTTTACTGTGCAGATAAATAATCGCCCCAGTCACATTCGTAACTAGGGCGAATAAATAAAAGACTATCTTAACGTGTGATTACGCGGTGCCACCCACGGTCATTTTATCGAGTTTCAGTGTTGGTTGCCCCACACCCACTGGCACGCTTTGCCCTTCTTTACCACAAACGCCCACGCCTTTATCCAGCGCAAGGTCATTACCTACCATGGAAATCTGCTGCATAGCTTCAACACCAGAACCAATTAAGGTCGCGCCTTTCACTGGTGAGGTAATTTTACCATTTTCAATTAAGTAAGCTTCAGAGGTTGAAAACACAAATTTACCCGATGTGATATCCACCTGACCACCACCAAAATTCGGTGCATACAACCCTTTTTCAACACTGGCAATAATCTCTTCCGGTGTTGACTCACCCGCTAACATATAAGTATTTGTCATGCGAGGCATTGGTAAATGAGCGTAAGATTCACGACGCGCATTCCCAGTTGGCGCCACACCCATTAAACGCGCATTATGCTTATCTTGAATGTAATTACGTAGAATTCCATTCTCAATCAACACATTGTATTGGCCCGGAACCCCTTCATCATCAATGGCTAATGAACCGCGACGCCCCGCAATGGTTCCATCATCCACCACCGTACACAGGGAAGATGCGACTTGTTCGCCCATTTTTCCTGAGAAAACGGAGGTACCACGACGGTTAAAGTCACCTTCTAAACCATGGCCCACCGCTTCGTGGAGCAGAACTCCCGGCCAACCGGCACCTAATACTACAGGCATCATGCCTGCGGGAGCGGCAACTGCCGATAAATTCACTAACGCCATGCGTACCGCTTCACGGGCATACTGCTCCGCGACTACTTGCCCTTGATGGATTTCGAGGAAATATTCATAACCATAACGACCGCCGCCACCGCTTGCTCCGCGTTCACGTTTGCCATCATGTTCCACCAGTACACTCACCGATAAACGTACCAAAGGGCGAATATCTGCCGCTAATGTGCCATCGGTTGCAGCAACTAACACTTGTTCGTACACACCAGTTAAGCTGGCATTCACTTCAATCACGCGAGGATCTTCAGCGCGCGCCACTTGGTCAACGCGATGCAGCAATTCAATTTTCTGCTCACGCGGTAAGCTACGCAAAGGATCCGCTTCAGAATAGAGTTTTTTGTAGTCTACGTTGGTTAAAATCTGCGACTTTCCAGCGCCTTGTTCAGTGACGATACTACGGGCAGCTGTGGCACTTTGGGTAAGTGCCAGTAGTGAAATTTGGTCTGCATAGGCAAAACCTGTTTTTTCACCCGTAATCGCTCGAACCCCAACACCTTGGTCAATATTGTAGGAGCCATCTTTAATAATTCGGTCTTCTAAAACCCATGATTCATGGTAGCTAGACTGAAAAAACAGATCCCCATAATCAACACGGCGCTCAGATAGCAGCCCTAAAATATCATACAGATTATCTTGACCAAGACCGTTGGCAGCCAGCAAATGTTCGCTGACAGAAGCTAAACTCATATTCGTTACTCTTATTTAGTTTATTTTTTAATCAATGATGTTAATTGTGGTCTAAAGCGGTTATGTTTCACCACTCGGATCTGTTCACGCATCACTTTTAAGCTGTCTGGCTGGACATTCACAACCAACGCAGAAACAGCATCCACATTCTTTTTCATCACTTTACCCCAGCCATCTACGGCGAGAGTGTGTCCCCATGTACGACGCGTACCATGCACCCCAACTTGCGCTGGTGCTAAAACATAGCACTGATTTTCTATCGCACGGGCTCTTAACAGTGGCTCCCAGTGAGCTTGTCCAGTATAACGAGTAAACGCCGCAGGGACGGAAATAATCTCTGCGCCTTGTTCACGTAAAGCCTGAAATAAACCAGGGAAACGTAAATCATAACAAATGGTCAAACCTAAGCGACCTACTGGTGTATCCACCACAGTGAGGTGCTCACCACGTTGATAAATAACCGATTCGTTATACTCGCCTTGTTCATCTTCGATATTCACATCAAACATATGAATTTTATCGTAACGCGCAGTGATATTTCCTTTCGCATCAAACAGTAAGCTACTGCTGGTAATACGTTCAGGATCTTCACGGCTAATCAATGGCATTGACCCAATCAGGATCCACACATTGTAACGGATAGCCATCGCGCGGATAGCGTCTTGTAATGGGCCACGACCTTCTGTTTCAGCCTGTTTACGATAGGTTGCAGCATCAGCAAATAGCAATGCATTTTCAGGAGTAAGAACTAACTGCACGGTATCAGGCAACTGTTTAATTTGCTGCTCTATCTGTGCCAAGTTGTGTTTTGTATTCTTACCACTACATAACTGCAAAAGTGCAACATTACCCGTTTTCATTACTCTTGAGTCTCCTTAAGCTGACGTAGTACTTCATCAATTTTAGGTTCATCCAGACTACCGCTTACGCGATAGCGAATAACCGAAATTTTACTCCACAACGGACCAAGGACTTTCGATGCCGCAAATACTGCCGCGCCCGCAAACGGGTTAATCACAAATGCGGTGGCTACACCTACTGTAGCAGAAATTTCAGGGGTAATGACCGCTTCAGCATTAATTTGACGCTTAACCAGGTCAATATCGCCATTCAAGGCAATATCCGCGACTAATCCATCAATATAAAGATCCTTCGAGGTTAGAATACCTTGATTGATGACCGCATTGCCTTTAATCGAATCAAAGTCAAAGTCATTACTGAACGTATCCCGGAAATCTAACTGAAGTTTGCGCAATAATGCATCAAAACTAACTAAACGTAGTAACTGTCCAGCACGACCCCCTCCCATATGGGCAATCGCACCTTTCCCTAATTTTGCTGACATTTTCCCATTCAGTGTGGCGACATCCGGTTCCCAAGGAACCTGCGCCCAATTCAGATCAAATTCAATCGAATATGGGGAGTCGATGATCGGCACCAAGACACCAAAATATGCAGCGGTTTCATCGAACGCCTCGCCGGTAAGCGAGCCTGCAATCTCCGTCTTATTACCATCATTACTGCGCCATAGAGCATCCAGCTTTAACTCACTAGCACTATTTTTCAGTGAACCTGCGGTTAATTTTAAGGTGTGCTGTCCCACCGGCGTGACTTTCGCCGTGATTTCGCCAAGTTTTTGCCCACTCACCCAACATTCGGCGCAATGGATATTCACTTTAGGCCACTGGCTAAAGTTGAATACTTCCGATGACGTGGTCTTTTCACTTGAAACTAGCGAGCCTTCAGGATTGTAATACAGATACTCAATATTCAACGCCCATGGCTGCTGCTTCCAAATCTGTAGCTGTCCTTTTAGGTTTGCGCTTTCTACGTTGATTTGTTGTTCATCACGGTATAAATCGTAAGAGAAGCTCAAATCTTTCCAACGCTGTCCCGCCAAATAAACGGATGGCGCTTTAACTTCAAGGGTATCTGGGTAGCCAATTTGCCCCACATGCTCACTGGCTGAAGACGATAAAAAGCCACTCGCTAATTTCTCCCAATTGACATCTTCTACGGCAGGTAAATCCACCAAGATGGTCGAGCTGTTTGGTAACGCAGGAACCTGATTATTCCATGGGGCAATGTGCGCTTTCTGTAGTTTCAATGGCGAGCTGGTGAGCGACCACTGAGAGTTAAAACCAAGGCGTTGACCAATATCACCACCTACCGTTAATTGCTCCGTCGTGCCTTTCGCTTGAACATTCATCTTGCCAAGCTGTTGCAGTAGTTCAGTATTCAGCGCAGGTAACTGGCTTTTTAGCTTATTTAATCCAGCCGTAATCTCAATCTGTAAGCCTGTCGCTTGCTTGGATGATTCTGGTAACGTGATATGAATTTGGCTTTTCCAATCACTCACACCAGAGACTTTCCCTTTGATATCACTTGGCAGCATAGGAACTTTATTCAGCTCCCAATTTCCACCAAGGTTAATATCCACCAAATAATCTTTCGGCCGTGTAGACGTCGTGAAATCCAAAGAAACTGGCTGTTCTAACCATTGCCCCGTGATGTTATCACTGACTAAATCCCCATTGGTAAACTTGAAGCTGCCTGTCAATCCGTGCAATGTGCTATCGATTGGGCGTACAAACACATCATTTTTATTAAGATTAACTTGCCCTTTCGCGACAACGTCTTTTCCAGCCGATAATGGAATAGCGAGATTAAGCTTACCGGTTACGGTACCATCGATTTGTAGCTCATCCAGCGTGTCGCCAAGGGAATGTTTGAGTGGTGTATGGGTGAAATATTGTTGGATCTGTTTGCCCGTTCCACTCACTCCCGCATCGATATATAACATTTCATCGAAGTAATCATGGATCACCGCATCGAGATTTTCTGCCGTTGCATCCCCTAATTTCACCGAGTCCGTATGCATCGCTAAACTTGCACGGCTAAAGTCTAAATCGAGGTTTAAATCCAATAATGCAGGCCATTGGTCATCGTATTCGAATGTACCATCACGCAGCGGCACATACACTTGGAACTGCCCATCATTTTTATAGTAAGGGTAATGAGCGGGGTCACCTTTATATACCAACGTCGCATTTTCTACATGTCCGGCAATAATCGCTTTGGTCAGATAATCCGCGAGCTCCTGCCCCATGAGTTTTTGCGGGAAATAGCGCCAAGCTTCTCCTGCATCATCGGTGCTGATCCCCGCTAAAATAGCCAAATCGGCAATATCATGCTGTTTCGCTTTTGCGTAGCTAAAATCACCATTGGCTTTGACGGCCTTAGCTTGCAAATTCACACCAGAACTCCACAATTTGAATTCGCTGCTGTTATTGATCCAGTTTAATTTGCCGCTGGCGTTACTAATCTCAAAAGGTGCTTTAAACTCATCGCGATAATCCACGATACTATCTTTAAGCGAAAATGAGAGAACGCCTTGTTGAGCTCCGCCAATAAGTACCCCGGAGAAATGGTTTACAGAAGGAAGCTCTTTCCATTTTTTCCAGCTAACATCCTGCCAATCCATGCTGATTTGCGTATGATCTTCAGTGTCTTGCGTTAGATCGAGGGCAAATTCCGAGACTAATCCCGTCGGCTGACGATGCTGCCAATCTTGCACTAATTCTGGCGTAATAAACGAGAATGTCGGCAACACTTCACTTAAACGTTCTAGCTCAATATTTTTAGCACGAATGCGCCAGTGATCTTTATTTTGATATTTTGCCGATGAAGGCAAATACAGAACGGAGACACTCCCTTGCGGCCAGATGTATTCATTGGTTTTCAGAGTATCTAGCTCAGGAATATTAAACAGCCAACCGTTGCCTTGGCGCTTCATTCGCACCAGTAAATCATTCACTTGAAGATTTTGCGTGAGAGGCTCTTCCCCCCAGTTCGCTTCACCTTGGCGTAGCTGGATCAGACCATTATCTATACGATTATTCTTGAGGGTGATCCACGATGATAAACTGAAGTTGGCGTCCCGTAACCCCGTATTATCGCGTAGCCACTTGCTGAGCCAAGGCTGCATATCAATGTTATCGGCCTGCAAATAGAACATGCCGTCACTGAGTACGCCATTTTTATCCGACACATCCAGCTTCACTTGCAGATAACTATTTTGCTTATTTAGCGTTTCAAGGCTAACGAAACCTTGGGCGCGGTGACGGGCATCTTGGTTAAGCCATGAAAGTTCTGGCAGCAGTAACGTCATCTTTTGGTCTGATGGCGTCAAAAATGTCACTTGGCTATCTTTTAAAATAAAATGGTCAAACTGCCTTAAAAACAGGTCATCCACGCCATCATAGTTCGTCGTTTCATCTTCCGTCCCATCAAAACTAAGTGGGACTTTATAATCCACATTCAGTTGATAAAACGTCAAATCACGAAAACGCCAACGCAAAGATAATAGCGAATTCCAAATATCTAATTCGATGGTGACTTTGTTGACTTGTATATCGGTGATTGGGTTTTTGATAGCAACATCGGAGATGATAAGCTCGGGGCCATAATAGCGCCAAGCTCCTTCAATCTGACCAATATCTAGTGAGATATCACTGTGACTTTCAACGTAAGTGATAATTTCTTTGCGATAATTATCGATATTGGGTAATAGAAAACGCAAACTGGTGAGTACCAACGCACACAGCAACAATACAGCAGCGGTTGTCACGAGTACGATACGTGGCAGTCGTTTCACCAGTTTCTCCTTCAAGCAGAATGCTACATCATGACAACATCAAAGCGTTCTTGGCTATATAACGGCTCAATCTGCACTTTAACTTGTTTCCCTACAAAGATTTCAACTTCCGCTAATGCGTGAGATTCATCTCCAGTCAACACATCCACTACCGCTTTTGATGCGTAAACTAAGAATCTATCAGCATCGATTGTGCGGTGAACTCTCACGATTTCACGCAAAATTTCATAGCACACAGTTTCAACTGATTTCACCGTACCACGACCTTGGCAAGTTGGGCAGGTATCACACAGCACATGCTCCAAACTTTCACGGGTTCTTTTACGTGTCATCTCAACTAATCCTAGTTGAGAGAACCCATTAATGGTGGTTTTTACCTTATCTTTACTTAAAGCTTGTTCAAGTGAGGCTAACACACGGCGGCGATGTTCAACATCAGACATATCGATAAAGTCGATGATAATAATACCACCGAGATTTCTTAATCGTAATTGGCGCGCAATGGCTTGAGTCGCTTCAACGTTGGTATTAAAGATAGTTTCTTCTAAATTACGGTGACCAACAAATGCGCCCGTGTTGATATCGATGGTGGTCATCGCTTCAGTTTGGTCAATGATCAGATACCCGCCCGACTTCAATTCAACCTTTCTGTCCATCGCACGTTGAATTTCATTTTCCACATCGAACAAGTCAAAAATAGGTTGATTGCCTTGGTAAAGCTCAAGCTTCGCCGTCATTTCCGGCACATATTCCGCAATAAACTCTTCCAACTGCGTGTAGGTTAAACGAGAATCCACACGAATACGGTCGAGGGATGCGCCTGCAAAATCGCGAATAATGCGGTATGCCAGTGAAAGCTCACCGTAAATTTTAGTGCGCGTGACATTACGTTTTTTACGTTCAATCACTTTCGCCCATAAGCGTTTTAAAAATGCGGCATCTTGTTTGACGTCATCTTCAGCCACACCTTCTGCGGCAGTACGAATGATAAACCCGCCGTTTTCATCGCAATATTGTGCGACGCACTCTTTTAAACGCTCTCTTTCTTCTTCACTATCAATACGCTGAGACACGCCAACATGGGAAGCCCCCGGCATGAAAACCAAGTAACGAGAAGGCAGTGTAATGTCTGTGGTGAGCCTTGCGCCTTTGGTGCCTAGTGGGTCTTTAACCACTTGGACAATTAAATCTTGCCCTTGCTTTACCAACTCAGCGATATCTCTGACATGAAAGTTTTTCTGCTCATCACCTGCAATGCATTCAGTGTGAGGCATAATGTCTGAGGCGTGTAAAAAGGCTGCTTTGTCCAGACCAATATCAACAAAGGCCGCCTGCATACCGGGTAAAACGCGGCTCACACGACCTTTGTAGATATTCCCTACTAGCCCTCTTTTCGCCTCTCTTTCAACATGTATTTCTTGTAAGATCCCACCATCAATATAAGCTACGCGCGTTTCAGATGGTGTTACGTTTACTAATAGTTCCGTAGTCATGAATTCCCCTTCCCATCACCTAACGCTAAAAATCGTTGTATTAATTCTTCTGTTTCGACCAATGGTAAGCCCACCACGGCATGATAGCTGCCATTAATGCATCGAATAAAACGTCCACCGAGACCTTGGATACCGTAAGCACCGGCTTTATCCATTGGCTCGCCAGATTGTATATAATCCTGTATTTCCAGCAAAGATAACTCGCGGAATGTCACATCTGTCGTAATCAATGAGGTTAACGTCTCATGGGAGTTTGATACGGCAATGGCGGTCATTACCTGATGTGTTTTACCGGAAAGGTCACTGAGGATTTGCTGAGCATCGGCCGCATCTCGCGGTTTTTCTAATATTTTACCGTCAAGAACCACAATAGTGTCTGCACCCAAAACAGGATGATCCGCAGGGGCAATTGCTACACCTGCACGGGATTTATCTCGAGCCAAGCGCTGTACATACACCTGAGGCGATTCCCCTTCTTGCCATTTTTCTTCCACTTCGGGACGCAAGATTTCAAAGGAATAACCTAGCAGTTGGACTAATTCACGTCGTCTCGGTGAACCTGATGCAAGATAAATTAAGCTCATAAATTGTCATTCCAGTTATCATCAACGGCCACAATCTTAACATACTGAAAATTGACGGCGAATTTTTCGTAACAGTAAAAATAACCATGGCCACAGAATACCATTCACCAAACTATTCCAGAATACTTGCGGGTGGAATAAGACTTGTGATGAAAGAAATTCACCCCAGAAAACGGCAAGGTCTTGCACCACCGTTAATGCAACAATAATCAAAGCTTGCTGCCACAGTGCCATGTTACGTAAAAGCTGATGCTTGTATGCCACGAGATAACAAATGATGCTGAAGGAGAGCGCATGTACGCCCAGCGCTGATCCTTGAATAGAATCGACAATAATTCCTAAGATAAAGCTGGTGCCCACACTGACGCGATGCGGTAATGCCATTACCCAGTATATTAAAATGAGCAGTAACCACGATGGTCGGTAAAATGCCAATTGTTCAGGCCAAGGCATTACCTGCAAAATCAGTGCAATAAAAAAAGATAGCCAGATAATGATGCGCCCATTGCCGCGATACTCATCCATTATGATTTCCTCTCCATCCTTTCATCATACCGTTTCCCTCACTCTATCTTATGGTTGAGGTTGAGGCTGTGCAGGTTGCATGGACGGCGGTAATGGTGGCCCTTGAATTTCGCTCGGCGTTGGTAACACCTGCGGCAACACTTTCATTAAACGCTCATTTGCAGCACGGTAAACATCGGATGGCTGTAATGGGGTTTTCGGATCACTTTCATTGCCCCACAGCAGGAGTAAATAACGTAGACGTTGTAACTCAGCGCTTGGTCTTGCAGAAATAATGGTATAGGCACGTTGAGTATCATGTTTCACTGCTGAAACAACCGCGACAGGATACCCTTCAGGGAATCGTCCACCTAACCCCGAAGTCACTAACACATCACCAACACGAATATCCGTATTTCCAGGAAGTGGCTCTAATTGCAGATCATCCGCACAACCTGAACCCGCAGCAATAACACGGATATCATTACGTAAGACTTGCACAGGTAATGCATGGGCAGTATCGCAAATTAATAAAACGCGGCTATTAAAATTACTGGTACCAACGACCTGGCCTACCACACCTTTATCACTGATAACTGGCTGACCTTCATAAACACCGTCATTACTGCCTTTATCGATCACGACTTGGTCACGATAAGGCGTATTCGCACCTGAAATGACTTGCGTCACCATCATGTGTTCATCTTGGCGTAATGGGGAACCTAACAATTCACGTAAACGGGCATTTTCTTGTTTGAGTTGCTCAAGCAGCAAGTTATCCGCTTTTTTTAATAATAGCTCTTGGCGCAGGGCTTTATTCTCAAACTGGAGTTGATCCCGCGTTGAAAGGGTGTCAGAGATATTATCGAGGAATTGGCGTGGTCCGTTAGCTAAAAAATAGAATGGGCTAACCGCCGTGTCTAAATAATTACGGATTTTATTGAAAGGCTCAAATCGATGGTCAATCACCACCAGCACCAATGCAATTATCACTGCAATAAAAATGCGTAACTGTAGGGAAGGACCTCGCCTAAAAATTGGCTTCATGTATGGCTAAGTTTCGCTAATGGTCGGAGAATAAAAAAATAGTCAAAGCAACTGAAGCTAAAAACTCCAGTTGCTTATGGCGTGATTTAGTCTTCGCTAAACAGGTCACCGCCGTGCATGTCAATCATCTCTAACGCTTTACCGCCGCCACGAGCCACGCAGGTTAAAGGATCTTCAGCAACGATGACCGGAATGCCAGTCTCTTCCATTAATAAACGATCTAAATTACGCAGAAGAGCACCACCACCCGTTAATACCATACCGCGCTCTGAGATATCAGACGCTAATTCTGGTGGGCACTGTTCTAACGCTAACATTACCGCACTTACGATACCGGTCAGTGGCTCTTGTAATGCTTCTAAAATTTCGTTGGAGTTCATTTTGAATCCGCGTGGCACACCTTCCGCCAAGTTACGACCGCGAACTTCAATTTCATAAACTTCATCAGTTGGGAAAGCAGAACCGATACCGTGTTTGATACGCTCAGCCGTTGCTTCACCAATTAAGGAACCATAATTACGACGCACATAGTTGATGATTGACTCGTCAAAACGGTCACCACCAATGCGAACAGAAGAAGAGTAAACCACCCCGTTCAGGGAGATAACAGCCACTTCAGTGGTACCACCACCGATATCGACAACCATAGAACCTGTCGCTTCAGAAACAGGTAAACCAGCACCGATTGCCGCTGCCATTGGCTCTTCAATTAAGAATACTTCGCGGGCACCTGCACTTAATGCAGATTCACGGATAGCTTTACGCTCAACTTGAGTTGCACCAACAGGTACACAGACTAAAACACGAGGGCTTGGACGCAGGAAGCTGTTGCTATGAACTTGCTTGATAAAGTGTTGTAACATTTTTTCAGTTAAGAAAAAGTCAGCAATCACGCCATCTTTCATTGGTCGAATTGCAGAAATGTTACCCGGTGTACGCCCCAGCATCTGTTTCGCTTCGCCACCAACCGCTGCCACGCTTTTTGGCGAGCCTGCGCGATCCTGACGAATTGCAACTACAGAGGGTTCATTTAATTTGACGCCTTGTCCTTTGACATAAATGAGGGTATTGGCCGTACCCAAGTCAATTGACAGGTCATTAGAAAACATGCCACGAAATTTTTTAAACATAACGAAAGGATTATCCTGCAAGCTGGGGACGAATAAAAACCCGTCTACTCTACCAACCACTTGAAGCTGCCTCAAGGCGTAAATCAATCACTTCATAAATATGGTTAATTCATCTATTTTCACATACTAAAATCGTACATGCTTCTATAACAAAACGAAGCAGATAAAAACCTCGAAAATTGCCCTTAATTCATATGCATCGAAAATAACTCATCATTCGCGCACAATAAACAGACAACCTCTGGTTGTTATATACTCCATCTTTGCGTTCTTCCCAGTGTGACAAGCGATTATGTCTACAAGTTCAAATAAAATTTTTATATTTTAATTATTGCTATACATCTAGCTTTTTAACAACAAAATAAGTGAACTTAAATTCACCTAATTCTATTATCAACTTAAAATTAAGCCATAACCATGTCGACACGCTGATGTATTAGTCAGAGTAGGACATTTTGCATGATAAAAGCCTAGTTATGCCAGAAAAAAATGCATTTTTACAAATTAATTACATAAGTAATAGCGTGAATACCATTCTGGCGTCAATGAAAACGATTTTACCTGTGTGTAAATTAAAAAAAACACTTATTTAATCATAAAATTAGGGGTGGATCATGAAAGCGCTCGTTCTACAGCAACAAGACGATAAAATCGTCCCAGAAATCCTCAATGTACCTACTGAGTCATTACCCGCTGGCGATGTCATCGTCGATATTCATTGGTCGACAATTAACTATAAAGATGCGCTAGCTATTAATGGAAAAGCAGGCGTTGTCCGTCAATATCCAATGGTGCCCGGAATTGACTTCTCAGGCATCGTTCATCACAGTGAAGATCCCCGCTTTCATATTGGCCAACACGTACTATTAACAGGATGGGGAGTTGGCGAAACACATTGGGGTGGACTCGCCACACAAGCAAAAGTCCCCGCAGATTATTTAACCCCTCTTCCTGAAGCATTATCACTGAAGCATGCCATGACCATCGGCACCGCAGGATTTACCGCCATGTTATGCGTAAATGCCCTTGAAGATGCGGGGATCACCCCTGAAAGTGGCGAAATTGTAGTAAGTGGTGCCAGTGGCGGTGTCGGTAGTGTCGCCACCCAATTACTTTCTTTATTAGGCTATCACGTTGTGGCGATTTCAGGTCGCGCAGAAAATCACGATTATTTACTGAAAATTGGCGCGAAAAGCGTGCTACCTCGCAGCGAGTTTACTCATCCAGCCAAACCGCTTGATAAACAACGCTGGGCTGGCGCTATCGACACGGTTGGTGGTGACGTGCTGGCCAATATCTTGGCGCAAGTGAATTATAATGGTGCGGTTGCGGCCTGCGGACTGGCTGGCGGGTTCTCACTGCCAACAACCGTCATGCCATTTATTTTGCGTAATATCCGTCTACAAGGGGTCGATTCTGTTTACTACCCTGCGGCAAAACGCCAAAAAGTGTGGGAACGCTTAGCGCAACTCTTACCTAATGCGTTTTATGAGCAAGTTAGCTGCGAAATTTCATTAGAAGAGTGTGTCGAGCACGCAAAAAAACTCTTAAAAAACGAAGTCACTGGGCGTACCCTAGTAAATCTTCAAAATTAAATCATCAACATTCGTAATTGTGTCGCCACAATGTGGATTACGGCACAATTTATAAAATAAATTCGGGTAATTTCTCTGATAAGACCAGTATTTTGCTGCTATATGCAACGAAATAATTATAATGCTCTTCCTTGTCAGTGGAAAATCTATTTATTTTTATGATAAAAGATGACAAACCGTCGACATCGCGTTATGTTGTCAGATTATTGACATATCGTCGGAGTTAGCAACACAATGACAGAAGATATTCATATTTTGCTCCTGAACGGGCCGAACCTAAACATGCTAGGTTCTAGAGAACCGGATAAATACGGGCCTCGCCCTCTAACTGAAATTGTATCGAACCTGATGCAAGAAGCAGAAAACTTAGGCGTGAAGTTGAGCCATTTTCAGTCAAATGCAGAGCATGAACTTATCGATAGAATTCATGCAGCACAAGGTAACGTTGATTATATAATAATCAACCCAGCCGCATTCACGCATACTAGTGTTGCTTTGCGAGATGCGCTATTGGCAGTTTGTATCCCGTTTATCGAGATCCACCTGTCTAATATTTATGCGAGAGAACCCTTTCGTCATCACTCTTATTTCTCCGATATGTCTAATGGAGTTATTTGTGGTCTTGGCGCAGATGGTTACAGTTTTGCATTACAAGCCGCGGTTAACCGTGTGCGACTAATTAATTCAATCCAAATATAAGAGTACGGAATCATATCCATGGATATTCGTAAAATTAAAAAGCTGATCGAGCTTGTTGAAGAGTCTGGCATTTCTGAACTGGAAATTTCTGAAGGTGAAGAGTCAGTACGTATCAGTCGTGTATCACCAGCATCTCAAATGATGGCTGCACCTCAACAGTTCTACTCAGCACCAGTTGCTCAACAACCTGCATTAGCTAACGCAGTTGCTCCAGCACAAGAAGCAGCAGCTCCAGCAGCACCTGCGGCAGTTTCTGGTCACCAAGTTCGCTCACCAATGGTTGGTACTTTCTACCGCTCACCAAGCCCAGAAGCAAAACCATTCGTTGAAGTTGGTCAAACTGTCAAAGTTGGCGATCCTCTTTGCATCGTTGAAGCGATGAAAATGATGAACCAAATCGAAGCAGATAAAGCTGGTGTTGTTAAAGCTATTTTGTTGCAAAACGGTGATGCAATAGAATTTGACGAGCCATTAGTTGTCATCGAATAACGGGGCGTTTCCATGCTGGAAAAAATTGTTATCGCTAACCGTGGGGAAATTGCACTGCGTATTCTGCGTGCATGTAAAGAACTCGGCATCAAAACTGTTGCGGTTCACTCCACGGCAGATAGAGATTTAAAACACGTGTTGCTGGCAGACGAAACTATTTGTATTGGTCCAGCAGCATCGGCAAAAAGCTACTTGAATATCCCTGCAATCATTGCAGCGGCTGAAATCTCAGGCGCACAGGCGATTCACCCAGGATACGGTTTCCTGTCTGAAAACGCTGACTTTGCAGAGCAAGTAGAACAATCAGGCTTCATTTTTATCGGCCCAAAAGCTGAAACCATCCGCCTAATGGGCGACAAGGTTTCTGCGATTAGCGCGATGAAAAAAGCAGGCGTTCCATGTGTACCAGGTTCTGATGGTCCACTGGGTAACGACACTGAAAAGAACAAAGCGATTGCTAAACGCATCGGCTTCCCAGTTATCATCAAAGCATCTGGTGGTGGTGGTGGTCGTGGTATGCGTGTGGTTCGTAATGAGAAAGATTTAGAATCTTCCATTAACCTGACCCGTGCAGAAGCAAAAGCCGCATTCAACAACGACATGGTTTACATGGAGAAATTCCTTGAAAACCCACGTCACGTTGAAATCCAAGTGATGGCAGATGGTCAAGGTCATGCTGTTTATTTAGCTGAACGTGACTGTTCAATGCAGCGCCGCCACCAAAAAGTGGTTGAAGAAGCACCAGCACCGGGGATTACCCCAGAAATTCGTCGTAATATCGGTGAACGCTGTGCGAAAGCCTGTATCGAAATCGGCTATCGTGGCGCAGGTACTTTTGAGTTCTTATTTGAAAACGGCGAATTCTATTTCATCGAAATGAACACCCGTATTCAGGTTGAGCACCCAGTGACCGAAATGATCACCGGCGTTGACTTAATCAAAGAACAGCTGCGTGTAGCTTCTGGTTTACCATTATCTGTGACTCAGGATCAGATCAATGTTCACGGTCATGCGATTGAGTGTCGTATCAACGCAGAAGACCCGCACACATTCCTGCCTAGCCCAGGTAAAATCACTCGTTTCCACTCTCCGGGTGGCTTCGGTGTTCGTTGGGAATCTCATATTTACGCAGGCTACTCTGTTCCTCCGTTCTATGACTCAATGATCGGTAAATTAATCACTTACGGTGAAACTCGTGAAATCGCGATTGCTCGTATGAAGAACGCGCTGAACGAACTGATCATCGATGGGATTAAAACCAACATCGAATTACAACAGATGATCATGAATGATGAAAACTTTGCCAAAGGTGGAACCAACATCCACTATTTGGAGAAAAAACTCGGTATTCAAGAATAATCCCCTGAATAATCGACATTTTCGTCATTAAAAACAAATACCGGAAAGCCAATTTCCGGTATTTTTTTGCCTATAAATGGCAGGATTATCGGTTTTATTACGCTATTTTTCACACTCCCCCTTCAGATTGTCGTACAATCCCCGATTATTTTTGTCAACATGAGGAGGAAAAGCGGATGGACAAACGTTTTCTTCAATCAAACAGGGAAGCTCGTTGGGCGCTATATCTGACTATTGCCTACATGATAGGTTGGGTACTTTGTGCTTATCTACCCAGTAACACACTTGGTGTTACCGGATTACCGTTATGGTTTGAATGGTCATGTCTGATTCTCCCTATCATCTTTATTTTGCTATGCATCATGATGGTTAAACTCGTATTCAAAGATATCTCGTTGGAGGAGAAAGATGCAGACTGAAGTTCTTCTGCCCTTAATCGGCTATCTGCTCCTCGTTTTTCTCCTTTCGCTCTACGCTTATAAAAAACGCACGAAAGGCGAATTTCTTAATGAGTATTTTCTAGGTAATCGCTCGATGGGCGGCTTTGTTTTAGCCATGACCATCACCGCAACCTACATCAGCGCCAGCTCCTTCATCGGTGGTCCCGGTGCCGCCTACAAATACGGGTTAGGCTGGGTACTCCTCGCCATGATCCAACTGCCGGCTATCTGGCTCTCTCTTGGCGTACTGGGCAAAAAATTTGCCATCTTAGCTCGCCGCTACAATGCAGTTACCCTTAACGACATGCTCTACGCCCGTTACCAAAGTCGTTTTCTCGTTTGGTTTGCTAGCGTAAGTTTATTAGTCGCTTTCTTTGGGGCGATGACGGTGCAGTTTATCGGTGGTGCGCGACTACTCGAAACGGCGGCCGGCATTCCTTATACCTACGGATTAATGATTTTTGGCGTATCAATCGCGCTGTATACCGCGATTGGAGGCTTCCGAGCCAGTGTCCTTAACGATGCTTTACAAGGGCTGGTCATGTTACTGGGTACGATTATTTTGCTGGTTGCCATTATCTACCATGCAGGTGGTTTACCAGCTGCCGTGGAAAAAATGCACGCCATCGACCCGAAATTAGTCTCTCCTGAAGGTGCCAACGATATCCTCAGCGGACCATTTATGGCTTCATTCTGGGTGTTAGTCTGTTTTGGGGTTATCGGGTTACCACATACCGCAGTGCGTTGTATTTCTTACAAAGACAGCAAAGCCGTCCACAAAGGTATCATTCTGGGTACCATTGTGATGGCAATCTTGATGTTTGGTATGCACTTCGCGGGCGCCTTAGGGCGTGCCATACTGCCGGATTTAACCATTCCAGACCAAGTGATCCCGACTTTGATGGTTCAGGTTCTTCCACCATTTGCCGCAGGGATTTTCCTAGCAGCACCAATGGCCGCAATTATGTCCACCATTAACGCCCAATTACTGCAATCTTCGGCGACGATCGTGAAAGATATCTACCTTAACGCGGCACCTGAACAAATTAAAAATGAGAAAAAACTGGCACGAATCTCCAGCTTCTCAACGTTGATTTTAGGCGCGTTATTGCTGGTTGCAGCATGGAACCCACCTCAAATGATTATCTGGTTGAATTTACTCGCATTTGGTGGATTAGAAGCGGTATTCCTGTGGCCACTGGTTCTTGGATTATATTGGGAAAAAGCCAATGGTACTGGCGCTCTGAGCGGCATGATTGTTGGCGGTGTTTGCTACGCCATTTTCGCCTCATTCAAAATTGAAATTATGGGCTTTCACGCCATTGTGCCATCACTGATCCTGAGCCTAATTGCCTTTTTGATCGGTAATCTTTTTGGCAAAAATCCAGTACAATCGGCACCAAACGGACAGGTAACTAGCACTCATTGATTTTGGCTTTACCTAATGTAAATGAACAAATGCAATGCTCTAAATAATTCGCGTTATAGCTAGGCGGCAAACGAGCTAATCCCTAGGAGCATACATAAGTATGTGACTAGGGTTAGCGAGCGCAGCCAACAACGCTATAACGTGAAGTATAACGAGCATTTTAAAAGAGAAAAAAACGATGCCTTGGATACAAATAAGACTAAACTCAAACGCAAAAGACGCAGAAGCCCTTGGCGATGAACTCATGGAAACAGGCTCCGTGTCCGTCACCTTCCAAGACAGCCATGATACCCCTGTTTTCGAGCCGCTTCCGGGAGAAACTCGCCTGTGGGGCGATACCGACGTTATTGGTCTGTATGACGCTGAAACCGATATGAAATGGGTGGTCGCTCAGTTAGAAAATAGCCCATTACTCGGCGCTGGCTTCGTTCATAAAATCGAACAAATCGAAGATAAAGATTGGGAACGTGAATGGATGGATAACTTCCACCCAATGCGCTTTGGTCAACGTTTATGGATCTGCCCTAGCTGGCGCGATGTGCCAGATCCTACCGCGGTTAACATGATGCTAGATCCCGGCTTAGCATTCGGTACGGGAACCCATCCGACGACTTCATTATGCCTTGAATGGCTCGATGGGTTGGATCTTGAAGGTAAAACCGTTATCGATTTTGGTTGCGGATCAGGGATCTTAGCTATCGCGGCATTAAAACTCGGCGCAGCGCGTGCGATCGGGATCGATATCGATCCACAAGCTATCCTCGCGAGCCGCGATAATGCAGAACGTAATGGCGTCTCAGAGCGTCTGTCGCTCTATTTACCCAAAGACCAACCCCAAGACCTTCAGGCTGATGTCGTTGTCGCTAACATCCTTGCAGGCCCATTGCGTGAGCTTGCACCGATGATCAGTGTACTGCCGCGTGCTGGTGGTCATTTAGGTCTGTCTGGCGTGTTAGCCAGCCAAGCTGAAGGGGTTGCTGATGCTTATCGTGCTGACTTCAATATTGACCCTGTTGCAGAGAAAGATGAGTGGTGCCGTATCACTGGTGTCAAGCATTTTTAATGGGTTTGCGGTAAAAATCAAAGAATAATTTCTTTGAAATTAATTGCAGAATGGATTATCTTACAGCTCAAATATTGCTCAATAGCTGGTGATAATCTGTTCTGCTCGAGAAGTGAGTCTTGGATATTCAACGTAATCGTTATTTTTAGCTCCTGTTGTTAAAAAACGCCTAACAACTTGTTAAATAACACTAATTTTATTATTTTATAAAAAGCAAGATAAAAAAGTTAGTGATAAATAACCGTTTGCTCAAAGTTTGTCCTTTCATATCTCGTAAAAAATGCGTAATATACGCGCCCTTGCAGTCACAGTATGGCCCCCATTTAGTTATGCGAATCGGACAATATCAGTTGAGAAACTGTCTTATTGCTGCCCCCATGGCAGGTATCACAGATAAACCGTTTAGGTCTCTGTGTTATGCGATGGGTGCTGGAATGACGGTATCGGAGATGCTTTCTTCTAACCCACAAGTTTGGAAGACAGATAAATCGAGACTCAGGATGGTTCACCGCGATGAACTCGGGGTACGTTCCGTTCAAATAGCTGGCAATGATCCCGATGAAATGGCCGCAGCAGCTCAAATTAACGTTGAGAGCGGCGCTCAAATCATTGATATCAATATGGGCTGCCCAGCTAAGAAAGTGAATCGTAAGCTTGCAGGCTCAGCCTTACTGCGTTATCCGGAGATTGTAAAATCAATCCTGGAAACCGTTGTAAACGCTGTGGATGTGCCAGTCACACTGAAAATCCGCACAGGCTGGTCACCTGAAGAGCGTAACTGCATAGAGATTGCCCAATTGGCCGAAGATTGTGGTATTCAAGCCCTGACCATTCATGGCAGAACCAGAGCCTGTCTGTTCAACGGTGAAGCTGAATATGACAACATTCGGGCAGTTAAGCAGACTGTTTCCATTCCGGTTATTGCCAATGGCGACATTACTGACCCGCTAAAAGCCAGGGCTGTTTTAGACTACACAGGGGCGGATGCCTTGATGGTAGGACGAGCAGCTCAGGGAAGACCTTGGATCTTTCGGGAAATCCAACATTATCTGGACACAGGTGAAATATTGCCACCGATGCCTATGGCAGACGTGAAAAGCATTATGTTAGGGCATGTACGGGAACTGCACGACTTTTATGGTCAAGGCAAGGGAGCCCGTATAGCGCGCAAACATGTTTCTTGGTATTTACAAGAACATGCACCTGATGACCAGTTTCGGCGCTCCTTCAACGCCATTGAGGATGCCAGCGAACAGCTGGAGGTGTTGGAAGCATTTTTTGAAAATTTTTGCGTAAATAAAAGATAAGAGCTGACAGAACTATGTTCGAACAACGCGTAAATTCTGACGTACTAACCGTTGCAACTGTAAATTCACAAGATCAAGTAACTCAAAAACCGTTACGTGACTCAGTTAAGCAAGCACTGAAGAACTATTTTGCTCAATTAAATAATCAAGATGTTAACGATTTATATGAGCTGGTATTGGCTGAGGTAGAACAGCCTTTGTTGGACATGGTTATGCAATATACCCGTGGAAACCAGACCCGTGCAGCCCTGATGATGGGTATCAACCGCGGAACTCTGCGTAAGAAACTGAAAAAATACGGCATGAACTAATCCTAGTCGGTTAATGCAGTGTTTTTAGAAGCCCTTTCTGATTTTAGAAAGGGCTTTTTTTGTCCCTTTCGATCTGAACACTATCCCCCTCCTTTCTAATACTTAGTTAAGTGCCCCTCTGCTGTTTAATTTTGTTCCCACTCCGATACATGTTACTACCTTGAAAGATAGCTACAGTCGACTGGGTTACGCGATAACAACCGCATCTGAGTGGCATTTAGCGGGGATGAAAGCCGAGAATTGGCTTAGCCATGTAAAACTTCCTCTATAAATAAAAAAACCCAGTACAAACGCAAATTCATACTGGGTTCAACCTACTAAGTTTTCTTGGTAATTAACATCTATTATGCAATCGCAACCTTGGAATCAGTGAATGTATGTCCATCACTGGTTAACTGAAACTTACTGACCGATTCCTGCAACTCTTCAGTTTGATGTTCTAATGAACTTGCCGCTGTTGCCACTTGCTCAACTAAAGACGCATTTTGCTGTGTCACACTGTCCATTTGGGTGATGGCAACACCCACCTGTGCGATACCTTTACTCTGCTCCTCCGAAGCTGTCGTGATTTGTTTCATAATCGCGGTTACTTCATTGATCCCTTGCAGAATATTACTCATTGTCGAGCCCATCTCATGCACCAAATGCGTGCCTTTCTCCACACACGAGCTCGATTCTGCAATCAACTTTTCAATTTCCATTGCTGCATCGGCACTGTGGCTCGCAAGCTTACGAACTTCGGCGGCAACCACCATAAATCCACGACCATGAACCCCTGCTCGCGCCGCTTCAATGGAGGCATTTAATGCCAAAATATTGGTTTGGAAACTGATGTCATTCATCATGCTGATGATGTCAGAGATTTTTTTGGCACTCTGGGAGATCTCATCCATCGTGCTCACCACTGACTCAACAATCGCATCCCCTTGATTAGCAACTACAAAGGCTTCAGCAGCCAATTGGTTGGCTTGGTGGGTATTTTCCACATTCAACTGCACTGCTGCTGTGATTTGCTCCATGCTGGCCGCGGTTTCTTCCAAGGCTGCGGCTTGCTCTTCCGTTCGTGATGAAAGGTCACTATTGCCGTTAGATATTTCTGTCGCACCGCGATAAATACTTTCGCTACCATTGCGGATCGTCAACACCGCATCACGTAAACTGTTCTGCATCTCTTCTAATAATGGGAAAAGTTTACCGACACAGTTACGACCAAATGGCTCGATTGGCTGACTTAAATCCCCCTTCGCAATCTTATCGAAATATTGGCGGATCAGCTCCAGCGGTCGTTGCATCATCTTAGCCAAATAGCGGTCAGTGAAGATCAAAATTAGCAAACCAAAAATGGTCGCGATGATAATCACTACTCGCGTCATATTCATGTGCTCATCAACCGCTTCCCGCGTGTGCTCAATCATCACATCCGCAGTTTGGTTAAACTGTGTGATAGCTGCGCCGAATGTGCGGCTCAATGCTGGCGTGACATTATGGGCATGCGCCAAATAAGCCGCCTTATCATCCCCCATGGAAATGGCTAATTGTGGTTTCACGCCTTCATCGAGCAGCGCTTGCCAGCTATTAATCACTTGGTCGGAAATGGCTTTATCCATCGGCCCCGGAGAAATGGACTTCATCTCCTCAAGATAACGCTCCATATTCACGAGTGCGTCTTTGACCAAGGCGTAATCCCCTTCCTTGCCCTCATTTTTGGTTTCCATCACGCGGGTTAAGCGAGTGACAAAACGAAAATACTGGTCATTGCCCTGACTCAGTACCGTCATCTGTTTCACCAGTTGTCGGTCAACATGGATACCGTCAGAAATACGCGATAAGGACCAACCGCTATACAGGCTTATGCCCCCAAGGTTTAGGCATAAAATGCCAAGTAGTACGAGCATCACAGCACGTATTGAATAATTTCGAAGTTTCTGCATGGAATTTCTCTTTTGATAAAATAAAATGATCTTTGTTTAATTTATCGGCGGTAAAAGAGAAAAATTTAATTATTTTCAATTGCTTTCTGACTTTTAGACATCAAAAAAAGTGCAAAATAATCCGATTAAAAATTAGCTTAATGATTGATTTTAGAGACATAATGCCTGTTTTTTATCCACAAACGTTCCATTTTTATACAATCACCCTATCTTCCAGTTTGTGATTGACCTCCCAAAGTATTGCTCTGTTTCTGTAAGAAAACACCATCATCAGGTTCTGTAAATATAAGCAAAAATCTGTTTTAGCTCTTGAGCTTCCCCCTACGGGAAGCTTTATGGTTCAGAAGTTCTATAAGAACTCGAATAAGAGAAATACAAACCTGCTTAAATTTCGCACCCTTATTTTTTATTTAAATAACAATATCTTATTTTTGGAGTAATACTGACATGAAAAAATTGTTATTCACTGCACTATTGGCGGCGTCATTTTCCTCTGTTGCAGCAAGCCAAGTTGTTGACCTGTACAAAGAAGAAAGTTGCGGTTGCTGCCATCTTTGGGGCGAAGCAGTAAAAGCAGCAGGTTATGACGTGAAAATTCACGATGTCACCTATCAAGAGATCGATAAAATCAATCAAGAAGCCAATTTACCTAACTCACTACGCAGCTGCCATACCGCCAAAATTAATGGCAAATTGGTTGTTGGTCACGTTCCTCTCGATAGCTTAGCGAAAATCAATACGCTACCTGATGACGTTGCAGGTATTGCTGTCGGAGGTATGCCAGCGGGCAGTTTAGGCATGGAGCAACCAAGCGGATTTAAACAAGCCTATTCAGTGATGAGTTTTAAAAAGGATGGTAGCCAATCCGTATTTGCTCGTTATTAATTTTCTATAAAAAAGGTACAGCAAACCCTCGCTGTACCTTTGGCAGTGATTACTACATCTTAATTTGAAAAATTAACGGTATATCGGCAATACATTAAACTGCGCTAACAACTGACAAATAATACCAACAACACCAAAGGCTATAACTGCATAGATTAGCCCTTTGCCTCCCCACACTTTAAACGTCGAGTTAGGGAAACGCTCTCTCACTTTTAATGCCATGACTGCCGGGCAAATAATTGCCCAGATACACGCCGCCATCCCCGCATAAGCAATCGCAATTAAGAAACCATTTGGGAATAACATACATAAAACTAGAGGAGGTATAAAACATAACAGTGCCGCTTTCATTCTGCCTGAAGAATTATCATTAAAGTTTAGTGACGCCAGAATGTAGTCGAATAAACCAATCGCAACCCCTAAGAATGAACAAAATACAGCACTAATCGAAAACCATAATAAGAATGTCGCAATATGTGGGCTGCTTAATACCGCATACAGTGACTCAATAAACGCATCGAGGTTTCCACCTTTATTAATTATGGTTAGGAATTCTGTTCGAGGTAAATTCCCCATGGTGCCCAATATCCAAAGGAAATAGAGTATTAAAGCCAGTACACAACCAATCACACAGCTTTTAACCACTTTACGTTCATTTTCATGATACAACTTATACAAACTACAGACGTTACCGTGATAACCAAACGAAGTGATGGCATAAGGAATAATAATAAAGACAAATGGCAGTAAAGATAACTGACTATCGCCTACTGGAGACGTTAATAATAAGTCAGTTTTGACAATTAAGAATAACCCTGAGAAAGCGAGAATAAATAAAACAATTTTAATAAATAAAAATAATGATGTTAATCTACTTGCCGCAATACCACTCCACCAAATACTTGCACCTAACAGTAAAGTGAAGATAACAAATATCACTCTTAGGTTAACATCAAATCCATATATTGCCGACGCTTCTTTGATAACAGATCCGGCCGCAGAAATATAAGCATATATCAATATATATAAAACAAATATTAATGCTGCATTGGCAATATAACAGGCCCATTTTGGTAATAATTCTTTTGAAATATAAAAATAGTTAGTGCCGGCTCCATATTTGGATATACATTCTAAAATATAGATCCCTGAGTGAAACATAAAGAAACAAACAATCAGTAATATTACTATCGAGTTAATAAACCAAGCTCCAGCCATAATGGTTGGCAAGCTAAACATACCTGCCCCGATCATGGCTCCGCCTAGCACAAAACCCCCTACCATTATGGAGGGTTCTTTCTTGGCTGCCGAATTGTTCATGTTGGTCACCTTAAAAATAAGGGATAAGGTTCCCGCATTGCACGGGAACCCGCAGAACTACCTATTATTTGATGGGTTTTAATCTTGCAGTGAAGTGTCTTAATACTGGTGGCTCATATTCGAAATCTAAACCTTTCAGCGTTGCGAATTTATCTTTCAAGCCAATCAGAGCATCTGCAATGTAATCCATATGGTCGTTGGTATAAACACGTCGTGCAATAGTTAAACGCATGAATTCCATATCAGCATGTTTTTGTTTGCCCGTTTCAGGATCACGACCTAATAGGAATGAACCAATTTCAACAGCACGAACACCTGACTCTAAATACAGCGCGTTAATCACAGCTTGCGCAGGGAATTGGTCACCTGGGATCTGTGGAACCAGTTTTTTACAGTCCACGAACACAGCGTGTCCACCAGTAGGATACTGAATTGGGATACCGCCTTCACGTAAACGGTCACCCAGATATTTCACCTGACCGATACGATAATGCAGGTAATCTTCCCCAGCCCCTTCTTCTAAGCCTTGTACCATTGCCGCCATATCACGACCCGCTAAACCACCATAGGTTACGAAGCCTTCCATTGGTACGCAGCGCTGTCTTGCCAACGTAAATATTTTCTCGTCATTCTTAATACAGACCAGACCACCAATGTTTAACAGTGGATCTTTTTTCGCTGACATAGTGAGCGCATCAGCGTATTTGTACATATCCAGAATGATTTCTTTAATTGTTGAATTTTTATATTTTGGATCACGCTCTTTGATGAAATATGCGTTTTCACAGAAACGTGCGGAGTCCATTACCACAAAGATATTATGCTGTTTCGCGATTTCATAAACTTCTTTCAAGTTATCCATCGCAACTGGCTGACCACCCGCACTGTTACAGGTGATGGTAGAAACAATCGCTACCACGTTTTCAGCACCATGTTTTGCAATATTATCTTTTAATTTTTGAATATCGAAATTGCCTTTCCAATCATCATAAGTTTCTGAGTCATAGGCTTTTTCGGTAACAATGTTAATCGCTTTACAGCCATTTAATTCAACGTGGGCAGCGGTAGTATCAAAGTGGAAGTTAGAAATAAATACCGGCTTTTTCGCGCCGCCTTGTTCTTGTTTCACTTTCAGTAAAACAGGGAATAACATGTTCTCAGCACCACGACCTTGGTGAGCAGGGATCACATAGTCGTAGTCAAACATCTCTTTAACTTTATCTTTTAAATCATAATAGTTACGAGAACCCGCGTACGCTTCATCACCCGTGATCATCGCGGCCCATTGGTGGTCGCTCATTGCGTTAGTACCGGAGTCCGTTAACAAGTCAATATAAACAGCACTACTCGGTAATAAGAATGGGTTATAACCCGCCTCTTTTAATGCCGCTTCGCGTTCTTCTCTTGATGGAATACGGATATTTTCTACCATTTTAATACGGAACGGTTCAACGATTCTTTTAGCCATGATAATACCTTTAATTTTTCATTAAATAATAAAAACAAAAATTCGAACTTATAAAAATAAGCGAATAGATCTTGAGAGAGAGAAAAAAGAAAGGTTATTTATGCGGAAAGAAAAAGGCCAAAGAAATATCAATATTGAACCATTTCTTCAAATAGAAGAAGCGCCTCGACATTAACAACTCACTTAAAAGAAACATACTATGACTCCCATTAGCAAGGAATTAGTACAACCTTGAGTATGGTATATAACAATTCTTAGATAAAGATAATAGCAATTGTCTATTATTTGTACCTGCATCACAAAAAGCGTTAAATCCCACTCCACACTATGATTAGGGTCACAATATTATTTATCTTAATAACCATTAAATAAAGGTTAATAAATTGAGGTTATTTTATAATTAAATAATAGATAGTAATTTTAAACTTAATTTTCTAACGTTAAAAAGTCATTTGAAATCGAATTTATTTTAATTAAGTAAAGCCTTATACAAAGGCTTTACTTTTAGTAAGGATTTTAACAATCTAAATATAACTATTATTTTCCAAACAGTTTTTGAGTGTACTCTTTAGATACTGCGCTTCGCTTACCATCCGCCTCAAAGTAACGATCCACATGGCATTTTTGCTCGTTAATATCGCAAAAAATTCCATTGGCAAACGTCATCGCCGTTTTATCAAAATCGCCACCTTGCTCAATTGCTTTCGCGCGTTTATCACCTAAGTATTTTTTCGTTAGTGCAACAGAAACGCCCTCTTTGGCGCTAACGCACACATATTTATCGCATAACACATTCTTTTCTGGGGATTTTAAGGCTGAAGTCGATTTTGCTGACGCCAACATTGGTAATGCCGCGATCGCAAGCCCTACGAGACACACTGCTTTTAAGTTCATATAACGCCTTTTTTGAGTAATAACACAACTGCAATATCACATTAGAGTTTTATTTTGTGGATAAATTCCCAGTCGTCACCACTATTTAATGTTTACTGCTAACTCTATCCACTTAGTGCATGATTTTAACTTTTCATTAACACTTTCAATTGTTATTTATTGCAGAAAAGATGAGTGTATAAGCGACAATTTAAATAATAAAAATACCTGCAACTCTGCATTCAACCCAACTAAGCACCCCATAAGAGAGTGATGTATGACAACAGAGACAGTCGCGATTAAATCTTTTGGCACCACAAAAACCACCTCGAAAGTGTTATTTATCTGCTGGATGAGCATTTTATTTGAAGGCTATGATGTTGGCGTGATGGGCGCTGTTCTTCCCACTCTCGCAGAATATAAACAGTGGAATCTCACCCCTTTAGAACTTGGCGCTCTTAGCAGCTACGCTTTAGTCGGCATGTTTTTTGGGGCATTTATTATCGGTACGCTGAGTGAACTCTACGGTCGCCGACGTATGCTTTTAGCCTGCGTCACGCTCTTTTCATTGACGATGCTTGCCGCTGCCCTTGCCCCAACACCTTGGATGTTTGGGCTGATGCGTTTTATTGGTGGCGTTGGACTCGGGGGTGTTATTCCCGTAGCAGCCGCGTTGACCATCGAATATTCCCCTGCTGAAAAACGTTCTTTTAACTACGGCATTATGTATTCCGGCTACTCATTGGGGATCCTCAGCGCCGCACTGGTCGCTATGTGGTTGCTAGAACAATTTGGATGGCGCAGTGTGATTGGCTTTGGTGCATTACCGCTTTTGTTAATTTGGCCGATGGCACGTATCTTGCCTGAATCCCTTGAATTTCTAACTCACAAAGGGCGCCACACCGAAGCACAATCTCTGGCACAGAAATTAGACGTTGAATATCAAGCTCCACCCGCACAGCAAAAACAGCAACCTCAACGTTTGAAAGAAATAGTCTCCGTGGTTTTTGCGTGGACACATTTGCGCGCAACCGCGTGTTTCTGGATAGCCCTATTCTGCGGCATGTTGCTGGTGTATGGCTTAAATACCTGGCTACCGTCGATTATGCGCAAAGAAGGCTATAACTTAGGTTCCAGCCTAACTTTCCTTGTGGTATTTAGCTTAGCATCCGCATTAGGGGGCTTATTCTTAGGAAAAATTGCAGATAAACGCGGCGTTCGCGGCTCGGTTGCCTTTTTCTTCTTGCTCGGCGCGATAGGCATTGGCTGCATGGTTTTCAAACAAAATATCTATATTAACTATTTACTTGTGGCATTTGCTGGGGTCGGCAGTATTTCCGCAGCGCTGATTTTAACTGGCTACATCGCCAATTATTACCCATCAAAAGCCCGTGCTTCAGCGACTGGCTGGGCATTAAGTTTCTCACGAATTGGTGCGATGACGGGGCCTATGTTTGGTGCGTATATCGCCAGTTTGGGGATAGCGACCAGCTGGAACTTTATCGCCTTCTCGGTGGTGGCGGTGATAGCGGCAACAGCCGTGATTTTACTGCCACGAAAACGCCCATAGATAGCGGGTTAGCCAGTAAATAGAGGTAAATTGGCAAATAGGGGCATATCGCCCCTATTCAATTTTGAAACTAATACTTTGAAATTAATACGCGAGACGGTAATGCACCTTCTCGCCTGCGGTTAACGCTGGCGAATCACTGTAATTACTTGATAATTCAATAAACCCACGTAATTCAGGAATATATAATTTTTGATACCATTCTAGCTCTGAGCGGCGATGCAATTGATTGCTAGCAAAATCGAGGATCAAACATTTCTGTCCGCTTCTCGCTGATTCCATCACCAACAAGCCATCGTCCCAGATAACCATATCTTGCAGATGGTTATAACCCGCTTCCTTGATTAGCTTAAAATTCCCATCTTGATACTGATAAAGGGAAAATAATCGGCGGGAAGGCTCTTGAGCCGCCAAATAAATATCCCCTTTCTGATTCTGAACCGCCTCATTAATACGAATAGGCAACCATCGATGGCTCACTACGTTTTTCTGCGCGATGTTCACCACCACTTCAAGAGAGCCCATTTCGTTACCGTAGCTGTACCACACAATCACATTGCCATCATGAACCGCATAAGAAAATGTCGAATTATCCGCGATTTCTTCAGGATAAAAACGCTTCACAAGCTCACGTGGATCCATCAAATATTGCCACGTAAGCCCTTTATCCGTGCTGGTGAAGATCTTTTGGTTGTCGATCAAGACATAAGGCTCCCCCTGACCACTTTGGTACATTTTCCCGGTAATTGCCGCATAAATGTATTCACCATACCCATCTTTCCAAGGCGTTAGAGGCTTAATCGAATTATCCGCTAAATTCACAATTCGATACCCATCGCGCACCATTAAAAGGCACTGAGACTCTTCACACACCGCGTTATAAAAACTGTCGCTAAATTGCGTGATAAAACGCACGCTATCTTTATTGGCAAATAACACCTGATAACTATCTTCCTGTGCAGGCGAAAACAAATCTGACCGATTGTAATAGTAGGATGAGCGGCCATTTTTCTGGGCAATGATCAGCGTGCCGTCTTTCGCAGGATACGTTTTGGCATAATCATAATCCGCAATATAAGCATTGCTCTCTTGGCTATTCTCTTTCCACTGCCATGGCGTATCATTCCCACCAAATACCAGTATCAATGTTGATCCAATACACACCAAGAAAACGGCACCCGTCACCAGAAAACGCCAACTTAGAAATGGATTCATTAGCGTACCTCCATAACATAAGTATCTTTACCTTGTTGGCGTCGTAATGCGCTCAAGACAGCTTGGGTTTGGTAATAGCCATTACCCCGTTTCGAAAATCGATAATAAGCCGCCATACCAAGGGCAATTAAGAAACAGATGCCCAATGTTATCGAGCTGGCAAAACCAATAAATATCAGGTCATTATCGAGCAAATACAGCCAATCCCAATAATCCCAGTGATTTCCCCTGTCAACAATATCGCTAATTGCTGTCGCGCCAAAAATCGCCAAGAATAATGCCAAAATAATGCCCGTGATCCCCCATAACGCCAGATACAGTCCGCGTTCTTGCGCCATACCTCGGGCAGACAACGTGTAAGCTAAATTATCTTGGTGGTTATACAGACCAAATACGACGCTATCAGGAAACCTATCTTCGACTTTGGAGTGATAGACTTCTACCTCATCCCCTTGAGCGAGAAAAAAGCTGTGGTTATTAAAGAAGGGTTTTGAGCCATCTAACTTGAGGTTTAAATGGCTTTTATTCACTTGAAGCTCTACTTCATTGCGGGTGTATGTTCCCCCACGATAATAATATTCAATCGTCTTGATACTCTTAATATTCACTTTGCCTTTTGTCACCTGTAACGCGGTTTCAGGGATAGGCTTTTGCTTTCGAGAATTTATTTTGAGTGGTTTGGATTTCGGGTTTTTAATTCCTTCAATCTGAATCAGACTTTCGCCAGAAATTACCTGAAACTTGCCCGCTATCACTAAATCTAATGCGCGTAAGATGGTTTTTCGTTTTCGGCTAAAAATAGTGAAGGTTTGTGAAATGCACATAGACAGCAGAACAGCCCCCACAAAAGCCGCCATGCCTAATAATGACCCTAAAACAATTAACCATGTGCTCTCTTCATCATTAAACACGCAAAAAAATGCGGGGATAAAGAGTGCAGCAAGCCCAAAAGAAAGCAGGTACTGCTTTACTAACCCTTTGTCAAATTTAAGGTTTCTATCAGGTTCCAAACGGCCATGTTCTGGGTGATACACCCAATTGAGCCAATAGCTCCCATCATTCAGTTGTTCAGCAGAAATAATCAACGTGTCGTCTTTATTCAATCGTTCCAAAAATATTTGACTGTTTTCAAAATCTTCAGCATTGAAAAAAAACACTTTATCCGAAGTTATTAGTCTCACCATGCCCTCTGGTGAAACCTGTTTATAATCGCACTGAATTAGCTTAACGTGAAAATATTGAACACCCATCAATGATGCCTATTTGTTATAGTTAATTTAACATTATGATAATAAATAAAGGTATATTGCCCTAGTTAAACTTGCCCTATACTAGAACAATTCAGATAATTACAGGCTCAAAGGCAATCAGTTAAAAGCTGATAAATGCCTGTTTTACTCTTAAAATGCAACCAGACTCTAGTAAAGGAAATAATTACTGCTAGACTGGCGCAGATGAGTTATTTTGAATACATTACATCCCAAGAAACCGTTATTTTATCCCTACCGTTAACGACAAATTTGAATAAACGCGATGACATCAAAACCGGCCTACAAGCAAATTCAATCTTACATCCTACGGAGTATTGATTTAGGGATTTTCAAACCCGAAACTCAGATCCCCACTGAACTTGAGTTATGTGCCCAATTTAATGTTAGCCGTATGACGGTAAATAAAGCGATTTCTGAACTCAGCCAGAAAGGCATCTTAAATCGGATTGCAGGAAAAGGGACTTTTGTTGCTACTCAAAAGCATGAACTCCCCGTCACCAAAGCCTTTGATATTTTTGATGAAATTTCAGTTAGTGGGAATAAATATGCAGGCCACCAGCTACAGCTAAAAATCATCCCTGCCACTGCAGAAATTGCCCTACAACTTGGTGTCACGGAAGGCAGCGATATTGGCTACTGCAAAATGCTGCATTTTGAAAATGACATTCCACTGATGCTAGAGGAACGCTATGTGAATCATAGTATTGCCCCTGAATTTGTTCAGCAGCATTTTGGCAATAGTGAAACTCCAAGCGGCTATTTACAGCGCCATTTCCCTGTCAGTGAAATGGAGCATACCATTGAAGCAATTTTGGCCACTAAGCCTATCGCTCAAGCCTTATCCATCAAAGAACATGCCCCTTGTTTGCAGCTAAGCCGCCGTACATGGACAGGCAGCACGTTGATCAGCTACGTCAATATGATCAGCGCAGGCTCCCGCTATAAATTGAAATTACATTCCCGCATTGAAAGTTAATCTTTGGTAATAAACATTCATCAAATAAAGCTGTTACCAAATAAAACAAGCATAAAAAATGGGGCACTCTGGCCCCAAAACGACTGATAAACAAAGAAAATACCGTTCGATAATCTCCACATCACAGACATTACGTCAGGTATCAACACATCAACATCACAACAAATCATTTTCTCACAACAAAGATAACTACATGCCTTGATAAATAGGTCCTTCTCCCCCTTGCGGTGCTGTCCACGTAATATTTTGCAGAGGGTCTTTGATATCACACGCTTTGCAATGCAGGCAGTTCTGCGCATTTATTTGCAGTTTTTCCTGCGCCTGATCATTCACTATTTCATACACACCCGCAGGGCAATATCGCGTTTCCGGTGAAGCATAAGTGGATAAATTCACGCGAATAGGAATTTCATTATCTTTTAAACGTAAGTGGCAAGGCTGCTCTTCTGCATGGTTTGTATTGGATAAAAACACCGATGAGGGTTTATCAAATGACAGTTTGCCATCCGGTTTTGGATAATGGATAGGCTGAAATTCACTGGCAGGCCTAAGCCCTTGGTGATCATCCCGTTTGAGCTTCAGCGTCCAAGGGCTACGCCCCTTTAATAACCATTGCTCAGCACCGAACATCAACGACCCCATCACTAACCCTTTTTTCATATACGGCTTGAAATTACGGCTCCGATAAAGTTCGTCATACAACCAGCTTTGTTCGAACTTTTGCTGAAATTGGCGGGTAAATTCTGCGTAATCGACGCTATCTTCGACGAACGATTCAAATAAAGCCTCTGCCGCTAACATGCCGCTTTTCACCGCGCAGTGGCTACCTTTAATGCGCGCTGCATTCAAAAAACCTGCATCATCGCCAATTAATGCACCGCCGGGGAAGCTTAACTCTGGTAATGCGGATAACCCCCCCGCCACCATGGTACGCGCCCCATAACTCACGCGCTCACCTCCTTGCAAAAAAGCACTGAAGGCAGGATGAGTTTTTAAACGCTGAAATTCATCGAATGGGGATAAATAAGGATTTTCATAATTCAGCCCTACCACCAGCCCCACAGCGACTAAGTTTTCCCCATAGTGGTACGCGAATCCGCCCCCATAGGTTTGGTTATCCAACGGCCAGCCGATTGAATGCACCACGAGCCCCGCTTGATGCTGCTCTTTAGGAATTTGCCAAATCTCTTTAAGGCCCAACCCATAAGTCTGTTTACCGCGGTTTGCCGCTAAATCAAAATGAGCAATTAACTGTTTACCCAGTTGCCCTCGGCACCCTTCAGCGAAAAAAGTCATTTTGGCTAACAGGTTCATACCGGCTTGATACATGGCTGTCGGGTTGCCCTGTTTGTCTAGCCCCATGTCGCCAGTGGTGACGCCAATAACCTGTCCTGCATCATCAAAAAGGATTTCGGTAGCCGCAAACCCCGGGAAAATATCGACACCGAGTTGCTCCGATTCTACTGCAAGTGCTGCACTGACTTGCCCAAGGCTGCCAATCACATTACCGTGGTTTTTCAGGCAAGCAGGTAACAAAGATAATGGCAATTTGCTGGCTTTGTTCTCTTTGAGCCATAAAAAACGATCTTCACTGACGGCGGTGAGTGAGGCAGAAACGGTTTGCTGCCAGTCGGGTAATAACTCATTCAGTCCACGCGGATCGATCACTGCGCCCGATAAAATATGCGCCCCAACTTCGGCGCCTTTATCAATTAAGCAGACGCTAAGCTCCCGACCGGTTTGTAACGAGAGCTGTTTAATGCGAATTGCCGCCGATAATCCTGCGGGCCCACCACCGACAATCAGGACATCAAACTCCATGGATTCTCGCGCACAAGACGCCGAAACATTCGCACTATTGTCGATAGTCATTTTGCTCTCTCCTACGCCAGCGCTTTATCAAATTCAGGTAAGATCTCAAACAGATCCCCCACAATGCCGTAGTCTGCCACTTGGAAAATCGGCGCTTCCGGATCGCTGTTAATCGCCACGATCACTTTGCTCTCTTTCATGCCCGCGATATGTTGAATGGCGCCGGAGATCCCAACTGCAATATACAGATCTGGCGCGACGATCTTGCCCGTTTGTCCGACTTGATAATCATTTGGCACATACCCCGCATCCACTGCCGCACGGGAAGCCCCCACCGCAGCCCCTAATTTGTCGGCAATGGTTTCCAGCAAAGCAAAATTCTCACCGGAACTTAAACCGCGCCCCCCTGAAATCACCACTTTGGCAGAGCTTAATTCCGCACGGCTCATCTGGGTTAATGACTGGCTAGTGAGCGCCGAAAGTTGGGTGAACTGCGCAACAGACACAGGTTCGATTCCTGCAGGGGACTGGGTTGCAGTCGCTCCTGAAAATGCTGAGCTGCGTACGGTGATCACCACCTGATTGCCATTGTTTTGCACCGTCGCCAACGCATTTCCGGCATAAATTGGGCGGACAAACGTTTGTGCATCCACCACTTGGGTAATATCCGAAATCTGGGAAATACCCAGCGTGGCAGCGACGCGAGGGGCAATGTTTTTACCAAATGTGGTCGCAGGAAAGATAATGTGGCTATAGCCCTGCGCCACGGCAACCACCGCGCTCGTCATGGATTCCGCCAGCGCATTTTTGAGCGGTTCGGCATCGACGGTTATGACTTTTTCGACGCCGAGAATGGATGCCGCGGATTGTGCCACCGCAGCCACTTGGCTTCCCGACACCAGCACATGCAAGCTTCCGCCCTGTGCAATGATTTCGCGTGCCGCCGTTATGCTGTTATAGGTTGAAGATTTAATGGTTTGGTTATCGTGCTCAACAACGACTAAAACGGATAATTGGCTCATGTTCAGGCTCCCTGTTAAATCACTTCTTTGGCTTGCAGTTCAGTCACTAACGTGGCGGCATCATTCAACATGGTGCACTGCCCAGAACGCTTTTTCGGTTCCATCACGTTGACGATTTTTACTTGCTCTAATGGGCTAAAATTCAGTGTGGAAATATCAATGATGTCTAATGCTTTTTTCTTTGCCTTCATGATGTTAGGCAATGTGGCATAGCGAGGTTCATTTAAACGCAAGTCGGTAGTCACAATCGCAGGCAATCCCATGGATAAGGTTTCTAAGCCGCCATCGATTTCACGCGTGACTTGCAGCGTTTCGCCCTCGACCACAATGTGTGAGGCAAAGGTGGCTTGCGCACAACCCAATAGCGCTGCAAGCATCTGCCCAGTTTGATTGCAATCATCATCAATGGCTTGCTTGCCGAGTAAAATTAAATCCGGTTGCTCCTGATTCACCACTTGCTGTAAAAGACGGGCAATATCCAGCGGCTCTAACGCCATCTCTGCGGGTTTTTGAATCAAAATGGCTCGGTCAGCCCCAATCGCCATTGCACTACGCAGCGTATCTTGCGCCGTGGCTTCACCAATGGAGACTGCAACTACTTCGGTAGCTTTGCCCGCTTCTTTCAAGCGTACCGCCTCTTCTACCGCAATTTCATCAAACGGGTTCATCGCCATTTTGACATTCGCCAGCTCCACTCCAGAGCCATCGGCTTTAACCCGTACTTTGACGTTATGGTCAATGACCCGTTTTACTGCGACTAAAATTTTCATAACCACTCCTATCGCGCACTTTGTTACTGCTATTTTTGAGTTGAGGGAGCCCATAGCAGTGAATATTTTCACTGCTAGGACGCCATCACTGACTATTTTTATCGTTGGAAAATTAAGATGTTACCTAAGAAATAAACCTTATTTGGTTTCTGGCAATATCAGGCTTGGCGCCACTGACATTGGCCAAATTTTTACCGCGACATAGTAGATGATACTGGTGGCCACTAAACCGACAATCCACGAAATATCCACGCCGCCTAGGCTATCGACCAACGGGCCTGTATAGAATCCGGTGGCAATAAATGGCATTTGAATCAATACGCCAACCACGTAGGTGATGATCCCCACTTTGTTCCAGCGACCATAACGGCCATTCGGGTTGGATAATTGCGGAACATCGTAGCGACCTTTCGTCACCCAGTAGTAATCCACTAAGTTAATCGCACTCCATGGTGTAAAGAACGCTAATAAGAACAGCAAGAAAGCCGAGAACAGTTTTAAGAATGAATGTTGCCCAGCCAGACCTAAAGCCGTCGAAAAGCTCACCATGAGGATAATAAAGAACAGACGCTGCCCACGGGAAATCTGGTGTTTTCCACGGAAACCACACCAAATCGCCGCCATCGACATAAAGCTACCGTAAGCATTCAGCGCGGTAATCGTCACTTTGCCAAAGAAAATGCTGATATACAGCAGCGCTGCAATTAAGCCCGTGCTGCCTAAGCCAACAATGTAGGAAACTTCATGACCCGCAAATTGATTGCCAGCAAGCGCTGCCGCAAACACCCCTAGGATCATCGAGGCTTGAGTCCCGATCACCGTACCTGAACCCACCGCTAAAAACGCTTTAATGGTTGGGGTTTTGGTTGGCAAATAACGGGAGTAATCCGCCACATAAGGGCCAAATGCAATCTGCCAAGAAGCCGATAGCGACATCGCTAATAGGAAATTTGTCCAATCGAAATGACGATTTGATAATAATACTGAGACGTCATTCATATAGAACAGACGGAAGAACAGGTAGAAGAAGGCGATAACGCCGACGACACTCGCCACTTTACCGAGAATGTGGATGATGCGGTAGCCGCAGATAGTGATACCGATGATCACAATCCCGAAAATCACGATCCCCATCCAATCACTGACATTCAGTAATTGCCCCACAGCCTGCCCCGCCAATACTGTCCCACTGGCCGAGAATCCGACGTACATCATGCAGACTAATAAAATCGGGATGACCGCACCATAAACCCCAAACTGCACGCGGCTGGAGATCATTTGAGGTAGACCCAGCTTCGGCCCTTGTACCGCATGGAGCGCCATAACCGCGCCCCCCAGTAATTGGCCGATAAACAAGCCAATCAACGACCAAAAGACATCGCCCCCCAGTACAACCGCTAGCGCACCGGTGACGATTGCGGTGATTTGTAAGTTAGCCCCAAACCACAGTGTGAATTGGCTCGACAACGTCCCATGTCGCTCAGATTCAGGAATATAGTCAATGGAACGTGCTTCGATAAGCGGAACATTATCTTGGCGAGACTGCTTTTGCCCGATGATATCGTTGGAAACTGTCATGGTAATTCCTCTTTAAGCAAGGCTGGCTTAAAGAATGAACCAATTAGTCGTCAGTAATGAATTCTCTATGTTGTGAGCACAGACATTTGACGTGATGCAGGTATGTTATTGTTTTATCTACCCGTCATTAATAATTGAAATACATTCTTAAACCTGATTGTTGTTGTGTTTTTAAGTCCATGATCCTGTTGTCAGGGTAGTGCTCCTGTTATTGCTTAGATACTCATTGCTGGAAAAACCCCGATAAGTCCTGTCTTACCTATCGGGTCGATCACATCAAAATTAAGCGTCGAGAACGGCGCGAGAAATAATGATTTTTTGAATTTCTGACGTCCCTTCAAAGATACGCAAAATGCGGGCATCTCGTACATAGCGCTCTAGGGGTAGATCGCGAATATAACCATACCCCCCATGCAATTGCAGCGCGGCATCCGTCACAAAACCGGCGCATTCCGCCGCAAACAGTTTTGCGGTGGCTGATTGCAAACTAAAGCGCTGCCCAGAATCGCGCAGCTCAGCCGCGTTCCATGTCAGCATACGCGCGGCTTCCAACTGGGTGTGCATATCAGCAAGCTTCCATTGCGTCCCTTGATAAGCCGCCAGCGGCTTCTTACCAATCTGACGCTCTTTCACCCAGCCTAATGTACTTTCCATGGCTGCACGGGCGATCCCCAATGACGTTGCCGCCACTTCTACACGACCTTTATCCAACACTTCCATCGCCGTATGGAAACCCTTGCCCTCTTCGCCTAGTAATGCCGATTCTGGCAGCCAACAGTTGAGTGCTAATTCATAGATGGTGCTACCACGCAGTCCCATGGTCTTTTCTGGGTGAGAGAACGCGACGCCTTCTGTTCCTTTCGGGATCATAAAAGCACTAATGCCACGAGCGCCTGCTTCAACATCTGTTTTGGCGTACAGCACAATAAAATCCGCTTCTTTGGCATTGGTAATATAGTGTTTGTTGCCACGAATGTGCCAACCGCCATTTTCACGGGTTGCTGTGGTACGCATATCCGCGGGATTCGAACCTGCGGCGGGCTCAGTTAACCCAAACGCACCCAGTAATTCACCACTCGCCGCTTTTGGTAACCAATAATTTTTTTGCTCTTCAGTTCCGCCAATCAGAATAGAATCTGTTGCTAAGAAATGGGCGGTCAATGCGGAGGATGTCGAGGCACAAGCCGCTGCCACCGCTTCAACAATCATGCTCATGGCAATACTGCCAATCCCAAAGCCGCCATATTGCTCCGGTAAGTTAATTCCCCAACAGCCCATTTCACCCAGCGCGGTTAAGCTTTCCGCACAGAAAATTTCTTCTTCGTCATAGCGTTGGGCGTTCGCTTGCAGGATATCGCGACACACTTTTTCAACGGCCTCTACAATGGCGTACTCGGTTTCATTAATATCAAAACTCATTGCATCGTCTCCGCGCTTTTTATCGTTGTCGTTGTGACTGTAGCTGTCGATTTATAGCGTTCATTGCCTTCCCCAAGAACAGGGGCTCTTTGGGTGACCTTCGGTTTCACGCCATTAAAGAAAACAGGCTGAGAAATCAGAGGAGTACCACCATCATTTAAGTGGGTTAGCACCTGGCGAACTTCAGCATGCTCGCTTTGCGTCGCTTGCTGTAAATTGTGAATCGGTGAGGCAGGAACGCCAGCATTCAGGAGTAAGTCACACACTTCCTCGACACTTTTTGTTCCTGTCCAGCGCTCAATTTCTTCACGTAGCGCCGCTTGGTTTACCGTACGAGTCGGGTCATTCAAGTAACGCGGGTCTTGGGATAGCTCCGGTTTCCCCATACATTCACAGAAACGCTGGAACAGTTTTTCACTGGCAATCGCGATCACCACCAAACCATCTTTTGCTTGGTAAGTATCAAATGGCGTGGAAACAGGGTGACGATTACCCACTAAACTTGGCGCCTTACCATTTGCAAATAAGTTAGATAACCCAGTGAGCTGCATACTGAGCAGCACATCCACCATGGCAACATCCAGATATTGTGCACCTTCACCGTGACGTTCGCGAGCAAACAGTGCGCTGCTAATCGCCCATGAGGCAAATACGCCCGCACAGACATCCCCGATGGATTCACCACTTCGCGTAGGACCCGACTCTGGGGAGCCTGTCACGCTCATCAACCCAGACATGGCCTGTGCCACAATGTCATACGCTGGATAGCTCGCAAGGGGGCTGTTTTGCCCAAATCCTGAAATGCTGGCGTAGATAATGTTGGGATTAATCTGTTTGACGCTATCGAAATCGATCCCAAGACGCTTGGTGACGCCGGGGCGGAAGTTCTCCACCACCACATCACTCTCTTTGATCAATTGGAATAAAATCTGACGATCGCCATCGTCTTTAAGATCTAACTCAATGCTGCGTTTTCCGCGATTGATCAGCCCGTAATAAACACTTTCACCGTCAATAAAAGGACCAAGATGACGGCTATCATCACCATGATCAGGCACTTCGATTTTGATCACTTCTGCGCCCAAGTCTGCCATCATGCCAGTGCAGTAAGGCCCTGCTAGCACACGGCTTAAATCAATCACTTTGATCCCAGCCAGAGGCCCGTGTGGTTTTTGAGTCATTGCCGCATTCATCGTGAATTCCTTATGTGAGGCTAAAAGGTGCCGACTCCATGGAGCCGGCATTCGACATTACTTGACCATTGGCAAGTTAAGGCCTTGCTGCTTCGCACAATTAATGGCGATGTCATAACCGGCATCCGCATGACGCATGACGCCAGTTGCTGGGTCGTTGTGCAGCACACGAGCAAGACGTTTATCTGCGGCATCGGTGCCATCACACACAATCACCACACCAGCATGTTGAGAGAAGCCCATTCCCACGCCGCCGCCGTGATGCAAGCTCACCCACGTTGCCCCGCCTGCGGTGTTCAGCAGCGCATTGAGTAATGGCCAGTCAGAGACGGCATCAGAACCATCTTTCATAGATTCCGTTTCGCGATGCGGGCTGGCAACGGAGCCAGAATCAAGATGGTCACGACCGATGACGATAGGGCCTTTTAGCTCCCCATTTTTCACCATCTCGTTAAACGCGCGTCCCAATCTTTCCCTGTCTTTCAGCCCCACCCAGCAAATACGTGCCGGTAAACCTTGGAATGCAATACGCTCGCGCGCCATATCCAGCCAGTTATGGAGGTGTTTATCATCTGGGATCAGCTCTTTGACTTTTTGGTCGGTTTTGTAGATATCTTCAGGGTCACCCGACAGTGCCACCCAACGGAATGGACCAATCCCTTCGCAGAACAGAGGACGAATATACGCAGGCACAAATCCTGGGAAATCAAAGGCATTATTCACACCTTCATCTTTGGCCATCTGGCGAATATTGTTACCGTAGTCAAACGCTGCCGAGCCACGTTTTTGCATTTGCAGCATGGCATCCACCTGCACCGCCATGCTTTTCTTCGCCGCTTTAGTCACTTCGGCTGGCGCAGTTTGTTGCTTGTCACGCCACTGGGCTAATGTCCAACCTTGTGGCAGATAACCGTGTACTGGGTCATGGGCGCTGGTTTGGTCGGTAACTGAATCCGGCGTGATATTGCGTTTGACTAACTCGCTATACACATCCGCCGCATTGCCTAATAAGCCCACGGAAACTGGCTTACCGCTCGCTTTAGCTTCTTCGATATAGCCCAACGCTTCATCTAGGGAAGTGGCTTTTTTATCTACATAACGGGTTCTTAAACGGAAATCGATACGGCTTTCATCGCACTCAACCGCAATCATGCTAAAGCCAGCCATCGTTGCCGCTAAAGGTTGTGCTCCCCCCATACCGCCTAAGCCGCCAGTTAGGATCCAACGCCCCGCAGGGTTACCATTAAAATGCTGTTTTGCCAGTGAAACGAAAGTTTCGTAAGTGCCTTGTACGATCCCTTGTGAACCGATGTAGATCCATGATCCGGCAGTCATCTGCCCGTACATCATCAAGCCTTTGCGATCTAATTCGTTGAAATGATCCCAATTCGCCCAATGAGGAACAATGTTGGAGTTAGCAATTAAAACGCGTGGTGCGTCTACATGGGTTGGGAAAACCCCGACTGGTTTACCGGATTGCACCAGTAATGTTTGATCGTCTTCGAGGGTTTTTAAGACGTCTAAAATCTTGTCATAGCATTCCCAGTCACGGGCTGCACGTCCAATGCCACCATACACCACCAAGCTTTGTGGATGCTCAGCGACATCTGGATCTAAGTTATTTTGGATCATGCGGTAGACTGCTTCAGTCAGCCAGCTTTTGCAGCTCTTTTGGCTACCGTGCGGGGCACGGATCACGCGTGTTGAATCTGTACGGTTTAACATTCTTTTATCCCCTATCCATCCACTTTGTTTAACGCAAAATTAACAATTTCGGTTATTTATCATTGTTGAGTTAGTGGCTGCCAGATCATTCTCATACCGTGGGAATCTTTAAATTTAACATTAAAATCAATTTGTTAAATAAAATCAAAGAACGATTGAGAACAACTCTTTTTGCCCTGTTTGCTTAGTTGATAATTAAATATATATACATTTAATTCACAAAGTATATACATTGAAATTTGAATTTTTATCGCTACAGTGGAGAAGGGAGATGGAGAAAAGTTAGACAACAATAACTAGAGTGCTGTTTCTACACAAAAACTTGTATATACATTTGATTTTCTATGCAGAAACAAGCAAATAACAAAAATGGGAGAAGCCTCACATTAAGCTGAACGCCGTTACAGGCGATACACGCGTTTCATACTTAACCTTCTGAATTAATCGCCACCAAATAAAACACCCCATAAATATATGGGGTGTTTTGGCTTGATGCCTATTAACTTACGGCAATACTAGCTTATGCCAATGTTAAAACTATCCGCCTAAATAGGCGCTGCGCACCGCTTCATTCGCCAGTAAGGCTTTTCCGGTATCTTCCAAAACAATATGCCCATTTTCTAACACATACCCGCGATCAGCCAGTTTCAGTGCTTGGTTAGCATTTTGCTCCACCAAAAAGATGGTCATTCCCTCTTCCCGTAGCTGCAAAATGGTGTCAAAAATTTGCATAATGATAATTGGCGCCAGCCCCAATGAAGGTTCATCCAACAGCAACAATTCCGGCTGGCTCATTAGCGCCCGCCCAATGGCAAGCATCTGCTGCTCACCGCCGGACATGGTTCCTGAACGCTGGCTACGACGTTCATGCAACCTTGGAAATAACGAATAAACCCGTTCAATACGCTCGTGATATTGATTGCGATCCGCAAAAAAACCGCCCATTGCCAAGTTTTCCTCAACGGTCATACGAGAGAATACCCGCCGACCTTCCGGCACGAGTGCAATGTCTTTACGCATAATTTGCGGTGTCGGTAGCTGAGTAATATCCGCGCCGCGATAAAGTACCTGACCAGAGGATGCGCGAGGGTCTCCACATAACGTACTGAGTAACGTGGTTTTTCCTGCACCATTGGCGCCAATCAGCGTGACAATTTCCCCTTTTTGGATATTTAAGCTGACATCATGCAGCGCCTGAATTTTCCCATAATGGGTGGAAACTTGTTTAAATTCCAGCATCAGTAAGCTTCTCCCAAGTAGGCTTTGATCACATCCGGATGCTGGCGAATTTCGTTCGGTGTTCCGTTCGCCAGAGGTGTTCCTTGGTTCACCACATAAATTCGGTCAGAAATGCCCATCACCAGTTTCATATCATGTTCTATCAATAAGATAGAGACATTATGATGGGTTCTCAGCTCCGCAATTAACTCATCTAGATCGTTAGTTTCCTTCGGGTTTAACCCTGCCGCTGGCTCATCCAGCATCAAAATTTCAGGTCGCGTCACCATACAGCGGGCAATTTCTAGGCGACGCTGTTGACCATACGCCAGATTCCCCGCTTGGCGGTTAGCAAATTCAGAAAGATTGACCCGCTCTAGCCATTGCACCGCGTTATCTACCGCTTCGGCTTCTGCACGGCGAAATGCAGGCGTTTTCAGTAAGCCTGAGAAAATACCGCTTTTCAGATGTTGGTGCTGAGCCACTAATAAGTTTTCAATCACCGTCATTTCTTTGAATAAGCGAACATGCTGGAACGTACGGATCACCCCTAGGCGAGCAATGGCTTGACCCGGAAGCCCTTCAAGATGCTTATCCCGATAGAGGATCGCCCCGCTCGTTGGCTTATAAAACCCAGTCAAACAGTTAAATATGGTGGTTTTCCCTGCACCATTGGGGCCAATCAGTGAAACGATTTCCCCTTGGTTCAACGTCAGTTCCACGTTGTTGACCGCTAGCAAACCACCAAATCGCATGGTTAAGCCACTGACTTGCAGTAAAGGTGTTGCTGTGATCATGATCCGCCTCCCTGCACATTTTTCAGCTTCATTTGACGGCGCTGCATCGGCAATAAACCTTGTGGACGCCAGATCATCATCAGCACCATCAACGCCCCTAGCAGCAACATGCTGTATTCATTCAGATCGCGCATCATCTCCCTTGATACTACCAAGATAATCGCGGCTAAAATCACCGACGTTTGCGATCCCATCCCACCAAGCACCACAATCGCCAATACAAAGGCTGATTCAGCGAAAGTGAAGGATTCAGGGCTGATAAACCCTTGTCGTGCGGCAAATAACGCTCCTGCAAACCCTGCAAATGTTGCACTGATCGTAAAAGCGGTTAATTTAATACGCGTCGGGCTTAAGCCTAATGATCGACACGCAATTTCATCTTCACGTAGCGCTTCCCACGCGCGCCCTAATGGCATCCGTAACAAGCGGCTGATCACGATCAAGGTGATCACCACCAGCAAGAGCGCCACAAAATAGAGGAAAATGATCCGGTCTCCGGGGTTGTAATCTAACCCGAAGAAGTTATGGAATGTGTCCCAACCCTCTTTAGCGGTACGGCTAAACTCTAAGCCAAAGAAGGTCGGTTTTGGCAGCTGGCTGATCCCATTAGGGCCACCGGTGATCTCCGTATTATTTAATAATAAAATACGCACGATCTCCCCAAAACCAAGGGTGACGATCGCCAAATAGTCACCCCGCAACCTCAGCACAGGGAAACCTAATAAGAACCCTGCTAATGCCGCTGTTAAGCCGGCAATCGGTAAGCTTTCCCAGAAACCAAAATCATAATAATGATTGAGTAAGCCAAAGGTGTAAGCGCCGATAGCGTAGAAGCCCGCATAGCCGAGCACCAGTAATCCTGATAACCCAACTACGACATTTAAGCCCAGCCCCAGCATCACGTAGATCAGGGTTAATGTGGCAATATCGACGCTGCCACGAGAGACTAAAAATGGCCAGATAATCGCCCCAATAATAATCGCGATCCCGATAATTTTTTGTCTGAGCGAGCCGCCATCAAAATCCGGTAACGCCCACGATTTTTTGGGTACGCCTTGCCACACTTTGCTTAATGCAGGGCGAATTAATTGATACACAAAGATAATGGCGATGCCGACGAAGATCCAATTCCAACGAACGTCTCCCCCAGACTCCACTATCAGCTTAGTCCCATCGAGGCCTAATTTTAGCCCCATCATAAACACGGCTAAAATAAAGAAGGTGACGGAGGCAATAATGGCACTGATCCAGTTTTCTTTTCTCATACTTTTTCGACCTCCGGGCGACCCAGAATGCCAGTTGGCATGATCAACAGAACACCAATCAATAAACCAAATGAGACGACATCTTTATATTCTGTGCTTAAATACGCCGAGGTCATGGCTTCCGCAACACCGAGGATCAAGCCGCCCAGCATCGCACCGGGGATGCTACCAATTCCACCTAATACAGCTGCGGTGAAAGCTTTCATTCCCGCCATAAAGCCAATATACGGGTTAATTACGCCGTAGAATTGCCCTAATAACACGCCTGCAACCGCCGCCATCGTCGCACCGATCACGAAGGTCAAAGAGATCACGCGGTCAGTGTTGATACCCAGCAGACTTGCCATTTTTAAATCTTCCGCACACGCACGGCAGGCACGCCCCATACGGGAATAGCGGATAAACAGCGTTAATGCCAGCATCGCAAGGAAGGTCACAATCCAGATAGTCAGCTGCATTTTGGTGACAATGGCAGAGAAGCCATCACTTTCACCTAAGACCCACTGCCCAGTAATCAGGCTTGGCAACGCCAGATCGCGGGATCCTTGAGACAGACTGACGTAGTTTTGTAAGAAGATGGACATCCCGATCGCCGAGATCAGCGCAATCAGGCGCTTAGAGTGACGAACGGGACGGTAAGCAACGCGCTCGATACTCCAACCATAGGAGCTTGATACCACAATGGCCGCCACAAACGCCGCCGCAATGAGGATCCAGCCCACATCGATACCGAGCATCATTAAGCCCGCAATGACAATGAACGAAACGTAGCTACCAATCATATACACTTCGCCGTGGGCGAAGTTGATCATCCCGATGATGCCGTACACCATGGTATAGCCGATAGCGATCAGCGCGTAAGTGCTTCCTAACGTTAAGCCATTGAGGAATTGCTGAATAAAATACAGAATTTGGTCTGACATAAGATTATCCTTTCAAACTACTGTCCCTCTATGGAGAGCAGAAGCTGGAAGCCCGTTACCAAGCTTCCAGCTCATCACTGAATATCATTTCTCAATACAGATGAGAGTTACTCTTGTGCAGTAGAGGTTCCGTCTTTGTGCCATTCAAACACACCGAATTCGAAACCTTTCAGGTCACCATTTGGCTTCCAGCTTAATTGCCCCATAACGGTATCCACAGGGTTAGCTTTCAGATCTTTCGCCAGCACATCAGGTTCTGTGCTGCCTGTACGCTGCATCGCCGTGGTTAAGCCTTGAATTGCGGCGTAAGTTGTCCATACAAATGGTCCTGTTGGATCTTCTTTTTTCTTTTTAATCGCATCGACGATGGATTGGTTAGCTGGAAGTTGGTCATAACGTTTCGGTAATGTCACCAACATACCTTCTGAGGCGTCTCCCGCAATATTCGACAGTGAAGAGTTACCCACACCTTCAGGCCCCATAAAGCGAATGTTCAGACCAGATTGCTTCGCTTGGCGTAAGATTTGCCCCATTTCTGGGTAGTAGCCACCGAAATAGACAAAATCGACGTTCTCTTTTTTCAGTTTAGCGACCAGTGCAGAGAAATCTTTATCACCCGCAGTGACACCTTCAAACATGACTTCTTTCACACCCGCTTTGTTCAAGCTTTCACGTACTGAGCGAGCCAAACCTTCGCCGTATTGCTGCTTATCGTGGACGACAGCAATGCGCTTCGGTTTAATTTTTTCGATAATGTATTTCGCCGCTGTTGGGCCTTGGTCAGAATCCAAACCTGTTGTACGCATGATCAACTGGTAGCCACGGGTGGTTAAATCCGCATTGGTCGCCGCAGGAGTGATCATCAAAACGCCTTCGTCTTCATAAATATCTGAAGCCGGTTGAGTGGAGGAGGAGCAGAGGTGGCCAATAACATGTTTGATGCCATCGTTAATCACTTTGTTGGCGACCGCAACGGCTTGTTTTGGGTCACACGCATCGTCGTATTCAACGGCAACCAGTGTATCGCCGTTAATTCCACCCTTCGCATTAATATCCGCAATAGCTTGGCGAGCTCCCGTAAATTCCATATCACCATACTGAGCAACGGGGCCTGACATAGCGCCGACAACTGCGATTTTAATCTCTTTCGCCCATCCAGCTGGACTTAATGCCATTGCGATACAACCCGCTAATAATGCTTTATTAATATTCTTCATTCGTGCGTCCCCGCCATCAATATTGTGTATGATTGTGAGTGTTTGTGATTGATTTATAATCAATTATTATAGGTGACAGGTTCAATGCCTGATATTTCAAAATACGGCCAATAAGGCTATATATTTCAGACCATTAAACAAGATAATTATGCTAAATAGCAAATGAATGAGGCAGATATTTACATCAATTGCAGAATAAAAAGCTAATTATAAAACGTGTATTTTTTGTAAATGCTAGTGTTATATTCCGGTTAAATTTGGCTTAATCCGAGGGAAACTCGGAAAATTCATCAATACCAAATTTTTCTCTTTGAAATTAAAAAATCGGTTACAGATCACTCTGCTGTTAGAATAGCGTGCAACATGCACCATGAAATGGATCAAAACAACATGAGACTTACCATCATCCCTCTGGTCAATCCTACTGAGCAACAATACATCGACTTATCGAAGATCTGGCTAGACCAGAATCGAACACAACTCGAACAAAGCCTTGAGTCTGGTATACGTTTTTATGGGGCGCGTTTTAATGAGCGATTATTAGCGGCGGCTAAAGTGGTTATTTATCAACAACAAGGTACGATCTGTGATTTTAATGTCCGTGAAATCACTCGACGCCGCGGCGTTGGATCGTATCTTTTACAGGAAATTTGCCGTCAACAACCTGAAATTCGCCATTGGATCTTTGACTTGCAGGGCGTGAAACCGCAAAACAAAATTGCTTTGGAGAAATTTCTTGTCGCTTGTGGTTTTCAACCCACCGAAGAAACCCATCATTGGCAGCTAAACATCGAGCCATCAGTATGAAACTTAATAAAATTCATCACGTTGCTATTATTTGCTCCGACTTTGCTAAGAGTAAGCATTTTTACTGCCAGATCCTTGGATTACAGCTTCTCTCAGAATATTACCGTCCAGAGAATGACTCATGGAAAGCAGATTTAGCTTTTGGAGAGCATTATCAGATTGAGCTGTTTAGTTTCGCCAATCCGCCCAAAAGACTCAGTTACCCTGAAGCGACTGGATTACGTCATTTAGCGTTTGAGGTGGATAATATCGAGGAATGGATTGCCTATTTGGCACAAAATCAGGTGGTGTGTGAGGGGGTAAGAATCGACCCGTATACTCAGAAGCGTTTTACCTTCTTTACGGATCCAGATGGACTGCCTTTAGAACTTTATTCCCGTTAATTACTAGGGGAAAGGAATAAGTTATCTGCATCTATTTTCCAATCAAAGGAAATAAATGCAGATAACGTAGACGGGCAAGAAACATTACATCTCGTCGTCTTCATCTTCCATCGCAAGACGTAGCTTTTTCATGGCATTCTTTTCAAGCTGGCGAACACGCTCAGCGGAAACGCCATATTTGTCGGCCAGTTCTTGCAGCGTCGTTTTGTTGTCATCATCCAACCAACGAGCACGAATGATATCTTGGCTGCGCTCATCTAATGACGCTAATGCATCTGCTAAGCGGTCAGTCGCGTGGCTTTCCCAGTTATCATCTTCAATGGTATTAGCAAAATCAGAAGACTTATCTTGGAGAAAAAGCACCGGCGCAACAGGGCCACCGAAATCACCGCTATCATCGTCGTCAGACATATCAAATGCCATGTCTTGCGCCGCCATACGTGATTCCATTTCCAGCACATCTTTGGTGCTCACACCTAGCTCTTGCGCAACCATATCCACCTCTTCTTGGTTAAACCAACCAAGGCGTTTTTTATTCTTTCTTAAGTTGAAGAATAACTTACGCTGGGATTTTGTTGTTGCGACTTTAACGATACGCCAGTTACGTAAAACGTATTCATGAATTTCCGCTTTGATCCAATGCACTGCGAAAGACACCAAACGCACACCCACTTCAGGATTAAAGCGACGCACAGCCTTCATCAGGCCGATGTTGCCTTCCTGAATTAAGTCAGCTTGTGGTAAACCATAGCCTGCATAGCTACGCGCGATGTGAATAACAAAGCGCAAATGGGATAAAATCAGTTGCTTAGCAGCTTCGAGGTCACCATCGTAATGCAGCCTTTCTGCCAGTTCCTTTTCTTCCTCTGCGGTCAGCATCGGGTAAGCATTGGCAGCTCGCATATAAGCTTCAATACTTCCTTGTGGAACAAGCGCTAATGATTGCATGTCTTTGGTCATTAAGATCCTCTATGAATTGTACTGAAATGGGAGAGAGTCGATACAGACAAACCGTAGTCTATCAGCTTAGCCGCGTTAAATAAATTATATACAAGAATAGTTAACCGCAGGTCAATATCTGACACATAATTAGAAAAGAAGTTCGCAGAAATTTATTTTTCCCATCAGTGCCAATAAGTTAGCACCGATGGGAACAACTAAATTATTCTGGTCTGAAATGGCGTAAATGTTGTAATGTTGCCAGCCATGCCGCTACCCAGCCCACAATTGCAGACATTAAAATAATCAACAGAGCCTCTTCCCACAGTAGCCCTTCAATGTGGAATTGCGTACCAAATACGCTGGCTACTTGTGCGACTAAATCGGACAGCTGCCACACCAGTAAGAATGTCATAATGAGGGCGATCACCGCACCCAAGGCACCTAACACAACTCCGCCATTTAAGAACGGTCGCATGATAAAGCCATCGGTAGCCCCAATCAGTTTCATCACATTGATGGTATCGCGACGGGCAAAGATATTTAGCCGCACACTATTACCAATCACTAAGAACAATGAAACAATCATCAAAATGCCAATCACCGATGCCACTTGCCCCACCAACCGCGTTAATGCCGCTAGGCGTGAGAACCAGCTATCATCCATTCGAACTTCTTCAATGCCGTTAACTTGACTGACACGGTCGCGCAGTGTGGCTAAGGCATTCGAACCTTCAAAATCCAGTTTCGGGGTGATAATTGCCACTGCTGGTAGAGGATTCTCTTCTAGCATATCTAATGCGGTACTAAAGCCAGACCAGCTACGGAATTCCGATATCGCTTGATCGCGAGATAAGTAATTCACATGAGCAACGCCATCAAGGGCTTCAAGCTGGGTCACCACATTTTGTCCCCCTTGTTCATCGAGAGACTTATCCAGATAGACCGTCAACTGAGGCGTCGGATACCACTGTTCAGCCGCTTGAGAAACATTCTTCCAAACGATATAACACAGACTTGGCAGCGCTAATGAAATGGCAATGACCATCACGGTTAAAAAGGTTGCCAGCGGTTGACGTAGCATATCAGCCAGCGCATTTAACCAAGAGTAGCGCCACTGCTCACGCCAGCCACCTTTGAGTGCTTTGCTTTTTGATTGCATGGCACGTTCTGGCTTCGCTTTGCGGACATTCTTAGCCATGTTGACCTCCAAGCATCCGACCTTCGCTTAAGGTCAATACACGCAAATTACGGCGTTCAATCAACGCAATATCGTGGGTTGCCATTAATACGGTCACACCCACGCGGTTAAACTCTTCAAATAAACGCATAATGCCTTCAGATAACTCATTATCAAGGTTACCTGTCGGCTCATCCGCGAGAAGCATCGTTGGCTTATTCACCACTGCGCGTGCGATTCCCACGCGCTGCTGTTCACCACCAGACAGTTGGATGGGGAAGTTTCTCGCTTTATCCAACAAACCGACTTTATCCAATGCTGCGCTCACGCGTCGGCGAATATCTTCGCTACTTGCACCAGAAATAATCAGCGGCATCGCCACGTTGTCATAAACTGTGCGGTCAAATAACAGATGGTGATCTTGGAAAATCATGCCGATCTGTCTGCGCAGAAAAGGGATCTCTCTGTCTTTTAGTCGGCTGATATCGTGACCATTAAACAGAATATGACCCGCACTTGGGCGCTCAATACCACAAATCAGTTTAAGTAATGTACTTTTACCTGCGCCTGAGTGACCCGTTAAAAATGCCATTTCCCCAGGGCGTAGATGGAAATCTACCCCTTGGAGCGCTTGGCGGCCACCGCGATAAGCTTTACTCACATGTTCAAAGCGGATCATCGAAAATTATTCCTCTCGGGCAAATAGAGCCTCGATAAAGTCATCGGCTTTAAATGGGCGTAAATCTTCAATACCTTCACCAATCCCGATATAACGAATTGGAATACCGAATTGATCAGCGATTGAGAAGATTACGCCACCTTTTGCTGTACCATCGAGTTTTGTCAGTGTAATACCGGTTAAACCTACGGCGTCATTGAAAATTTTAGCCTGACTAACCGCATTTTGTCCGGTGCTCGCATCGAGGGTCAACATAATTTCATGAGGGGCTGACTCATCAAGCTTCTTCATCACGCGGACAATTTTCTTCAATTCTTCCATTAAGTGCGCTTTATTTTGTAAGCGCCCTGCGGTATCGGCGATCAACACATCGACACCTTTTGCTTGAGCAGATTGAATCGCATCAAAAATCACGGAAGCAGGATCCGCACCAGTATGCTGAGCGACAACTGAAATATTGTTACGATCGCCCCACACTTGCAGTTGTTCAACTGCCGCGGCACGGAATGTATCACCCGCCGCCAGCATGACGGACTTACCTTCTGATTGATACTGACGTGCTAATTTACCAATCGTGGTAGTTTTACCCACACCGTTAACACCAACCATCAGAATAACATAAGGTTTTTTACCTTCGATCTCTAATGGTTTGTCTACGGTGGCTAAAATATCAGACATTTCTTCACGCAGCTTGCCGTACAACGCTTCGGCATCTTTTAGCTCTTTACGGGAAGCGTGCTGAGTTAAGTTATCAATGATTTTACGGGTAGTTTCAACACCGACATCCGCAATTAATAACTGCTCTTCTAGCTCTTCAAAAAGGTCGTCATCGATTTTTTTGCCCTTGAATAGACCAAGGAAACCCGAACCTAAATTTTGACGAGTTTTTAATAAGCCTTTCTTCAGTCGGCTGAAAAAGCCTTCTTTTTTCGGTTTTTCCTGCTCAACTGGCTGAGTTTTCGCAGCGTCTTCTTCCGCTTGCTTTTGCGCTTCTTCCTCGGCTAAACGTACCGCTTCGGCCTCTTCCTCTGCAATACGAGCTGCTTCTGCCTCTTGGCGTTCGCGTTCGGCTTTTTCTTCGGCTTCTTTGATAGCAGCAAGTTCAGCTTGGCGCTGACGCTCCGCTTCTTCTTCCGCCAAGCGAGCTGCTTCTGCCTCTTGGCGTTCGCGTTCGGCTGTTTCTTCGGCTTCTTTGATAGCAGCAAGTTCAGCTTGGCGCTGACGCTCCGCTTCTTCTTCCGCTAAGCGAGCCGCTTCCGCCTCTTGGCGTTCGCGTTCGGCTTTTTCTTCGGCTTCTTTGATAGTAGCGAGTTCAGCTTGGCGTTGGCGCTCCGCTTCTTCTTCCGCCAAGCGAGTGATTTCCGCCTCTTGACGCTCGCGATCAGCTTGCTCTTGCGCTAGACGAGCGGCTTCCGCTGCTTGGTATTCACGTTCCGCTTTTTCTTCTGCGGCTTTGATAACAGCTAACTCAGCTTGATGCTGGCGTTCCGCTTCTTCTTCGGCAGCTTTAATCGCAGCCTGCTCGATTTGATGTTGGCGCTCCGCGGCTTCTTCAGCTTGGCGTAAAGCCTGCGCTTCTAACGCTTCTCTCGCCGCTTTTTCTTCTGCTATACGCTTTTCTTCTGCCGCTTGGCGCGCTTGCTCTGCATTTTCTGCCGCAATGCGCATCGCCTCTAATTGTGCTTTATGCTGGCGTTCTGCTTCTTCCGCGGCAGCCGTGATCGCATCTTGTTCTGCTTGATATTGGCGCTCCGCTTCATCTTCAGCCGCTTTAATTGCATCAAGCTCTGCCTGATGTTGACGCTCAGCTTCTGCTGTAGCGGCATCCTGTTGCTCTGTATCATGAACAACATCATTTTTCAGTTCGACATCCGATTGCTGGGTTTCTTCTTCATTCTTACGACCAAATCCCAACCATGAGAAAAAGCCTTTTTTCTTATCTTTAGCCATCAGCCACTACACTCCTCGCGGTAAAAACATGGCGTTTAAAAATTAAATCGCAATAAAATTACATGCAGTCTATCATTTCATCGCGCAGCAACACATATCTGAAAGAAAAATCCTGACAATTTATTCTTATTTTTCTGTTAAAACCGTGAAACCGAAGCGCTACAATAGTCCCCAATAATTTATACATTCCTCAATGAACTAAGCAACTATACATATTATGGCAAAAAAACCACAAACAGCCTCCTTGGGGCAAATTCGTGTCATTGGTGGTAAGTGGCGTGGGCGAAAACTGCCTGTACGCGATAGTGAGGGCTTACGTCCCACCACTGATCGCATCAAAGAAACGCTCTTTAACTGGCTCATGCCAGTGATCCGTGATGCTCGCTGTCTTGATTGCTTCGCTGGTAGCGGCGCTTTAGGTTTTGAAGCCTTATCTCGCTTTGCCGAGCACGTCACGTTTATTGAACTTGATAAACAAAATGCCAAGCTTCTTAGTGAAAACAAAGTTCGCTTAGACGCTGATAATGCGACCGTTATTAATAACAGCAGCCTCACCGTTCTCAGCCAAGTAGGAACGCCTTGTGATGTGGTGTTTATCGACCCACCTTTTCGTAAAGGGCTACTTGGAGAAACCATCACGCTACTGGAAAAAAATCAGTGGTTAGCTGATGAAAGTTGGATTTATGTAGAGTCAGAAGCGGAGTTACCACTTACTGACATTCCCGCAAACTGGCAGCTACACCGTGAAAAGGTCGCTGGCCAAGTTGCGTATCGTCTGTTTATTCGTCAATCTGTTAATTCATCAAGTATGCAGGGAGAAAAAGATGCTGATTAATATCGGACGTCTGCTCATGATTTGTGTTTGGGGCTTTATGATCTTTAATATTGTGCATCCATTTCCTAAGCCATTGAAATATTTCATGGATGTTGCAATGGTATTTATGATTTTCATGCACGCATTGCAGACTATCTTCCTGAAAGCCAGCTTACCAAAAGATCAAAAGCTAACAGGGCTCCAGCAGACAAAAATTTTCTTTTTTGGCGTGTTTGAAATGCTTGCCATGCATAAGAAAACAAAAGCGGCTATTGAAGCCGCTAAAAAGAAATAATCGTTTATTCAGAGGGTTCGAAGCGAATAAATCGCGTACCTTGTAGGGTTAGCTTACCTTTAGCGCCCAACTCAACACCTTGGTACTGCTCTTCGCTGACGATCACTTTAATCGTTTCTCCTGAAGCTTGAGTCTGAAAATAAAGTTCATAGCGAAAAGTTTCAGGAGATACCACATCGCGTTCCCGGGAACGCATATTTGGATAAGGGTAATCCTTTTTCTCTTTAACGAGCACTAACTGACTGACAGGCAATGAATTATCATTAATTTCATTCTGTTTCTTTTGGTCAAAAAAACGCTTAGTGGCTAACACGGCGATAATCGCGAGAACAATAATTAAGAGAATTGGCTTATTCATAATTTATATATTTAGCTTAGAATTATCATAAGTATATACCCTCTATCGCTCAAATTGCAGATAAACGCCATACAATTTATGCGAGACGCGGTATAGTTCATTTATATTTAATCGCTCTTGGTGATTTCTCTTTTCCAGAAACTCTTAAGGATATGTGTATGATTAGTTGGCCATTCCTCGCTGTTTTATTTTCTGGCTGGCTGTACGTTGATGCAGCCTATCGTGGTCCTGAGTGGCAACGTTGGTTATTCCGCCCTATCACTTTGCTTCTCCTATTATTCTGGGGATGGAGTTCTGACGACTTAAATGCGCAAACCTACCTAATTTTAGGCGGTTTACTGCTTTCCTTAGTTGCTGACCTCTCGAGAATGTTTTCTAGTGAGCACTTGCTTACTTCTTTAGGGCTGATGTTCTTAAGTTATCTGGTCTACACCATTAGCTTTGGAATGCAATTCAACTTTGGTCTGTATCTGCCTTGGCTTATCGTCCCTATCGCTATCGCAGCCGTCACCTTGGTACTGATTTGGGGAAAACTGGAAAGCCAACAGCCTGTTGTTTTCGCCTCTATTATTATGAGCATGATTATGATGTGGGTGGCTGGAGACCAATACTTTGGCTTAGGTCGAGAATTTAATTTCTCGATTATGGTGGGCGCTTCTCTGCTATTTTTATCTCACTGTATCTGGTTAATTGCCCATTTCCGTTTCCCATTCAAAGCCTCTAAAGCCGTCGTGGCAGCATTCTACTTCCTCGGCCAGTTCTTTATTGTTCGCGCCATTTATTTATAATCCCCCGCCAATTGATAAAACGTGCTATTTGAAAATTTTATCAATTGGCTTCCCCTTTTTCGTTTGACTCTAGAGTCTACTCCAAAGTGTAGACTTAACCTTAATTAGAGAACATGGTTAAAAACGCATCTAGAAAAAGGGGGCGCTTATGCACTCACACTCTCATAAAGATACCCATGCACACAGCACGTCTTGCTGCTCAGGAAACACTTGCTCATCCGCAGCTGTAGAGACTAGCAAAGCTGTGAGCCATGACGCATCATCCCATGAACATCATCATGGCGATGACAAAAATCATGCTCATGATGATGACGATGAAAAGTCCCATCAACATGGTAGCTGCTGTAGCTCAGCATCCGCTGCAAATGATGATGTAGAGCCTACCCAAACTGCTAAACAGCGCTTTAGCTGGATTGTACGTGGAATGGACTGCCCAAGCTGCGCGGCTAAAATCGAAAACGCGATTTCCCAAATTCGCGAAGTCGCTCAAGCCAAAGTCCTCTTTGCCACTGAAAAACTCGTCGTGGACGCTGACAAAGACGTCACTGCAGTCGTTCGTTCAACGGTCGAAGCTGCGGGTTACGAGCTCCATGATGTAGGAAGCGCGAGTGCAGCATCAGCACCGCCACCAAGTTTACTGAGTGAAGCAAAACCCGTCATTATTTTAGCGATCCTCATGGCAATCAGCTGGGGATTGGAGTTTGTTAACCCACAACTGGGTAACATTGCGTTTATCCTAACCACGTTATTTGGGTTATACCCTATCGCGCGTAAATCATTACGTTTGATCCGTACTGGTACGCCATTTGCGATTGAAACCTTGATGACCGTTGCTGCTGTAGGGGCAATTTTCATCCAAGCAACAGAAGAGGCCGCCATGGTTATCTTACTGTTTATGCTGGGTGAAATGCTTGAGTCCTACTCTGCGGGACGCGCTCGCCGAGGTGTTAGCGCACTCATGGCTTTAGTGCCTGAAGATGCCGTACTTATCAAGGATGGACAAAAAGCGTCGGTTCCTGTCGCACAGTTACGCCCTGGTGACATCATTGAAATTGCACCTGGTGGTCGATTACCGACCGATGCGGTGCTGGTTACAGGGTTTGCGAGTTTTGATGAAAGCGCATTAACCGGTGAATCCGTTCCTGTAGAACGCAGTGCTGGGGAAAAAGTGGCTGCGGGCTGTTTGTCCGTCGACAAAGCGGTACAAATGGAAGTGGTATCAGAGCAAGGCCAAAATGCTATCGACCGTATCTTGCAACTGATTGAAGAAGCCGAAGAGCGTCGTGCGCCGATTGAGCGATTCATCGACCGTTTCAGCCGCATCTATACCCCAATTATCATGCTGATTTCAGCTTTGGTGATAGTGATCCCGCCAATGTTCTTCGGCGCAGCATGGGACACTTGGATTTACCGCGGTCTGACTTTGCTATTAATTGGTTGCCCTTGTGCGTTGGTTATCTCAACCCCTGCGGCAATTACCTCGGCACTGGCAACGGCGACTCGACGTGGCGCTTTAATTAAAGGCGGTGCAGCATTAGAACAGTTGGGAACAGTCACCACGATTGCACTGGATAAAACGGGCACCCTGACAGAAGGTAAACCGCACGTCACCGATGTTGTTCCTGTTGAAGGTCTGGGTGAAAGCGAATTAATTCGTATCACCGCCTCGGTTGAAGTTGGCTCTCACCATCCACTGGCTAAAGCTATCGTCAACAAAGCTGAAGAATTATCTATCACTGTTGAGGAAGCGTTAGAGCGTAAAGCACTTGCGGGTAAAGGGGTCGAAGGTTCTTTTAACGGTAAGCAAGTGTTAGTTAGTGCGCCATCAAGGGTTGAACCACCATTAAGCAGCCAGTGGCAAGCAAAAGTGGAAGAGTTAGAAGCACAAGGTAAAACGGTTGTCGTCACGTTAGAAGATGGACAAGTTATCGGCTTAACCGCTCTGCAAGATACCTTACGTAGCGATGCCGCTGATGCGATGGCGATGTTGAAATCACTGAATGTTAATGCCGTGATGCTAACAGGGGATAACCCGCGTGCCGCCAGCGCCATTGCAAATCAGTTGGGTATGGAGTTCCGTGCTGGATTATTGCCAGAAGATAAAGTGACCGCCGTGATGGAGCTTAATCGCGACCACAACACTATGATGGTGGGTGACGGTATTAATGATGCCCCAGCTATGAAAGCGTCAAGTATTGGTGTCGCAATGGGTGGCGGTACTGACGTTGCTTTAGAAACTGCGGATGCCGCTTTAACTCATAACCGTTTGACTGGATTACCTGAAATCGTGGCATTATCCAGAGCCACACGGAAGATCATCCGCGAGAACATCACTATCGCCTTGGGCTTAAAAGCGGTTTTCTTAGTCACCAGTCTATTAGGTATTACAGGTTTATGGGTGGCGGTATTAGCAGATTCTGGTGCTACCGCATTAGTCACCGCCAACGCGGTTCGCTTACTGCGCGTTAAGCTACCCGAAGTCAAAAAATAGCCTTCTGTTAGTTTGATATATCAACGCCGTAATGATCATCATTACGGCGTTTTTTTATGCGTGGAAAATTTAAAATCATCAATTACAGCAAAGAGTTATATTAACCATTCACCGCCTGAATTTAGGACTAACTTTTCTCCCGCACACAGAAATATTGGGTAATATCTCGGTCATCGACAACATTTGCTGAGCGTGGATATGGCTAATAATGCAAGTTCAATACCTCATGATGCCGCCTTTAAAGGCTTTATGACAAAGCAGGGTAATGCCCGAGATTTCTTTGAGCTTCATTTACCTGAGCAAATTAAACGCTTGTGCGATTTCGATACGCTTACCCTCATTAATTCAGCCTTTATTGATAGCAAACTGAGAACTCGGTTTTCCGATGTGCTCTATTCTGTACAAACAAAAATGGGAGATAGCTATATCTATTTGTTAGTCGAGCATCAGTCGACACCTGACAAGTTGATGGGTTGGCGTTTAATGCACTACGCATTTATGGCGATGAATCAACATCTACAGCAAGGGCATAAAACCTTACCGCTCGTTGTTCCCATTCTGTTTTATCACGGGGAAACATCCCCCTATCCTTATGAAGGTACATGGACACAATGCTTGCCCCACGCTGAAATAGCTCATGATCTATATAGCAGCCCTTTCCCGTTGGTGGACATCACCGTAGTTGAGGATACCGAAATAGTTAGTCACCGCAAAATCGCTGTGATGGAACTCGCAATGAAACACAAAAAACTACGAAATGACCACCAGAGAGTCACTGAGCACTTCGTTCAAATATTAAACAGCCACTATAATGACAAAGATGATGTGGTCACTATCTTGAATTACTTATTTATCATCATGGATTCACCTTATTACACCCATATCGTTAAGACGTTAGTCGATCAAGCCGAAAACCATCGAGGAGCTATTATGAATATTGCACAACGGTTAAAAAATGAAGGTAAAGTTGAGGGAAGAGTTGAGGGAAAGGAAGAAACCCTACAAGAAATTGCTTTAAAAAGTTTACAACTAGGTTTAAAAATCGACATTATTAGCAAACTCACTGGGTTATCAGACAGTGAAATTCAAGCGCTTAACTAAATCGTCCATCAACAATAGCCTCCTGCGAAGCAAAAAGGCTATCTATCATCAATGCCGCTGGCTAGGTATTACAAGCCGCTGGATTTTTTGCGCAATAAATAACGATACGGCGCATTCTCCACTTCAATCGCCAGCAGCTCGTGCTCCATAAAACGGCAAAAACCGGGAATATCGCGGGTGGTGGCAGGGTCATCTGCAATAATTAACAAAGTATCACCGTCCGCCATATTGCGTACGGTTTTACGTACCAGCATCACAGGTTCTGGGCAGCGCAGCCCTAGCGTATCAAGGGTTTTCGTTGGATTAGAAAATAAGTCAGACATAACACCACATTCTCTTGGTCATCAATGCGCTTATTGTAAAGCCACGCGCAGTGGATGAACAGTTTTGATTTTGTTGCGCAACGAGAGTATGATGCGCTCTTCCCAATTTAGGGATGTTATTCATGGGTTCCCTCACCCCATTGCGACTAAAAAGGTACAATATGTTTACGTTTACTCCGCAGCAAAAAGCCACTGCGTTAATTTGGCTATCGTTATTTCATATTTTAATTATTACATCCAGCAACTACTTGGTGCAGTTACCCATTAATATTTTTGGGTTTCATACTACCTGGGGTGCGTTTACCTTTCCCTTTATTTTCCTTGCTACGGACTTAACAGTTCGCATCTATGGTGCGCCATTAGCTCGTCGAATTATCACTGCGGTCATGCTACCGGCATTATTAATTTCGTATGTAATTTCTGCTCTGTTCTTCCAAGGAGAATGGCAAGGTTTTGCGGCTATCATGACATTTAACCTGTTTGTTGCGCGTATCGCGGCGGCAAGTTTTATGGCATATGTCCTCGGTCAAATATTGGATGTCAGCGTGTTTAACCGACTGCGCCAAAACAAACGTTGGTTTGTGGCTCCCGCCTGCGCCATGTTTTTTGGTAACTTGATTGATACCATCGCGTTCTTCTTTATCGCGTTTTATCAAAGCAGCGACCCGTTTATGGCAGCGAATTGGATGGAAATCGCCCTTGTTGATTACGTCTTCAAGTTATTAATTTGTATGCTGTTCTTCTTGCCAGCTTACGGTTTATTACTGAACTTTATTTTGAAGACTTTCTTCGCTACCGCCAGCAAGAAACAATTATCCCCACAGCACTGAGATAAAAAAGGGAGATAAGCCATCACTTATCTCCCAAAGGGTTAACTTGATTAATACCTAACGACTTTTCACATTGCTCAACACAACCATTGATTATTCGAGTGCGCGAGCTAGCAGCGAAATTGGGTGTTCACATTTCTTACTGGTGGACATTTCAATTTGCCATTTACAGGTTTCACAGTCGGTGATCACCATATCCGCGCCACTCTCTTCAATTTGACGAAATAGCCCTGCTCCAATACCTTGGGAAACTTCGTAGTTCTCTTTTTTGAACCCGTAAGTTCCTGCGATACCGCAGCATTGTGAATCTAAGACAATCAGTTCAACACCCGGTACGCGCTTGATCAGTTCAAGGGTGTAGGATGTCCAACCCATTTTTTCCATATGGCACGGCGTGTGATAAGCCACTTTTAATGGAGTGTGCTTCAGTTTCAGTTCGCGCCCTTCTTCCAGCAGACGATAAATATAGCGGGTCGCTAATTCAATGTTATCGCGCATCTCAGAGGTATCAACATCCAGCACATGGGTATACTCATCACGAATGGTAAATGTACAAGTCGATGAGGTCGCCACGACGGGAATATGTTTCTCCAGAATCGTCTCTTGGAGTGATTCCAAATTCACATTCGCTTGGCGTTTCGCTTGCTTCATAAATCCGTTTGCGATCAGTGCCACACCACAACATTTTTCACGTTTTAACAGCTGAACACCAATATTCATACCATTGAAAACTTTGATTAAATCTTTACCCAGTTGCGGATGGTTATAGTTCACATAGCAGCCATGGAAGAATGCCACTTGCTCTTCAAACTTCGCCTGCTCTGCGGCTTGTTTACCGTACCAACGACGGAAAGTCCCGAATGAATATTTCGGCAGCTCACGACGATGGTCAATTTTCAGGGCTTTATCCAGAATTTGGCGAACGGGTTTTAAACCCGTAATAGTATTGACTACAGGGGCAAATGGGGTCGATAAGGAGCCCATGATATCTGTATGGCTTAAAATCGCATCACGCAGTTTCGGTTTCTGCTGGCTATAGGTATTACGAGCGCGGGCGATAATATCCCCAATCTTCACATCAGACGGGCACGCCACTTCACAACGCTTACAGTTAGTACAGAATTTCAATGCATCATCGTACATCATCGGATCTTTTAAGCGTAAACGCTCACCATCAGGACCCGCTTGTTTTGGCCCTGGATACAGTGGGTTCGCCTTTGCCACTGGGCAGTAGGTGGTACAAACAGTACATTTTATACAGCTTTCAAAGCTTGCATCTTGAATACTCATTGTGCCACCTCCGCCTGCATGGCTTGATCTTTAGCAAATTCATTCACGATTTCATTCGCAGCATATAAGCCCGTGACCAGTGAAACCCCTGCACCACAGCCTTGAGTTAGTGGATCAAACCCACTTAAGACCGCACCTGCGATATACAGGTTTTCGATGGTTTCACCGTGTTTTTTACCGCGTAAATTTCCGTCGGTTTGTACACCAAACGCCATGTATGGCTGAGATGCGAAGAACTCTTTGTTCGTCCATTTGGCGCGGTCGCCGATTTCGCCTAAATCCAAATTCATCAAAGGTTCATACACTTGGTCAAATTTCGCGACCAAGCCGTTATTAAAGAAACTTCCCGTCGCCAACACAAAATGTTTAGCTTTCAATGAAATATTGCCGTGATTACGGGTTTGAACAGATTCAATACGTGACCCCACGAAATTGACGGAAGTGACTTTATCACCCGGCATCATGATCCCGCCTTGACGGCGGAACTGGCGTAATAGCATTTCATGAAGGCGAATACCTAATAAAGATGGCGGTAATGTTGGCAGTAAAAATAGCGGCTTACCTAAGCGTTTCTGCAACTCTAACATTGGCTCTTCACTGTCAAGACCAATACACGCAGGCATAAACACCGCATCCGCATTAGCAACTAACGGTGCAATTTCTTCCACAATTTGCGCCATATTTTCAGGTCTATCTAACCAGCGCGCTACGTTAATCGCGCGGAACTCGCTTGGGTTTTCTCTTAAGCGGTCAAGTAACGGTAAGTGGACATAGCACGCCTCGGCTTCGAGCCCTTGACGGTCTAGCTCATCCGCCACCATTTGCGGTTGAAAATCGAGGAAACCTTCAATGCCCACAACGGCAATTTTGCCTAATTCCATCGGTTGATGGAGCGCAGTTGTTGGTACCGACTCTGGGCTAAGCCATGTCATTCGCTTATGACCTAACGGCGTAATACGGTAATGGTTTTCTTCGCAAGAACCTTTTAGATGTAGCCCTGCTTGCTGTAGTGTAGTCTGTGCCAATTTAGCCAGCTCAGCGACTTTTTCTGCCCCAATCAAACTGTACGGATGACTCGGTGCTTGTTGTTTTAGCGCTTCCAACATGGACAGCGGTTGCTCAACTTGAGTGCCATCAGGAAGATGCGTTAATAAATCCAATGAGCCCGACGAGAAATGCAGTGCGTTCTGCCCTGCACTCACGATGGCACAAGAAAGTCCTGATTGAGTCAGACGAATTCCACAGATAAGACCGGCAAGGCCTCCGCCCATCACTACTGCATCATATTTCATTCTCTGCCTCCTTCTGAGCAGGCTGGCTCAATGTACTTTCATTCATGCCACATAATCCGTGATACACCCAACTGGTAAACTCGCTTTCACGCAAAGCATCCCCCCAAGCAATCGGTCTCACCCCTTTCCAACGCTCATTTAAGAAGTGCCCCAGTTGCTGCTCGGTTTCATGTGGTGTAGTGACGTTAAAACGATTGAGTAATCCCGCCGCGCGGCAAGCACAAAGTTCACCTTGGCACGTCCCCATACCCACACGGGTACGACGGCGTAAATCAAGCAAGTTATTGACGGTTAAAGATTCCACTGCATAACGAACCTCACCCGCCGTCACCGCTTCACACTCACACACTAAGCTTTTATCTAAACGATTAGCGCTGAGGATCGCAGACGCCCTATCACCATGACGATAAACCGCCGAACCGCGAATAGGTGCCGGGATAGAGACCACATTACGCAACGCTTCTTCTGCGCTGTGTTGAGATCCGGGTAGTGGTTCTTCAGCAGTTGTACATGGGGTCGTAACACCCAATTTTTCACAAACTTTATTGGTCGCCCATTCTGCCATTAAGCGATAAGTCATTAATTTACCGCCCGTAATGGTAATGAAACCATCTAAACCATCGCGTTTTGCGTGGTCGAGTAACACGATACCGCGGCTTACGTTACGACCAGAAGGGTCATCATCACTCGCCACTAATGGGCGAACACCTGCATACGCGCGTAAGATGCGCGTTGTCGCTAATGCTGGTGACAACATAGAACCTTCGCGGATCAAAATATCCACTTCTTCTGGTGTCACATACATATTATCGATTTGGTCATATTCGATATGCGTTGACGTAGTACCAATCAAAGAAATGGTATCCCCCGGAACCAGAATGTCCGCATCTGCCGGTTTACGGCAACGGTTGATCACCATATTGTTAAGACGGTGACCTAAAATAAGTAATGCCCCTTTCGCTGGGAACATTTTGATTTTCAGATCGGCGTATTCGGCAATTTTCTGTCCCCAAATTCCGCCAGCATTCACCACGATTTGCGCATGAATATCATATTGGCGTTTAGCTTGATGGTCATAAACCGTCACGCCGCGGACTTTATCCCCTTGGCGGATCAAGCCAATCACTTCATGGTAAGTCAGCACTTTAGCGCCATGTTCGCGCGCATCGAGCATATTGGCAGCGGTTAAGCGGAATGGATCAACAGTACCATCAGGCACGCGAACCGCACCAATTAAACGCGGGTTAACTGAAGGTTCTAAGCGAATAGCTTCTGCGGGATCAATCGCTTGAGCATCAATGCCAGCGGATTGGCAAGCGGTGATAAATTGCTGCTGATATTCGAGGCTATCTTCAGGTAGGGTAATAAAGAGTCCATCGGTTTTTTCAACACAATGATGGGCAATACGCTTAAGAATTTTGTTTTCTTCTATACACTCTCTTGCCGATTCACTATCTGTCACAGCATAACGAGCACCACTGTGTAGCAAGCCATGGTTACGCCCTGTTGCACCTGTCGCAATATCATGCCGTTCTAGCAAAACTGCTTTTAATCCACGGCGAGCGCAGTCACGAGCGACACCTGCACCTGTTGCGCCACCACCGATAATGATGACATCCGTTTCAGTCACAGATGAGCCATTCATGTCGCATTCCTCACGTTAATCAATCTTCACTATTCGATAAGTATAGTTTCTATTTTTATAGTCTATAGTTAATATAAGCTCAAAAAAGCGCTCAATGTTTGATAAGGAACAAAAACGAAAGTCAAAAGTACAAATTAGGTACATCAAAGCGCGGAAGCGTGATAACCCTCACAAAATAATTCACAATTTTAGTTCCATTCCATTCACAAATCGCATTAACTATGCAGCCAGATAAACAAAATCAATAATTGTGCGTTAGATTACAGATAAAATGTTTTTTAACGATTAAGATTTAGCGCAATTAGAAAATAAAAGCGCTTAAAGAAACTCGATTGTTTTCGTTTTTGTTACTTCTCCCATAATAAACGCTCAACAACTTCACAACATATGTGAAATGAAGAGCATATAACTACTGACATGCCATCGGAGGCTTTATGTTACGCATGTTTAAACCCGCCGCTCATATCGAGAGGCTGCCAGCGGATAAGGTAGATCCCGTCTATCGTAAATTACGTTGGCAGATTTTCCTGGGGATTTTCTTCGGTTACGCAGCATACTACTTAGTTAGAAAGAACTTCGCCCTTGCAATGCCTTATCTTGTTGAACAAGGTTTCTCTAAAGGTGACCTTGGTTTCGCATTATCTGGGATTTCAATCGCCTATGGTTTCTCCAAATTTATCATGGGCTCATTTTCCGACCGTGCTAACCCTCGGTACTTCTTACCGGCAGGTTTGATCCTCGCTTCACTTGTCATGATATTCATGGGCTTCGTGCCATGGGCAACGTCTAGCATCATGATTATGTTCGTGCTGCTGTTCCTATGTGGTTGGTTCCAAGGTATGGGTTGGCCTCCTTGCGGACGTACCATGGTTCACTGGTGGTCACAAAAAGAACGTGGCGGTATCGTCTCCGTTTGGAACTGTGCGCATAACGTCGGCGGTGGTCTGCCTCCATTACTGTTCCTGTTAGGTATGGCATGGTTTAACGACTGGAAAGCTGCGCTATATATGCCAGCATTCGCGGCTATTTTAGTGGCAATGATTGCCTTCGCATTAATGCGTGATACCCCGCAATCTTGTGGTCTGCCACCAATTGAAGAGTACAAAAACGACTATCCAACAGACTATAAAGCCTCTGATGAAGAAGAATTAACCGCTAAAGCTATCTTCATGAAGTATGTATTCCCTAACAAACTTCTGTGGATGATTGCTATCGCTAACGTGTTCGTATACTTACTACGTTACGGTGTTCTGGACTGGTCACCAACTTACCTGCGCGAAGTTAAACACTTCACAATGGATAAATCTTCATGGGCTTACTTCCTGTATGAATATGCGGGTATTCCAGGAACGCTGCTGTGCGGTTGGATGTCGGATAAAGTCTTCCGTGGTAACCGTGGCGCGACAGGCGTGTTCTTCATGACCTTAGTGACCATTGCAACTATCGTCTTCTGGATGAACCCAGCGGGTAACCCAGGCGTTGATATGGCATGTATGTTGATTATCGGTTTCTTAATCTATGGCCCTGTCATGCTGATCGGTCTGCACGCTCTTGAGCTTGCACCTAAGAAAGCAGCGGGTACCGCCGCAGGCTTCACCGGTTTATTCGGTTATCTTGGTGGTTCTGTTGCCGCAAGTGCTATCGTCGGTTATACCGTTGACTACTTCGGTTGGAACGGCGGTTTTGCTGTGATGATCGGTGGTTCTGCACTGGCCGTTGTTTTACTGTTCATCGTTATGCTGAGCGAAAGTAAACATAAACGCGAACTCGCTAAAAACCAATAAGCGACCGCTTATGTTGAGTTGATTAGCTAGATTGATGGGTTATATCAAGAAAAGGATATAACCCATTTTTTTACCCAAAATTTGTTATCGGCACCATTTTATATCTGTAAAAGTATTTATCTATAAATTTATCTACCTATAAAACTGTTTACCTACAAGCTTTTTACTTACAAATTTTTTTCTTACAAACAATGAGTACCAAGGAGATTTACTGATGAATTTTCAATTAAAAACATTAGTCGCAAGTATGGTCTTAGTGATGTCAGTCTCTGCTGCTGCCGAAACGGCAGGTAAAGTGGTAATTGCGCATCGTGGTGCAAGTGGTTATTTACCTGAACATACCCTTCCAGCGAAAGCGATGGCTTATGCGCAAGGCGCGGATTTCCTAGAACAAGATTTAGTGATGACCAAAGATAATGAACTGGTTGTTCTTCATGACCACTATCTGGATCGCGTCACTGATGTAGCAGATAAGTTTCCAAATCGCGCACGTAAAGATGGTCGCTACTATGCCATCGACTTTACCCTGCCAGAAATTAAATCCCTGAAATTCACGGAAGGTTTCGACATTGTTGACGGCAAAAAAGTCCAAAGCTATCCAAACCGTTTCCCAATGGGTAAATCTGATTTCCGTGTTCACACCTTCCAAGAAGAGATTGAATTTATTCAAGGTTTGAACAAATCTACGGGTAAAAATATCGGTATCTACCCTGAAATTAAAGCCCCTTGGTTCCATCAACAAGAAGGCAAGGATATCACCAAGAAAACCTTAGAAGTCCTGAAAGAGTATGGCTATACCAACAAAGATTCTAACGTTTATCTGCAATCTTTCGACCCAATTGATCTAAAACGCATCAAAACGAAACTGATGCCAGAAATGGGAATGGATTTAAAACTGATCCAATTAATCGCTTATACCGATTGGGAAGAAACACAAGAGCAGAAGCCAGATGGAACATGGGTGAACTATAACTATGATTGGATGATGAAGCCGGGTGCGATGAAAGAGATTGCAACCTACGCAGATGGTATTGGTCCTGACTATCATATGCTCATTAGCGAAGATTCTACGCCAACCAATATCAAAGTGAACGGTATGGTGAAGGAAGCTCACGCGAACCATATGGCGGTGCATCCATTTACTATCCGTGTGGACAAACTGCCTAAGTACGCGAAAGATGGTCAGCAGTTATATGACATTATTTATAACCAAGCTGATGTTGATGGTGCCTTTACAGATTTCCCAGATTTAGGGGTTAAGTTCTTAGAGCAGCAAAAGCAGAAGTAGCTCCCCCTCACTCTCTCGAGTCAATTGCAAGTCAATGACTCGAGAGAGTCTTTTCAATCAGAATAACGACTCGCTTATTTAGACTTTAAGCCTGAATTTGCTGCAATAAAAGTTGCGTTTCATGTTGCTGAGCTATCAGACTGTGGTGCGAATATTCACACGCCAATGACAGCGCCACAACATGGCGAGCTATAGCGCCTTTCCCTAAAAGGGCATCAATATCATAAAGATGCTCTGATAAATTAGGTACTTTCTGTCGTGCATAGCTCTCGATGCACTTTCCTTTATCATTTTCTTTCACGCCACTGTGCCAAACCCTATCCAATTGCTCCCCTGAATACTGAAATTCACACTGTGTTTTCAGTGCATTTGCGAAAGATTCTTTATCTGTAGATATCGGACGCAGGAGCTTTGCTTTGATAGGTGCTCTTAAACGTTCGTAAAATCCTTGAGGTGCAAGCAATAGGCTCGCGGCTTCTTCACTCGCCGTCGAATCTAACTGAAACGCCAAAATGGCGTATAGCTTGGGTTCAAAGGCATTTTCATACAATGCTAATAACCATTGACTGAACGACTCGGAGGGTAATATCTCAACGGATTCCAGCGTCAATGACAAACGCGCAGCTTCCCGCTCAATCAGTTCCTGCCAGTTAGATTCATTATCTTCAGTTTGCCAATATAGGGTAATAGGCTGGGAGAGAGAATGTTGATGGTAATACTCGGCAATGGGCGCAAGTAATTTTCGCACCACTATTTCTTGTTTTTCCCATGACGAAAGCGATTTCAATGAGCTTAGCGTCAATACATTATCTTTATTGGGTGGCAATGAAGATAAAGAAATACCGTTTTGTTGCTCTTCATCGATTTGCGTTAATCGAGTATGCGTTAACACCCCAAGGTGCTTGCCTGCCCAATAACGCCATTCTCTGCGAGCATCATCTAACATATTGGTAAAAAGTTGATGGCGATAAGCAGCGATTGAGTAGATAAAAAATCGAATAAAACCCACCAACAGCGCGGGGCAAATAACGAATACAATCATCAGCGTAGTGTTGCTGGTAGTTGGCGATAGCATTTCATTTGTGGATAAATAGAGGCTCAGCCCAAATCCAAGAGCACCTACAATCAGCATAATCAAAAACCAAAGCATCCAACGGGGTACTTTAGGCGCTAGAGGGTGATCTAATGAAGGTGTTTTCCAACTCATCATGATTGTTCGCCCGACGATGACAAACTAGCAATAAGCGTACAGCCACATTCAGTTTGAAAACCATTCAGTGCCGCCTGACGACCGGATATTAAAATGCGCGTTGAACCGGGTAAAATGGCATTAACACCATGTCCTTTTTTTGGGCAATCCACTTTGTCGCCCACTAAAGCGATGGGTTTACCATACATAACAGAGCCAGATGCAGTAATCACTTCACCGCCATGAGTGGTTTTGTCACCTAAACGAACAAGTGCGCGCATGATAAAATCCTTTTATTGATTATCCGGTTGTTTTGAATATTCAAACGTACCATCCCATTCAGGGAGTTCGGCAGGAGGAAGTGGAACGATTTTATCGATATCGGGGAATTTGGCTGTTTCGTCAGAAGCATCCATTTCTTTGACAATTGCATAATAACGTGCAGAACGTTCAAGATCTGCCTTCACTGGTAGGTAATAAGGTGAACTTTCTTTTACATTAGGCTTGAAAGCTTTTTCTAATGTTGAGGCTGCAGGTCTATAACCGTTTCTAACTGATATTTGATAATATTGTAACATAGCACTTATATTTTCTTCTACGTTCAATAAATAACCCGCTAGCCTATATGCAGCCTCTCCACTACCTTGTTTAGCTGCACAGTCCAACATCTTTTTTCCTATTTCGGGTCGATAGGCTGGGTTATCTCTGTCCGATAAGCGCTGGGAAACAAATATATCGCCAATGACATATTGGGCTTCTGGATTACCTAAATCTGCTGCTTGGCGAAAATACGCTAAGGCTTTTGTACGGTCTGCAATGACACCATAGCCTGTATCAAGATAGTGCCCCATTTGGTAATAACCGTAACTGATATTCAATTTAGCCATTTTTTGAATAATATCCCATACCTCCTGGGCTGGGCCTTTACCTTCAATGGGGAGGACCTTGCCATAACTGATTAAATTGCTTAAGTTAAGCATGGCTTTAGGGTGATTCCGCTCGGCGGCTTTGCGGTAGAGCTCACCAATTTGCTTATAATCTCGTTGAGATTTATTCACCTTTTCAAGTTCACGGGCTTGTTTAAACCAAATGTCGGCTTCAGGAGCAACGGGAGGTAATGTGTCTTTTTCATACACACAGGTGAACGTTAAATCGGGTTCGTTTTTTTGAATCGGTGGCGCTTCCTTTTTATCCATCGGGTTGCAAGCGCTCAGCACCAACATGCTACAAATCAATGCACCGCATTTAAATATGCGACGAACAACTGATTGATGATGAAATAAAAAGGAACGATTCATCTTGATTATTGCCCCTCTGCCTGTTTTTTATATTCAAACGTGCCATCCCATTCAGGGAGTTCGGCAGGGGGAAGAGGAACGATTTTATCAATATCGGGGAATTTGGCTGTTTCATCAGAGGCATCCATTTCTTTGACTATTGCATAATAACGTAATGAACGTTCTTTATCAGGCTTTACATTGAGATAATAAACACGTTCTAATGCTGTCTTTGGATCAAAAGCACCAGTTAAAGTTGCTGCTGCATGTCGATACCCATTTTTCGTTGATAGTTGATAATACTTTAAAGCACTATTAAAATTTTGATCAACAACTCGTAAGTAAAAAGCAAGATTATATGCAGCTTCTCCGTTTCCTTGATTAGCCGCACATTCGAGCATTTTTTTACCAATTTCAGGGCGATAAGCCGGATTGTCCTTATCGGATAATCGCATTGATATCAGAATGTCACCAATCACACTTTGTGCCTCAGGACTGCCTAAATCCGCTGCTTGGCGAAAATAGGCTAAAGCTTTAGTACGATCAGCGACGACTCCATAGCCCGTATCGAGGTAGTGTCCCATTTGGTAATAACCGTAGCTGATGTTCAACTTTGCCATTTTTTGGATAATGTCCCACACCTCTTGAGCTGGACCTTTACCTTCAATGGGGGGGACCTTGCCATAACTGATTAAATTGCTTAAGTTAAGCATGGCTTTAGGGTGATTCCGCTCGGCGGCTTTGCGGTAGAGCTCACCAATTTGCTTATAATCTCGTTGAGATTTATTCACCTTTTCAAGTTCACGGGCTTGTTTAAACCAAATGTCGGCTTCAGGATCAACGGGAGGTAATGTATCTTTTTCATACACACAGGTGAACGTTAAGTCGGGTTCTGTTTTTTGAGCTAGTAACTCATCCTTTTTATCCGCAGGGTTGCAAGCACTGAGTATCAACAAACTACATAGCACTGCACTGTATTTAACGGTGCCACAAGCCACAGATGGCATATGAGATAAAAAGGAAAGATTCATTTTGGTTATTGCCCCTCTGCCTGTTTTTTATACTCAAAAGTGCCATCCCATTCCGGGAGTTCAGCAGGTGGGAGGGGAACTATTTTATCGATATCGGGGAATTTAGCTGTTTCATCAGAAGCATCCATTTCTTTGACTATAGCCGCATAGCGAGCTGAGCGTTCTGGATCTGGTTTAATAGGAATATAATACATCGAGTTTTCCTTTACATTAGGCTTAAAACCTTCAGCTAACGCTGAAGCTGATGCTCGATAACCATTTTTTACAGCTAACTGATGATATTTCATCCCATTGTCTAATTCCTTATCTACATCTAAATAATATGTCGCTAAATAATATGCAGCCTTTCCATGTTGTTGCTGTACGGCACAATCTAGCATTTTTTTGCCGATTTCAGGGAAAAAAGCTGGGTTGTCTTGCATATTATCTAGCCTTTTTGAAAGGAAGATATCACCAATGACAAATTGAGCTTCAGGACTGCCTAAATCAGCAGCTTGGCGAAAATAAGCTAAAGCTTTAGTACGGTCGGCGACGACTCCATAGCCTGTATCTAAATAATGCCCCATTTGGTAATAGCCATAGCTGATATTCAATTTCGCCATTTTTTGAATAATATCCCACACCTCTTGGGCGGATCCCTTCCCTGCTATTGGAGGTATTTTGCCATAACTGATTAAATTGCTTAAGTTAAGCATGGCTTTGGGGTGATTACGCTCTGCGGCTTTGCGGTAGAGTGCACCAATTTGAGCATAATCCCGTTGAGATTTATTGACCTTTTCAAGTTCTCGCGCCTGTTTGAACCAAATGTCGGCTTCCGGATCAACGGGGGGCAAGGTGTCTTTTTCATACACACAGGTGAACGTTAAGTCGGGTTCTGTTTTTTGAGCCACTGTGGTATCCTTTTTCTCAATGGGTTTACAAGCCGTCAGTAAGATCAAGCCTATTAATAATGTAATTTTTATATCTATGCTCATCAGTTAGTCCGCATTTTTTAAACTAATCGTTTTATCCTCAAAGGGAATTAAGGAGCTAATTGGCATTAACTTTCTGCTTTTGTTTAATTTATTTTTATCTATAATTTGAGTCCATTGTTTAAATTCAAGTGTCAAATCACTTGAGATACTTCCAGTCCTCTTATGCAATCCCCATAACTTTTCTCTCAACGGTTTTACAATTGGAAAATCATCGCTATCTTGCAATATCACTGCGATTTCACTGTCGAATGCCATGCTGCGTAAATTGATATTGGCAGAGCCTTGAATTAAAAAGGTATCATCGACTAAGGTTAATTTACTGTGGACATATACTTGCTGCCATCTATCCGAATCAGGAGAAACAAGGGTACAGATCATTGTTTCTAGTCCTTCAATTTTTTCAGGCTGGATGTCATCAGGGCTTTTGATATCTTCACTTCGGATATAGACCCCCCAATAACCCGACTTAGGTTTGTACGACTGATCGTAAACATGCTCTTTCATTAAATCTCGACGACCAAGCTGTTCTAGCATTTTATAAGTTTGATAGCCACCCACTTCATTTGAACTTCCTACCAATGGTTTTTCTGTCGAATTAGTGACAACAAAAAGATAAAACGGAGGCGGTTTAATGCCTTGTAATTTACTGTTTATTTCTGCATCTTCTAAAAAACGGCGGTTTCGTTCTTCAACCATATCCCGTAAATTGGTTGCGATAGATGACAAACGAAAATATTGATTTTCAAAATAGATATAGTTTCGAGCATGTTTAACGCCATGATCATAGGCTTTTAATATATCGTATTCGTCGTGTTGTGGCTGGGTACGGCAAATTTTTCCACCCGTGGGAACTAAAGGCTCATTCACTAAAAAGGTGTAATGGGCGTTGAGATTTTTGATATGCTCAGGTGTCGGGATATAGTCACATCGTGAACGACTTTCTCTCTGTGCAAGTTGCTCTACATCGTAACTTTTACTGGTGAAGAACCCATCAGTTTTTTTCCACGCCGACACAAAGTTATCATTTAAATCATACAGTAGCTCACCATACACACAGTTTGAGGTATCCTGCCACGCCGTTACGCCATCGCGACCCAACCAAGATTTTTCCTCATAACGATCGATAGCGTGAGCATCTTGATCCCAATATTCCGAGTGCATATTGTGCCCCATCACAAAACCAATCGCATTGTCAGGCTCTTCATAATCAATCAAAACCGCTTTTTGGTGGTGCGTAGAACCCGCAGCCAGTGCTGCCCAGCGAGCGCTTAACTCAGCTTCTTGGCTAGAAAACTGATGATTGGTTCGTTCAGTGACATCTTTTAATCTCGAATCAGGTATACTCATTGCAATATCACGAGTCCGTACTGACAAGTTTTTGACAAGTCCAAGGTGAACTTTACGGTTCCAAGCGATATCAAACTGATATTGTTTTTGGGTTTGGTAATCTAGTTTTTCACCAAACACAAGAAAATCATTGAGTTGGGATGGAGATATGATTTTTTTCCCCCAACCAGGAAAGCTTTTCTCAAAATGTTTTCCCACATGATCAAACCACACAAGTACACGCACTTGCACACCTTCATTGGCCTTTTGCTCTAACAACTCGCCAATCATCGGATATTGACCTTCTCGGGCATCCGAACTACGTTCAAAATACATAGAGGGTTGAAAGCCCCATGTAATAATATCAATACTTTTTTTCGCTTTTCTAATGGCTTCCGCAACGGCGGCAAAGGTTTGTTGTCCATTAATTAATGGTGCATAGGTAAATAAACTCATGGGGTATTTCGTTCGTTCAGGTATCCAGCTTGGCGTCACATGTGCCACCATGCAACTAGATACCGGTATATCAATCATCGGTGGCGTTGCTGATGTTGGGAGTTGAACCCCGAACGGGAATTGGCTCCAATTACCTCCAGACATATTACTTATCCTTTTTGAATGCAGTTAAAAACTCTGAAAGGTTTTGACCCCATGCATCGCCAATACGTGCTTTTTCACGCTCTTGGCTAGGTGCGCTTGGTCTAAATCCAATATTGACTGTAGGCTCGTTACTGCCATCATCTTCAGCTGGTGGTGGTATTGTAATGTCATATCGATCGCCACTGAGTAGGTATAGTTGATAGCTATCCGTGGGAATATCATGGTCAATTTGGATATTTCCTTGCGCATCACTCATACCTTTTAGGATAAGCGCCCCATTGGCATACAGCTCATACGGCTCAAACGCACGCGCCTTCATTGGGCTTTGCGGTGACGAACTCAGTTGAAAACGCAAGGTTTGTTTTGGCATTGATTGTGGAAATTGCGGATGAGTGACATCCATCGAGGCAGGGCCTTCAACCACCCAATTAGTCGCTTTTACCGTTTGATTGCTGGGGCTGCCGTACTCAATTTGCCCGCCTTTTAAGCGAATATAGGCGCCACCACAGGTCAATAGCAGTTCATCTTTGGCTGCAACCACGGTTTTACCACCGGTACTGGTGACGGTCATGTCCTTAAGTGAGGTTAAGTGCATTTCATCGCTTTGGGCTTGAATTTCCACCTTGCCTTTTGCCGCAAAGGCTTTGATACCTAAACTTTGGGCAAATAAACTAATCGCTTGACCTGCCGCTAAGGTGATTTTTTTCCCCACTGAAATATCTGCCTGTTTATTAGCGGTTAGGGTGATATTTTCACCACTGCTCGCCTGTACCGTTTTCGGGGAAGTTAATGCGATACCCGCGGGCGCACTGAGTAACATTACCGCTTGTTGCAGTTCATTAATCGATTGGTTGAGTAAGGTTTGTTGGGCATTTAAATCTGCCAGTTCGGCTTTCGCCACTTCGGCAGCCTCCCGTAAAGAACTCACCAAGTTCAGCGCATCATCCAATTGCTGCTTGGCTTCGCGCATATCCAGTTGTTCAGAAGAGGCTTTCGTGCGTAAATCGGTGCTGATAAACAGCCCTTTACCTGCGCGTATTGCGCCCCAACTGTCAGTGCGCAGTTCAAAACCGTCACCGCGTTTTTCACGCCCTTGATTAACCAAATGCCCTAAATTAAGTTGGGATTTTCCGCCGTATTCGGTGCTGAGCTTGATATGCTCTTCCCCGCGCTTATCTTCCATACGAAGCTTATTATTTGCCGGAGTACGAATGACGTTGCGAGTATTGTTTTTATCCGTCACATGGTCTGTGCGATGGGAGTCATGCAAGGCATGGGCGATATACGGTCTATCTGGGTCGCCTTCATGGAAGGCAATCGCCACTTCTGTTCCTTGGATTAACGGGAAGTGTATTCCGTAGGTATCCCCCGCATAGGGTTTGGCCAGCCGCACAGGCATACTTTCATATCCCGTCGGTTTTTCATCTCGGTCGGCATCGAATTTCACCCAGTAAAAGCCGTGTTCATTTTGATGGGCGTAAATATCGTGGGATTTGGCGCTGGTAATACGCGCCATTAATGTGCCTGCTATCACAGGGCGAGGCTTTAGAACAGGTCGCCAGCACAGTGCTTCGGTGTACGGCGCCGCATCAAATTGAATCACTAATGCACGGCTACGACTGCCTGAAAATCGTAATCGAGTGATTAAAATTTCGGATTGAAAATCAGTGGGTAAGGTGGATGGTAATTGGCTATCGATGACTTTAAAAATCATCAACGGCGTTAAGCGCGGTGAATTGCTTTTGCCTCGTAGCAGCGTTTGGCGGGCGAGAAAGCGTTCATGGTCTAGCCGTGACCAAAAATGGGCGGTTTCCGTTTCAGGTTGGTATTTCTCTCCACGCTCAAGATGGCGGGCTTTGTAGTGGTAAACATCGCCATAGTTTATATCGTCTCCATCTCCGCGAGTCATATCCGTTTCAATGGATAGCAACGTTTGCATCGCTTGCCGGTGATTATAATCTTTAGTCACGACACTGCGCTCCACCACTTGGTGACGTAGCGATAACCCCCACACGCTTTCAACGCCATTGTCATTCATGCCTGAAGGGCTATTGAGTGGCAGCTGTAAATCGTACACATAAGCGCGTTGGCTATCGCCAAAGTGAATAATTTCCGTCTTCGTGTCGGTCTGGAGACTAAAGGAATAGAAAATGCCCACTTCACTGAGCAAACGCTCAATAAATTGCCAGTCATTTTCATTGATTTGGTTGATTTGCTCCCGCTTGGGATATTGTCGTTGCAGGTGAAACTCAAACTCCCAGCCCTGAATTTTGTGTTCACGCAAGATAAACTCAATCACTTCCGGTACAGATTTATTGAGGAAAAAGCGATAGGAACGCATCTGATGGCGCAGCAATGAGACAAACGGCTCAATCACAATTTGGTACTGGGCTTCATCTGCTGAACCAGATAACCGTTTAAAATGTGTGACGACCCCATGAATTCGCTTTTGCGGTTCACTCAGTGAATCTAATGCCGCCAGCGGAATAGTGGGAGATGAAAAGGTAAAATGGGCGGTACGACGAAGAAACTGTTGAGCTGGTAGGTTTTGAGCTGGGGAGGTGAATGTTATCTGATAGCGATAGGTTTCACTAATGGCTTCTCGCCCAATGAAAGATTCAACATCCAATGGAACACTACAACCTTGAACGCCCAATTGATAGCGATTATGGCGTGGAGCGATTTTTAAAGCGAGATCCTGTAAGCCCATTCTATTCATGCTCCTTTTCTGCTTGTTCCGTGGCAACCAGTAATAGAAGCAAAGGTAGAAAGGTCACCAACTCAAATTCATTTTATTTAGCTTAAGTCAAACAGAAGACCAGCAAATGAACTTGAAATCAACCATAATTTTCAGGAATGGGACTTATAGAAGAATTATCCGAAAGGATTTAATCCGTTTTTGGTAGAACGGGCTGGAAAGAAAAAGCACCTTCGTCAATCAATGATCAACGTTCAAGGTGCTTTTTAATGTCATAGATAGAAACTGAGTTTTAAGCAATCGTCACTGGGAATGCAATCACATCACTGATTCGTTCGGCATTCAGTGCCAGCATGATTAAGCGATCAACACCAACAGCCACACCGGAACATGCCGGTAAACCGTGCTCAAGCGCTGCAAGCAAGTTTTCATCAATCGGTTGAACGGGTAAACCCATTGCAGCACGCTTGCGGTTATCTTGCTCAAAACGTTGGCGCTGTTCACCCACATCGGTCAGTTCATGGAAGCCATTTGCCAGCTCCATGCCCTTAAAATAGACTTCAAAACGCTCAGCTACACGGTGATCTTCTGTGCTAATCACCGCTAATGACGCTTGCGTTGCAGGGAAGTGGTAAACCACCGCTGGCTTCTCTTTACCAATGTGTGGCTCCACGCCCATGGTAAACAGTAGTTGCAACAAGGTGTCGCGGTCTTCTTCATTGTCCGCCACATTGCTTAAATCTAAGCGGGCTGCCACTTCGCGTAACTCGCTTTTTTCCGCAGAGAGCGGGTCAATATCTAGGTGGCGTAAAAATGCTTGCTGATAAGAGAGTAGCTCAGCACTTTCGCATTCCAGCACTTGTTGCAGAAGATCATCCACTTCATTGATTAAGCGATACATATCAAAGTGTGGGCGGTACCATTCCAGCATCGTAAATTCAGGGTTATGGTGCCTTCCTGCTTCTTCATTACGGAAACTACGACACATTTGATAGATAGGCCCGCTTCCCGCTGCCAGTAAGCGCTTCATATGGTATTCAGGGCTAGTCATCAAATATAAATTGATACCCTGAGCCGCGCCGGGTCCCACAAAGCGAGTTTCAAATGGAACAAGATGAATGTCAGTCACTGTCGCCTGACTCATTGCGGGTGTGTCTACCTCAAGTACACAGCGATCAGCGAAAAAACGTCTGATTTCCGCAACAATTTTTGCGCGCTGTAACAGGTTAGCGATGGGGGCTGTAGGCAGCCAATTCGCTACTTCACTCATTAAAATAACTCCAAAATAAACTTAGTCGTGCAGTGTACTCACCTCCCCCTTAACACACAATGGAATATTGTGGATATTATGCGCTATCTGAGTATCGATAGGGGATATGATTCAAGGTGAGAAAAGATGACGTGATTATCCCCTGCTTTATACGATTAGGCAAAAAAGCTTTATTATGAACTTTTAACATTTGGTTAAAAAAAAACAAAAACATGATTTTTTCTTATCGCTTGTGATGCAAATGTTAAAACCAAACTTCACCACTCACCTTATTGATACAATTTAAATCTGTTTTTTAGCATTAAAAATTAAGCGACTTTCTAAACAGTGAACTCTTTCGCAATTTTATCTTCGATATGATTCTAGAATTTCCGCGAGGAACACCAGATTATCCACTGTTAGAAAGAAAAACCTGACGATTTTAGTTGGTTTTAAATGCTAGGAATTCCGTTAAATTTAATGATAATTATTTGAAATTCCTTTTTATTATTTTCGGTTTATCTACAATTTCTTCACACCCAAAAACAATTTACAAAAAGAAGACGCAGATCACACTTTAGGGGTAATATCACCCAAAACACCTTTCTATATCAAATTTATCCCCGCCACTATTCGTTATAATTCCCAACATAATAAGTCGTTATTAGCTATTATATATTTACGATTAAAAAAAGATTCTTTGCAGATTTGCCTAAAGGCAAACCGAAACTGAAATAGCTAAGCACTAAAAGTATTTAAAAGAATTTATTAATTTAACACTTTACACTTGAACAATGGAGAAGCGCAGTGCAAACCTTCAATGCCGATTTAGCGATTATCGGGGCCGGGGGCGCAGGCTTACGTGCAGCAATTGCTGCTGCTGAAGCAAATCCCAATATCAAGATTGCTCTGGTCTCAAAAGTTTACCCAATGCGTAGCCACACCGTGGCCGCAGAGGGGGGATCAGCAGCAGTTACTCAAGCCCATGATTCCTATGACTATCATTTTAATGATACCGTTTCTGGTGGTGACTGGCTGTGTGAGCAAGATGTCGTCGATTATTTCGTCGAACACTGCCCAACAGAAATGACCCAGCTGGAACAATGGGGATGCCCTTGGAGCCGTAAACCAGATGGTTCAGTTAACGTTCGCCGTTTCGGTGGGATGAAAATTGAACGTACTTGGTTCGCAGCCGATAAGACTGGCTTCCACATGCTGCATACCCTGTTCCAAACTTCATTAAAATATCCTCAAATCCAACGTTTCGACGAGCACTTTGTTCTCGACATCATTGTGGACGAAGGTCAGGCGCGTGGTCTGGTTGCTCTGAACATGATGGAAGGTACGAAAGTTCAAATTCGTGCCAATGCTATCGTTATGGCTACGGGTGGTGCGGGTCGTGTTTACCGCTATAACACCAACGGCGGTATCGTAACCGGTGACGGTATGGGTATGGCGCTGCGTCATGGTGTGCCATTACGTGATATGGAATTCGTTCAGTATCACCCTACTGGTCTGCCAGGTTCCGGTATCCTGATGACTGAAGGTTGTCGTGGTGAAGGCGGTATCTTAGTCAACAAAGATGGCTATCGCTATCTGCAAGACTACGGTATGGGTCCTGAAACGCCACTGGGCAAACCAGAAAACAAATATATGGAACTGGGTCCTCGTGACAAAGTTTCACAAGCATTCTGGCACGAATGGCGTGCAGGTCGCACTATCAGTACTCACCGTGGTGATGTTGTGTATCTGGATCTACGTCACTTAGGTGCTGAAAAACTGCATGAACGTCTACCATTTATCTGTGAGCTAGCGAAAGCTTACGTGGGTGTTGACCCTGTAAACGAACCAATTCCTGTTCGTCCAACAGCTCACTACACCATGGGTGGTATTGAAACTGACCAACGCACCGAAACTCGTATTAAAGGTCTGTTCGCGGTGGGTGAATGTTCATCTGTTGGCTTACACGGCGCAAACCGTTTAGGTTCTAACTCACTGGCAGAATTAGTGGTATTTGGTCGCTTAGCGGGTGAAGAAGCGGCGCGTCATGCTGCTGAAGCTACCCCTGCAAATGCAAGCGCTATCGAAGCACGTACTCGTGACATCGAAAATGACCTGCAAAAACTTCTGAACCAAAAAGGTAAAGAAAGCTGGTCGAAAATCCGTGATGAAATGGGTATTTCGATGGAAGAAGGTTGCGGTATCTACCGTACACCTGAATTAATGCAGAAAACTGTTGATAAACTGGCAGAGCTGAAAGAGCGCTTCAAGCATGTTGAAATCACTGACCATAGCAGCGTCTTCAACACTGACTTACTGTACACCATCGAATTAGGCTTCGGCTTAGACGTGGCGGAATGTATGGCTCACTCTGCGATTAACCGTAAAGAGTCTCGCGGTGCGCACCAACGTCTTGACGAAGGTTGCACTGAGCGTGATGACGTCAACTTCCTGAAACATACTCTGGCGTTCTATAACCCAGAAGGTGCACCACGCCTTGAGTACTCTGATGTGAAAATCACTAAATCACAACCAGCGAAACGTGTGTATGGTGCTGAAGGGGCAGCTCAAGATAAGGCGAATAAGGAGCAAGCTAATGGATGATATGAAACACTTAAAAATGGAGATCATGCGTTTCAACCCAGAAACGGACAATGAACCCCATTTAGTGACTTATGATGTCCCTTATGACGAGCAAACCTCTTTGTTAGATGCTTTGGGCTACATCAAAGATAACCTCGCGCCAGACCTGTCTTACCGTTGGTCTTGCCGTATGGCTATCTGTGGCTCTTGCGGCATGATGGTGGACAATGTTCCTAAACTGGCTTGTAAAACATTCCTGCGTGACTATCCGCAAGGAATTAAAATTGAGCCACTGGGTAACTTCCCTATCGAGCGTGACCTTGTTGTTGATATGACAAGCTTTATCGAGCGTTTAGAAGCTATCAAACCTTACATTATTGGTAATGATCGCAAACCTTCTGACGGTCCGAACAAGCAAACTCCAGCTCAGATGGAGAAATATCATCAGTTCTCTGGCTGTATTAACTGCGGTCTGTGCTATGCAGCGTGTCCACAGTTTGGTCTGAACCCTGAGTTCTTAGGCCCTGCGGCAATCACCTTAGCAGAGCGCTACAACCTCGATAACCGTGACCACGGCGCGAAAGAGCGTATGCCATTATTAAATGGTGACAACGGTGTATGGAGCTGTACGTTTGTAGGTTACTGCTCTGAAGTCTGTCCTAAGCATGTCGACCCGGCGGCGGCTATCCAACAAGGTAAAGTTGCGAGTGCGCAAGACTTTGTTATCGCCATGCTGAAGCCACGATAAGGAGAATTGAAGTCATGACAACTAAACGTAAACCCTATGTCAGGGAAATGAAAGGCGACTGGTGGCAAAAGCTGGGTTTCTACCGCTTTTACATCATGCGTGAAAGTACTTCCGTGCTTCAGGTTTGGTTCAGTATTCTAGTCCTGTACGGAGTATTCGCTCTGAAAAATGGACCTGAATCATGGGCGGGCTTTGTTGGGTTCTTAAGTAACCCAATCATTCTGATCATTAACATTGTGACACTGGCTGCGACGCTGCTGCATACCACAACGTGGTTCAAACTGGCGCCAAAAGCTGTCGCTATCATTGTTAAAGATAAGAAACTGCCAGATGAGCCAATCGTGAAAGGCTTCTGGGCACTCACTATAGTCGTGACTGCGGCTATTTTAGCAATCGCATTACTATTTTAATCGAAGGAGAATCTGATGAATCTAACGCCTAAACGTTCCGATGAGCCGATTTTCTGGGGATTATTTGGTGCAGGTGGTATGTGGAGTGCCGTTATTGGCCCTGCAATCATTCTCTTACTGGGTATTTTAATCCCATTAGGTGTCGCACCAGAAATGCTGAGCTATGAGCGCATCATGGCATTTAGCCAAAGCTTTATTGGACGCATTTTCTTATTACTGATGATTATTCTGCCAGTATGGTGTGGTATGCACCGTATTCACCACACCCTGCACGATTTTAAAGTGCATGTTCCAGCAACAAAATGGGTGTTCTACGGCAGCTCAGCAATCATTAGCGTTATCGCAATCATCGGTGTATTCACACTGTAATTGTTGATTAACTAAGTAAGTTGATACCAAGTACCCCATCAATGCACTGCATGATGGGGTATTTTTTTGCATTACTTATGGCTTTCTAGCCCGGATATAAGCGCGGTTAAACCGTATAAAAATGCCGATTCCCCCTCATCCCCATCCATAATGTCTAATGCATCTTTCAATAATGGCGGCATATTTTCATCGGTACTAGGCTCGACATCCCGCTGAGCGGCTACATGCTCTTGCTGTTCCAACACCGCCCCTAGCGTAAAATGCCCTACCGCACTCAAAGCATACAACCCTGTTTTTAATGAAAAACCATTGTCCAACATAAACTGTAATTGCGTTTCAATGGTAACGTATTGGCTCTGTGTTGGGCGAGTTCCTAGATGTACTTTGGCACCATCTCGATGGCTTAATAACGCTCGGCGAAAGCTCAGCGCGTTATTGCGTAGAAACTGCTGCCATGTCTCCCCTTCTCGCGGTAATCCATGATCATGATGACGAACGAGCATTTCCACCGCCAGCGCATCCAATAACGCGCGTTTATTTTTCACATGCCAATATAACGTCGGTTGTTCAACACCCAGCTTTTGCGCGAGCTTGCGCGTGGTCAGCCCTTCCATGCCCACTTCATTCAACAAATCCAGTGCGGCGCTAATAATGGTGTCTCTGTCTAATCGAGCCATTAGGTTCTCCTCATCATTTCTGTTGACACTCTATCACTGATAGAGATATATTCCAACCCTATCATCGATAGAGAAAATGCATTATGAACAAAACCGCTGTTATTGCTTTAGTCATCACTGCCCTCGACGCTATGGGCATTGGGCTAATCATGCCTGTATTACCGACACTTTTACGGGAATATGTCACGCTGGAACAGCTCGCTAACCACTACGGTGTATTGCTGGCGCTGTATGCCGTGATGCAGGTCTTTTTTGCGCCACTGTTAGGAAAATGGTCGGATAAATGGGGACGCCGCCCAATTTTGCTGCTCTCTCTTGCCAGTGCTGCAATGGATTACACCTTACTCGCACTTTCTAGCACACTTTGGATGCTCTATTTGGGGCGCTTAATTTCAGGGATCACCGGAGCAACAGGGGCAGTGGCCGCTTCGGTTATCGCCGATACCACAAAACCTGAAGAGCGTACAACTTGGTTTGGTCGCTTAGGCGGCGCGTTTGGTATTGGCTTAATTGCAGGCCCTGTGATTGGCGGATTTGCGGGGGATTATTCCGCACATTTGCCGTTTATTATTGCGGCGATATTGAACGCGTTTACTTTTCTCATGGTTTTCGTTCTGTTTAAAGAGCCACAAAAAACAGTACAGCCAGAAAATCATGTAGATGCTCCACAAAACAGCCTCTCATTTATACAGGTTGCTAAGCCGATTTTGCTGCTACTTACGGTCTTCTTCACTGCGCAGTTGATTGGGCAGATCCCTGCAACGACGTGGGTATTGTTTACCGAAAGCCGCTTTCAGTGGAATAGTGTTGAAGTCGGTATGTCCCTTGCTGGGTTGGGCTTGATGCACGCCATTTTTCAAGCGTTTATTGCAGGAACTATCGCCAAACAGTTCAGTGAAAAAATCACCATCATTGTGGGTTTTATTGCGGATGGCTGCGCATTTATGGTGCTGGCATTTATCACCCAAGGATGGATGATTTACCCGACATTGATTTTACTGGCCGGTGGCAGCATCGCCCTTCCAGCTTTGCAGGGGTTAATGTCTTCCCAAGTTAGCCAAGAAAATCAGGGTAAGCTGCAAGGAATGTTAGTCAGCTTAACCAATGCCACGGGGGTTATTGGTCCGCTGATGTTCAGCGTTATTTTCGGTCAAACACTCGGTATTTGGGATGGCTGGGTCTGGATGATTGGCGCACTGTTTTATCTTGCCTTGATTTCCTGTTTTTTACTGTTTTATCGCCCTCACCACATATTGAAAGGACATTCTGGTATTTCGGACGTAAAATGTTATTAAGTCTTCTATGAAAATAACGCGATAAGAGCCCTATTTATGTTAACGCCTTTGAAAAAGCCAAGAACCAAGCCAGCAGAAGAACGTTTGAACGACCTGATGAATGCCGCGGAAAACCTCTTTCTTTCCAAAGGATTTCTCGCCACAACAGTGAGTGAAATTGTGGCTGTGGCGGATGTGGCAAAAGGGACTTTCTATCATTATTTTCAATCAAAAAACGAAATTATGGATGCCCTACGTACCCGCTATATGGATTGGTATTTAAGGCATATTGCAGATGCGCTTTCACAGCATCCATCGGCGTCTTCACAATTAAAATCATGGTGCGAAAACAGCGTTAAATACTATGTTGAAAAGCAGACTCTACACGACATGCTCTTTCACGATGAATATCACGGACACACTAACAGCCATGAACAGCGCGCCGTTGAGCAAATTAAGCAGATTTTAGCCCTTGGTGAACAGCAACAAGCTTGGCACGCTGCACCACCAGAGCTTATCGCTACGATGATCTATCATGCAATGCATGCGGCGGTAGATAACCTCTCTACAACCCGTGAATATAATCAAAGCAATTTGGGTGAATTACTGTATGGGCGTTTTTTACGTCTCTTAGCGTAATAAATTAAAGTCGCTTGACTCGCTCCCTCGATTCAATGGCGCTTTACGACTTAATTTTGATCACTTCAGTCTCATTTGGCGATAACGTTTTTCCATCATGTGAAAGCGGGTACATCGCCGGAATGGGGCTTTGAGTCTGTTTATCAATCAAAATAGAGTGTGGTTCTCCCTCTCGAAATAGATTCACTTCCCCCCATTGCCTTAATGCAACCACGATAGGAAAAAGACTTTCCCCCGCCTCGGTCAACACATATTCTTGATAAGCAGTACCATCTGACGCATCCTTTAATTCAAGGATATTTGCATCAAGTAATTTACGTAATCTGTCTGACAAAATATTACGCGCCACCCCTAAACTTCGTTGAAAATCACCAAAACGTCGTAATCCATCAAAAGCATCACGCACAATTAACAACGACCAGCGATCCCCAATTAAATTTACGCTTCTAGCCACAGGGCACGGGGATCCTTCCATTACTGTATTCGACGACATGACTCCCCCTCTATTTAATACCAAAGAATTAACACCCAAAAAATCTAGTTGCATTTTAAAACCCACTAACCTAGCATTCAACTAGTTTCAAATTAAAACCAATCTTAAATTAAAACTAGATGAGTGTGCAAAATGAAAAACTCCCTTTCATTACCCCATTCGGCTATTGAGCAAAATAGCCTTCAAAATTCATTACCGAAAGGGTTAGTTTATCTCTTCGCGGTTGCCAGTGGATTAAGTGTCGCCAATGTTTACTATGCGCAACCCTTGCTAGATTCGCTTTCTCGTGACTTTCATATTAGTGATGCCGCTATTGGTGGCGTTATCACCGCCACTCAAGTTGGCAGTATTCTCGCTCTGTTATTGTTAGTCCCTTTGGGCGATAAAATGAAACGTCGCCACTTGATGGGATGGCAGCTCAGCGCGCTTGTTCTGTCTTTGCTCATCGTTGCGATAGCAGAAACACCCGCAATGCTGCTCATAGGAATGCTGGCAGTGGGTATGCTTGGAACCGCCATGACACAAGGATTGATTTCCTATGCTGCGAGTTCAGCAGGAACGCATGAGCAAGGACACGTGATTGGTACTGCACAAAGTGGTGTATTTATTGGGCTTTTACTTGCAAGAGTCTTTTCTGGTGCAATAAGCGATTTGACTAGTTGGCGAGGAGTTTATCTCTCTTCTGCACTACTAATGCTCGCTATTGCCTACCCGCTTTGGCGATATCTGCCTCAGATCGATCCGCCAAAGAATTCCATGAATTACTCAACACTGCTGCGCTCAATGGCAACGTTATTTAAACACCAAAAAGTCTTACAGGTTCGCGGCTTCTTAGCATTACTGATGTTTGCTGCATTTAATATTTTCTGGAGTGCATTGGTTATTCCCTTAAGTGATGCGCCCCATTATTTTTCTCACACTCAGATTGGTGCTCTTGGCCTTGTCGGTGTAGTGGGTGCGTTGATTGCCTCAAGAGCTGGGCGTTTAGCGGATTACGGATACGGGCAAATAGTCAGTTTTATTGCACTGCTATTATTAACGCTATCTTGGTTACCCATTGCGTTTATGGATAGCTCATTATGGGCGTTGATCATTGGGATTATTTTGCTCGATGTGGGCGGGCAATCGCTACATGTGACAAACCAAAGCATGATTTATTACTCAGAGCCTGAAGCACATAGCCGTCTAGTGGGGCTGTATATGATGTTTTATGCGGTCGGGAGTGGTTTTGGTGCGGTCAGTTCAACGTGGATTTATGCCCATGCGGGCTGGAATGGTGTTTGTCTATTAGGGGTCGGTGTGAGTGCTTTTGCGCTTATTTTCTGGTGGCTAACTCGTCATGTTAGATAAGTAATTTAAAATGAAACGGGTGAACATTCGTTCACCCGTTCTTATTCTCAGTGGCTTAACTAGAAAGTTTTAATCCAATTAGCCCCATCACGATCAAGCCAAGGCTCAATAAGCGAAACATATTGGCGGATTCGCCAAGGAAAATAATCCCGAAAATCGCGGTACCAACTGCACCAATTCCTGTCCAAATCGCATAAGCGGTTCCGGCAGGCAAGTCACGCATCGCATAAGCAAGTAAGCCCATGCTGGCGATAATGGCGGTGATAGTGATAACACTAGGAGTTAGGCGCGTAAATCCATGGGTGTATTTTAAACCCACCGCCCAAACAATTTCTAATAAACCTGCGAATAATAAGATGATCCAAGCCATGGTGGATGTACTCCGTCAACTTCTCGGGGTCGTCCCCATTACTTAAACGTGATGATTTCAGGTCGTCCTGAACACGCGAAATGAAACCGTATTATAAACGTTCAATTTCAGAGACTCAAGTCACTTAAAATAATAATTAACACTAAATTAACACCCATATTTATCCTATTCATGCTGAATTTGAGTCCTTACATGCAATATCGTCGCACAAATCCCAAAGCACAGGTAAAGTAGAGATCCTCCGCCAATTCTGTACCGAGAAAACACCATGCGTATCAAAGATATATTACTTGCCCTGTGTGTCGTAATTATTTGGGGCGTCAACTTTGTGATCATCAAGCTTGGCGTAACCGCCTTACCCCCACTACTCCTCGGTGCCTTACGTTTTGTGTTTGTGGCCTTCCCTGCTATTTTCCTATTCAAGCGTCCCAAAATTCCGCTGAAATTGTTGCTGATTTACGGGCTAACCATTAGCTTTGGGCAATTTGCATTTCTATTCTGCGCCTTACGCGTAGGTATGCCAGCAGGTATTGCCTCGGTGATTTTACAGTCACAAGCTTTCTTCACTATCTTGCTCGGTGCCGTGATCCTTAAAGAATCCCTACAGCCAACCCACTTTCTTGGCATGTTTATCGCCATCGCGGGGCTGGGAATTTTAGCCAATGGCGCAACCTCTGGCGGAATTGATGATATTCCTCTGTTGGGCTTGATCTTTATTTTGGTTGCGGGGCTCTCTTGGGCGTTTGGTAATATCACCAATCGCATCATTATGCAGCATCAAGGCGAAGAAAAATGCAGCGCTCTTTCCTTGGTCAGTTGGAGCGCCCTAATTCCGATTATTCCTTTCATATTAAGTTCGTGGATCTTCGAAGGTGAAGAGGCAATTATTCAAGGCTTAGCGGGGTTTGATTGGTCTGTACTCGGCGTGATTTTGTATCTTGCCTATCTTTCCACTTTTGTCGGTTATGGGTTGTGGGGCGTGCTGCTCGGACGCTATGAGGCTTGGCGCGTCGCACCGTTCTCTTTATTGGTGCCCGTTTTTGGGTTAAGCAGCAGCGCGTTATTCCTTGGGGAGCATATTAACGGCATACAAATCGCTGGATTAATTTTGATTATGTTCGGGCTTATCACGACATTGTTTGGTAAAAAAATCATTCAGATGATCCGAAAGTAATCGCCAACATCTTCAAATACCGGAAATTTTCTTCCGGTATTTTTTTGTCTATCTTAATATCCTAAGCAAGAATTTCAGCGCATCCATTCAGAACTATAATCTTAAATTAAAAAATTTATTAGAATATAAACCCAACCAATGAATTAACGCTAGACCAAAACAAGATAAAATCCAATATTAACTTCGATTTTAGTGATACTAATTCCAATATTGGAATTTATCTACAATTTCAATTAAGTGTCTCGATTTAGCTACTTTTCCTTTCCCACAACTCTCGCTATATCTGTTTGAGTTTTTACTTACATAAATAACTAATAAAGCTCGTTAACGAAATGGATGGGGAAAGGCTATGGGTAAACAATTGATTTGGATTGTTCTCGCTCTGCTCGGCGCGTTTTCACTCGGTTATATTGCATTAAACCGAGGTGAACAGATCAACGCCCTGTGGATCGTGGTCGCCGCGGTCTGTATTTATTTGATCGCATATCGTTACTATGGACTGTTTATTGCGAAAAAAGTCCTGCAAGTAGACTCTACACGTATGACACCAGCCATTCGTCACAACGATGGTCTGGATTATGTACCAACCGACAAAAAAGTGTTATTTGGTCACCACTTTGCCGCCATTGCTGGCGCAGGTCCATTAGTCGGTCCTGTACTTGCAGCACAAATGGGTTATTTACCGGGTATGCTGTGGCTGCTCGCAGGGGTAGTGCTGGCAGGGGCGGTACAAGATTTTATGGTGCTATTCGTTTCTACTCGCCGCGATGGTCGCTCTTTGGGTGAACTCGTGAAAGAAGAAATGGGCAATACTGCTGGGGTCATTGCGCTGATTGCTTGCTTTATGATCATGGTGATCATCCTTGCTGTACTCGCGATGATTGTCGTGAAAGCATTAACACACAGCCCATGGGGAACTTATACCGTTGCCTTCACCATCCCACTGGCTATTTTTATGGGGATTTATACCCGCTATATTCGTCCGGGTCGTATTGGTGAAGTTTCAGTTATCGGGCTGATTTTCTTAGTTTTTGCGATTATTTCAGGTGGCTGGGTCGCAGAGAGTGAAACATGGGCGCCTTACTTTGACTACACTGGCGTGCAGTTAACGTGGATGCTGGTCGGCTATGGCTTTATAGCTGCCGTTCTACCTGTTTGGCTGCTATTAGCCCCTCGTGACTATCTTTCTACTTTCTTGAAAATCGGGACAATTATCGGTCTGGCGATCGGTATTTTGATTTTAAATCCAAACCTGCAAATGCCGTCATTAACTAAGTATATTGATGGAACTGGCCCTGTGTGGGCGGGGGATTTATTCCCATTCTTATTTATTACTATCGCTTGTGGCGCCGTTTCCGGTTTTCACGCCTTAATCTCTTCTGGTACCACACCGAAAATGCTCGCCAACGAAAACCAAGCTTGTTTTATCGGTTATGGTGGGATGTTGATGGAATCTTTCGTCGCTATCATGGCGTTAGTCGCAGCTTGTGTGATTGACCCAGGCGTTTATTTTGCGATGAACAGCCCAATGGCCATGTTAGCACCCGCAGGAACGACTGATGTTGTGGCTTCTGCGGCACAAGTTGTCAGCGGCTGGGGCTTCCAGATTACACCTGAGCAATTGACGCAAATTGCCAACGAGGTTGGGGAAACCAGCATTATTTCCCGTGCCGGGGGGGCTCCAACACTGGCAGTCGGTATGGCATATATTCTTCATGGCGCGCTAGGCGGGTTGATGAATGTGGCATTCTGGTACCACTTCGCCATACTGTTTGAAGCGCTGTTTATCCTGACTGCGGTGGATGCCGGAACCCGTGCGGCACGCTTTATGCTGCAAGATTTGCTGGGTGTGGTTTCACCATCATTGAAAAGGACGGATTCTCTACCCGCTAACCTGATAGCCACTGCATTGTGTGTGCTGGCTTGGGGTTATTTCTTACATCAAGGCGTTGTTGACCCACTCGGTGGTATTAACACCTTATGGCCGCTGTTTGGTATCGCCAACCAAATGCTGGCAGGTATGGCGTTGATGCTGTGCGCGGTCGTTCTGTTCAAGATGAAGCGCCAAGCCTACGCATGGGTCGCGCTATTACCAACAGCATGGTTATTGGTGTGTACGATGACCGCCGGCTGGGAAAAGACCTTCAGTGAAGATGCCCGCGTTGGTTTCTTAGCCGTCGCGAATAAGTTCCAAGCGATGTTAGATAGCGGCAACTTGCCACCGCAATATACAGAATCACAGTTAACTCAGTTGGTTTTCAATAACCGTTTAGATGCTGGCTTAACAATTTTCTTTATGATTGTAGTTGTGGTTCTCGCCCTATTCTCTATCCGTACCGCGTTGAAAGCATTGAAATCCAAGGAACCAACCGCCAACGAAGTTCCTTACGAACCAATGCCAGCCAACTACGAAGAGATTGTGGCAAACACCCGCCATCACTAATACACCGGAGATTGAGAGCTGAGAATTAAGAACCTATTAACCTTTTTACTTCAGTTTTGTATTTTAGGTTTTCGACTTAAATGTTTTTCAAAACTCACTCTCTTTCTCCAAAATCGCTAGCTACGATGCAATCCTCTAAATAGTTTGTATTGTAGCTAGGCAGCAAACGAGGATATCCCTAGGAGCATACACAAGTATGTGACTAGGGTAGCCAAGTGAAGCTAACAACGCTACAAAACAAAATATGACGAGGATTTATGTTTGGAAACTTAGGGAAAGCGGCCCGTTACTTAGGCCAAGCCGCCAAAATGATGGTCGGCGTCCCCGACTACGACAACTACGTCGCCCACATGCAACGTACCCATCCTGACCAAACGCCGATGACTTATGAGGAGTTTTTCAAAGAGCGGCAGGATGCTCGCTACGGCGGTAAAGGTAAAGGCGGGTTTAAATGTTGTTAATCATTACTCTGGCTGAGCACCATCAATAAAAAAGCCGAATACAGTACGAAACTGCATTCGGCTCTTCTTGATCTCACTTCGCCACTCACTATAATGGCTGGCTTGATCTATCGGCGATTATTTCACGCGTGAAACGTATTCGCCTGAACGAGTGTCAACTTTGATCACTTCGCCAATCTGAACGAACAGAGGAACTTTAACCACTGCACCAGTGCTTAACGTTGCTGGTTTACCACCAGTACCTGCTGTATCGCCTTTCAGACCTGGATCTGTTTCAACAACTTCTAACTCAACGAAGTTCGGTGGAGTAACTGCGATTGGACGACCATCCCACAGAGTTAAAATACACTCAGCTTGGTCAATCAGCCATTTGTCGTTATCACCGATAGCTTTAGCATCTGCTGCCAGCTGTTCGAAAGTTTCGTTGTTCATGAAGTGCCAGAACTCACCGTCGTTGTACAGGTAAGTTAAGTTCATATCCATGACATCTGCGCCTTCGCAAGAGTCAGTAGATTTAAAGGTTTTTTCCAACAACTTGTTAGAAAGCAGTTTACGCAGACGAACGCGTGCGAATGCTTGACCTTTACCCGGTTTAACGAATTCACTTTCAAGAATTGCACACGGCTCACCATCTAACATGATTTTAAGACCTGAGCGGAATTCATTGGTACTATAAGTAGCCATGGAGATCCTCTATTTATAAACTAAAAATGGCATAGCCAAAAAATGGTCGATATTATAACTCAAAATACCTCATCCAGAGAAGTCTGGATACAACAACTTGCTGAAGCAGTCACTAATCCGGATGAATTGCTGCAATTACTAAACTTAGAAGACCATCAGCCATCGCGAGAAGGTCATGAAGCACGTAAGTTATTCCCCTTACGCGTTCCGCGCCCTTTTATTTCGCGAATGAAAAAAGGTGATCCACTAGACCCTCTGTTATTGCAGGTATTAACCGCAAAAGCAGAGTTCGATATACATCCAGGTTTTTCTACTGATCCACTAGAAGAGCAGGATAACGCGATCCCGAGTTTACTCCACAAGTACCGTAACCGCGCACTAATGCTGGTTAAGGGGGGTTGTGCAGTGAACTGTCGATACTGCTTTCGCCGGCATTTTCCTTATGAAGATAACAAAGGAAATAAAAATAACTGGTTGATGGCTGTGGATTATATAAAAAACCACAGTGAACTCAATGAAATCATCTTCTCTGGCGGTGATCCATTAATGGCAAAAGACCACGAACTTGACTGGTTAATTAGCCAACTTGAGGAAATTCCACACATTACGCGCTTGCGAATTCATTCTCGCTTACCGGTGGTGATCCCTGAAAGAATTACAGATACCCTATGCCAGCGCTTATCCCAGTCACGTTTGCAGGTCATTATGGTAACCCACGTTAACCACGCTAACGAAATTGATGATGAGTTTACGAAAGCGATGCAGAGATTAAAACGCGCGGGCGTCACACTACTAAACCAAAGCGTATTACTCCGCCAAGTTAATGACAATGTCACTGCGTTGGCAAACCTGAGCAATGCCCTATTTGGTGCGGGAATTTTACCGTATTACTTGCATGTGCTTGATAAAGTCCAAGGCGCAGCCCACTTCTTAGTGAGTGATATTGAAGCACGACAATTAATTCGTGAATTGTTAAGTCAGGTTTCAGGGTATTTAGTGCCGAAATTAGCGAGAGAAATTGGTGGAGAGCCAAGCAAAACCCTACTCGATTTAAACTTGCGCCAAAGCTAGTCTGAGTTAATAAACATAAAAGTTTATAGGCATAAAAAACCCGCTTAACTGATTAAGCGGGTCTTATTGATACATTATTATTGGCACTTATACACTTGGCCAATCATTTTGCTATCAACAGGAACAAAGCTAGATAGGACAGTTTCGCTTGGGCTTGAAGCACCAAAAATCACGTTACCACCCATTGCTGCAGCTTTGTTACGTAAATCATTTGCTGCGCCGCGCATGGAGCTAGACTCGTTATTAACGCCGCTCAACCAGTTGCTTTGAGTTCCAGTGACTTGACCAAGAAGTTGGCATTCGCTTCCAGGTTGATTTTCAACAAAACGAACTTGTGAGCCTGCCGCAGTCAGATCATTGGTTGATGTACAACCTGCTAAAGTTAGTAATGCAGCAGCACCAAGCAAGACTTTAATTCGCATGTTTTCCCTCATTTTTTATTGTGTTTTTGCAGCTGGTTGTTGAACCTTTATAGCTCCAATCACTCAAAATTCTGTTTTATGGCAGTAAATTAGCTTACTAGATATCCAAGTAGGCTGGATAAAAACTGCCAATCGCTCAGAGTTTATCACAAAACAATCAATACGCTCGTGATGTTCTTTACTTATTTAAACTATTTTTTACCTTGGATTAAATATAACCCGATGAGTCACCTTAACGCAAAAATAAGTAATAAACCTCATAAATGCAAAGCACAAAAGCATTAATTTGATTGCCTATAAAAAAACCGGCACCACTCGATAACTCATGGTGCCGGTCTTATTTTGGCTGGTAGCCACTAACTAGTAGCTACTTGAGCAAGATGTTTGCCTGTTGGCTTACATCATACCGCCCATTCCGCCCATGCCACCCATACCTGCTGCGCCTAAATCAGGAGCGTCAGATGCTGGCATATCAGTGATCATCGCTTCAGTCGTGATCATCAGACCCGCGATTGATGCTGCGAATTGCAGAGCAGAACGCGTTACTTTAGTTGGATCCAGAATACCCATTTCGATCATGTCGCCATAAGTATCTGTTGCTGCGTTGTAACCGTCGTTGCCAGTTGCTGCTTTAACGTTGTTAACAACAACAGAAGCTTCTTCACCTGCGTTAGTCACGATTTGACGCATTGGCGCTTCCATCGCACGCAGAGCAACACGGATACCTACGTTTTGTTCTTCGTTATCGCCTTTCAGTGCTTCCAGTTTAGCTGCAACGCGAACTAACGCAGTACCACCACCAGCAACAACACCTTCTTCTACCGCTGCACGAGTTGCGTGCAGAGCATCGTCAACGCGAGCGCGTTTTTCTTTCATTTCAACTTCAGTTGCTGCGCCCACTTTAATTACCGCAACACCGCCAGCTAATTTCGCTACGCGCTCTTGCAGTTTTTCACGGTCGTAATCAGAAGAAGACTCTTCGATTTGTTGACGGATTTGAGTCACACGACCTGCGATTGCAGTTTCGTCACCGATACCATCGATGATGATAGTGGTGTCTTTGTTGATAACGATACGTTTAGCTTGACCTAAATCTTCTAACGTTGCTTTTTCCAGCTCCATACCGATCTCTTCAGAGATAACAGTACCGTTAGTCAGGATAGCGATATCTTGCAGCATTGCTTTACGGCGGTCACCGAAACCTGGTGCTTTAACCGCAGCCACTTTCACGATACCACGCATGGTGTTCACGACTAATGTTGCCAGTGCTTCACCTTCAACATCTTCAGCGATGATCAGTAGTGGTTTGTTCGCTTTAGCAACGCCTTCTAATACTGGCAGTAATTCACGAATGTTAGACACTTTTTTGTCGACTAACAGGATGAATGGGTTTTCCAGTTCAACAACGCCAGTTTCTGGTTTGTTGATGAAGTAAGGAGATAAATAACCGCGGTCAAACTGCATACCTTCAACCACGTCTAATTCGTCTTCCAGACCAGTACCTTCTTCAACGGTGATAACGCCTTCTTTACCGACTTTCTCCATTGCTTCTGCAATTAATTTACCAACAGTTTCGTCGGAGTTTGCAGAAATAGTACCAACCTGTGCGATTGATTTAGTATCTGAACATGGAACTGACAGAGTTTTCAGTTCTTCAACAGCAGCAACAACCGCTTTGTCGATACCACGTTTCAGATCCATTGGGTTCATACCCGCCGCGACGGCTTTCAGACCTTCAGTGATAATTGCTTGAGCTAAAACGGTAGCGGTTGTTGTACCGTCACCCGCTGCATCGTTAGCTTTAGACGCAACTTCTTTCACCATTTGTGCACCCATGTTTTCGAATTTGTCTTCTAATTCGATTTCACGCGCAACAGAAACACCATCTTTAGTGATAACTGGTGATCCAAAAGATTTGTCTAAAACAACGTTACGGCCTTTAGGACCTAAAGTTACTTTAACTGCATCAGCAAGAACATTGACACCACGAAGCATTTTTGTACGAGCGTCATTACCAAATCTAACGTCTTTAGCTGCCATTATCTCTTTCCTTTAAATTCTTTTCGTTTGATGAAAGTTTTAAGTGAAAATTCTTATTCAACGATTGCTAAGATGTCGCTCTCGGACATGATTAACACTTCTTCGTTGTCGATTTTTTCAGCTTTTACGCCATAACCGTCGTTAAAAATTACGATATCGCCAACTTTCACATCCAGCGCTTTAACGTCGCCATTTTCGAGGATGCGGCCTTGGCCCACAGCGATAACTTCACCACGAGTTGATTTGCCCGCAGCACTGCCAGTTAACACGATACCACCAGCAGATTTAGATTCGATTTCTTTACGTTTAACGATAACACGGTCATGCAATGGACGAATTTTCATTAATAGTTCTCCTACAAATAAAGTCCATACGGGTAAAAGGTCGATACCAAGGTGATCTTCACCAGTACCATGATTCAGGAGATTGGGATGAATAACTAAGACTTCAAGGGGTGGGAGATAAATTTTTTTATTATTTATCTCCCTACCATTCAAAGGGAATTAAGGTTTAGGCGGGTTATCTTGGTTGGAATCTGAAGATTTATCGTCAGGAACACGATGGCTTTCACCATCAATAGTACTTTTACGATCAATAGTACTTTCACGATCAATAGTATAAGAAGGGTCATCTTGCTTGCGTTGGTACTCACCTTCAAAGGTATTGCCATTTTGATAGCCACCCCCCTGAAAACCATTTCCAGGTTGGTAAAACTTGATGTGCGGGATTAAACGCATCACAAATAATTTTTGTACTGGTGGTAGTAATAAAAGTAGTCCAATAAAGTCCGTAAAGAATCCAGGAACAATAAGTAAAAATCCTGCTAACACTAACGCCACACTTTTAATCATTTCAGCGGCAGGACTTTCACCACTCATTAATTTTTGTTGTATTTGCATGACATTTTTCATCCCTTGGTTCTTCACAAGTGAAACCCCCAAACAGGATGTGAGCACCACTAGAATTAATGTCATCAACACACCAATTTCAGCCGCAACTCGGACAAAAATGACCGACTCTATATACACCAAAATACATATCAGAATTAGTGGTAACCAGCGCACAAGTACTCCTTAATATCAATAAGCTACTGCATTTTTCGGGGCTAAATGAAAACCTTTGTGAACTATCTCTAAGAGACTACTATTCATATTCGCTTTTTTCATCAGTATAGCCATAATAATTGGGTCTCTGATCGTGATTTTCAACTCATGGACTAAGATCATTAACAAGGCTTATCTGTGATTTAAATCACACAATATAAATTCTATTGCACTAATCAATCCATAAAATGATCTAGGTTCAAGGTATGGGGTGATAAAGGGCATATGATCACCCCATAAGTCAGTAGAACATAATACTGATAAAGGAGTAATAGGTGGTAATCACCTAGAAGTTTAGTTTTAGGATATATTTTTAAAAGCGCATAAACGGACAGTAACTGTAATCTAATTAAGAAGGTTCTCATGTCAAACAATACTCGTATCGAAGAAGACCTGTTAGGTAAAAAAGAAGTTCCAGCTGATGCCTATTATGGTGTTCATACTCTGCGTGCGATTGAAAACTTTTATATCAGCGACCGCACCATTAACGATGTCCCAGAATTTATTCGCGGCATGGTAATGGTAAAAAAAGCAGCCGCACTAGCTAACAAAGAACTGCACACTATTCCTCGTAATATCGCAGATACCATCATCAAAGCGTGTGACGTTGTTTTGAATGAAGGCAAATGCATGGATCAGTTCCCAGTTGACGTATTCCAAGGTGGTGCGGGCACATCACTGAACATGAATACCAACGAAGTTCTGGCAAACATCGGTCTTGAACTGATGGGTCATAAAAAAGGTGAATATGAATTCTTAAACCCAAATGACCATCTGAACAAAAGCCAATCAACCAACGATGCATACCCTACCGGTTTCCGTATCGCGGTTTATAACTCTGTTCTGAAATTAATCGATTCTGTTACTTACCTGAAAAAAGGTTTTGAAAGTAAAGCAGAAGAGTACAAAGACATCCTGAAAATGGGTCGTACTCAATTACAAGACGCAGTACCAATGACTGTTGGTCAGGAATTCCATGCTTTCGCAACTCTTCTTAAAGAAGAAGAGAAAAATCTGAAACGTAGCATCGATTTACTGCTCGAAGTTAACTTAGGTGCAACTGCTATCGGTACTGGCCTGAACACAGCCCCTGGTTACCAAGAACTGGCTGTTAAAAAATTAGCAGAAGTAACAGGTTTAGCCTGTGTACCATCAGAAGACTTAATCGAAGCAACGTCTGACTGTGGTGCTTACATCACTGTTCACGCTAGCCTGAAACGTTTAGCAGTTAAACTGTCTAAAATCTGTAACGACTTACGTTTACTTTCCTCTGGTCCTCGTGCGGCACTGAAAGAAATTAATCTGCCAGAATTACAAGCAGGTTCTTCTATCATGCCAGCAAAAGTTAACCCAGTAATCCCTGAAGTTGTTAACCAAGCATGCTTCAAAGTTATGGGTAACGACATCTGCGTAACGATGGCTGCTGAAGCAGGTCAATTACAATTAAACGTAATGGAACCAGCAATTGGTCAAGCGATGTTCGAATCCATTTCTCTGATGAGCAATGCATGCCGCAACTTAGTCGAAAAATGCGTTAACGGCATTACTGTTAACAAAGAAATCTGCGAAGCGTTTGTATTCAACTCTATCGGTATCGTAACTTACCTGAACCCATTCATCGGTCACCACAACGGTGATATCGTGGGTAAAATCTGTGCTGAAACAGGTAAGAGCGTACGTGAAGTTGTCCTAGAACGCGGACTGCTTACCGAAGCGCAACTGGATGATATCTTCTCTGTAGAGAACCTAAAACATCCAGCATATAAAGCAAAAAGATTTGACGACTAATTATTTATGTTTAGCATAAATAATTCTTAAGAATAAGGGCACGACTTTCCACCGGATAGCGTGCCTTTTTTCATGAATACACACACAAATAATTAACATAACAGTTTCATAATTTTCATTTTTGTCGAGGAGTAAACACTATGTTAGCCGTAGAATTTGTCATTGTTCTGCTGGCCATTTTTTTAGGGGCCCGTCTTGGAGGGATAGGTATCGGTTTTGCCGGTGGCCTTGGTGTTCTGGTACTCGCTGCAATTGGCGTGAAACCGGGAACCATTCCTTTTGACGTAATCTCTATCATCATGGCAGTTATTGCCGCCATCTCTGCAATGCAAATTGCGGGTGGTTTGGATTACTTGGTTGCTCAAACAGAAAAATTACTGCGTCGCAATCCAAAATACATCACTATCCTTGCCCCTATCGTGACCTATTTTCTGACTCTGTTCGCAGGTACAGGTAATATCTCATTAGCCACTCTGCCAGTTATCGCAGAAGTTGCGAAAGAGCAAGGCGTGAAACCATGTCGTCCACTGTCTACGGCGGTTGTTGCAGCTCAAATTGGTATCACAGCATCACCAATCTCTGCGGCAGTTGTTTACATGGCATCGGTCATGGAAAACCCAGCAATGGTTGGCGCTGGTAACACCGTTAGCTACATCACGCTGTTAGGTATTTTATTACCAGCAACGTTCTTAGCTATCATCCTGATGTCTTTCATTATCTCTTGGACATTTAACTCTAAACTGTCTGATGACCCAATCTACCAAAAACGTTTAGCTGAAGGCTTAGTTGAACTGCGCGGTAGCCAAGTTAAAGAGATCAAACCAGGTGCTAAAGCGTCTGTTCTGCTGTTCTTACTCGGCGTTGTTGGTGTAGTTTGCTACGCAATTATCAACAGCCCAAGTTTAGGCATTGTGGCAACCCCACTGATGAACACCACTAACGCTATCCTGATCATCATGCTGACTGTGGCTACGTTAATCACTGTTCTGTGCCGTGTAAACACTGATGCAATCCTGAACTCAAGTACCTTCAAAGCAGGTATGAGCGCATGTATCTGTATCTTAGGTATTGCGTGGTTAGGTGATACTTTTGTACAACACAACATTGATTGGATCAAAGAAACTGCAGGTGATTTAATCCACGAACACTCATGGATGTTAGCGGTTATCTTCTTCTTCTGTTCTGCGCTTCTGTACTCTCAAGCAGCAACAGCGAAAGCACTGATGCCTATGGCTCTGGCTCTGAACGTTAGCCCATTAACAGCTATCGCTTCATTCTCAGCAGTATCCGGTCTGTTCATTCTGCCTACTTACCCAACTCTGGTTGCGGCGGTACAAATGGATGACACCGGTACAACTCGCATCGGTAAATTCGTCTTTAACCACCCATTCTTTATTCCGGGTACTATCGCTGTGGCACTAGCCGTTACCTTCGGCTTCCTGTTCGGCGGTATGATGCTGTAGTCATCAATACAATGACTTAGAAACAGAGAAACCGTGGCTTTCGAGTCACGGTTTTTTTATGTCTGCACTAATCACCTCTGTGCTGACATATTTATACTGGCCAAATTACCTAACCCCTTCCCCTGTCCCCATTCGCTTTAAAAACCGTTGCTGATAACGCCACAAGGTTTTGGCATCAACACAGTGATAATCCATGCCAAATTGCGCGGCAGTTTGCTGAATAATACGAGCAAGCGCTGGATAATGCCGATGGTGCCAATTGGGGAATAAATGGTGCGTCAGATGCAAATTCAATCCGCCGAGCCAGTAAGTCAGGCACTTCGGCGTGGTTTGCCAATCATAGGTGGTGGAGAACGTATGAGTGTAAAATCCTTGCTCCATGCGCCCTGAATCCGGTGCTGTATAAAAGGTGGCTTTCGCCCAATGAGTGCCCAAAATCAGCACCACAAAAATAAATGATGCGAACATTTGGCTAAGCAGATAAACACCCAATAACGTGCCAATGCCGATGCCATAAGGGGATAAAACCCAATACGGTAATAATATGGCTAAGAAAAGATGCAGGATTTTACTCAGCAAAAATACCCCAATACCTTTCGCGCCCTGATGGCGCATTTTTGGGGCAACGCGTGTGAAATGAAAACGGTCAAACCAATCGTAGCCCCAAATCAGCGCGGGAAATGTCATTGCCGCGATCAGCGGCCAATACAAATGCTGCCAACGCATAAACGGATACCAGCGCTGGTATGGGGTTTGGCGTAGTAAAAAATTTTCTTCAATATCCAGATCATAATGGCGAACATTGGTATGGGAATGGTGAAAAACAATGTGCCGCACGCGCCAACAATCGGGGTCTAACCCTAAAGGAATAGTCACCCAAAAGTTCACAATCCGGTTAAGCGCCCCTCGCTGAAAAACGGCGTTATGGGAGGCATCGTGCACCATATTAATCGCCAGCAATAAGGCGAAGAAAATAAACAGCGGATAGCCCACAAAAAACAGAATTCCACCTTGAGAACTTAGCATCAGCCAGTAGCTGCCTAGGCACACCAAAATCAGAGCCAAACTCTTGAGATAAACCCTGCCATCGGCAAAGCGGTGATCGCTTTTTTCTTGCAGATACCCCTTCGCGGCTTGCTGCAATGCACGGTGAAAAGCCAAGTCATCCCGTTGGCGAAAAGCGAGGGGCGGTAATGGCTTAGGCTTGTACATCACGGCCATCCACAGGTGTTGTTCCTACGCCCATTAGCACAGCAAGGCTGTGCAACCATAATAGCGCCCCCATCACCAGCCAGAATGGCGTCAACCAGCCTGCAATGATGATCAATAACAGCATCAGGCTAGCCACCGCAAACCAGCTCCATTTTCCCCAACCATAACCGCTCGATAAGCCAGACAACGCAACAGTCCCCGCCGCCAGCAGCAGAAATAACCCAACTTGCTCAAGGGTCGTTCCATTAAAACCGTACCCATAGCGATACACATATCCAATCACCAACGTGAACAGCAGCAATGTCCCGCCCACAAGTCCCATTTTTCCGATGTGATAACGAGGTGAATGCGTTGGTTTATTCACTTTTTTCACACCCAAGATACGCAAAAATGGACGATTACTATCTATCAGCGGATTTTCGGTAGCAACCTCACCGCCAATACCGTATTGATGGGGCGTTTCAGGAGATTCAGAAAACGTCCCAAATAGCTTGTCCCAAATAATAAAGCTGCCGCCAAAGTTACGATTAGCGTACCCGCCCGTTTTTATATGGTGAACCCGATGATGATGCGGCGTCACCATCCACGATTCCAACCATTTAAACCGAGGAATTAATCCACTGTGGTTAAAAAATTGAATCGTATAATGAAGCACGGATACCGTCATAAAGACGGTGAGCGGCACCCCCATTAACGCCAATAACAGAAAGAAAGGAATAGACGTGAGTGAGGAATACCACGAATTACGTACCCCTAACGAGAGATTAAAATGCTCCCCTTGATGGTGCACCACATGCACAGCCCACAAAAGGCGGTAACGATGGTGCAAACGATGCAGCCAATAAAACCCTAAATCCCAAGCAATTAACGTAAACAACCACACCAACCACGTTGGCCAGCTATCGGTAAGGCCAAAAGAAAAATGCGTGACCACAAAACCGTAGCAAAATAGTTCTAACCCACGGAACAGCCACAGCATGATATGCCCAGAATTAAGGTTAAAAACCACATCTTGCCAACTGAATGAAACGCGCTTTTGACAGGCAATAATCAGCGCTTCCACCATCACAATCAACACCATAAAGATAATGGGAAATGTCAGTTCATTCATCGCACTCTCCGTGACGGATTAGCCGCCAATAAGCGAAACGTCAGTAAACGAACAACCGTTATCGCTATCCACGCACAAGCCGCGCCGCCAACCACATCAATAAACAGGTGCCGCTTCAGTATTAAGACTGAAAAAATAATCATCAACGCCCACAATAGCCACAAGAGGTTTCTCAAAAATTGACCTTTTCGACACAAAGCCCCCCATGCAATTAACGTCAATGACACGTGGAGCGAAGGCAGCATATTTTGCGACGTATCCACCTGCAATAACCCGGCAAGTGCCTGTTGAGTCAACCCACTCCCTATATTTTGAGGAAACTCGGCTGTGGTTGGATAAATCAGATATACCGTGCCAGATAGCACCGCACAGAGGATCATCTGCCACATTAACGGCTTCACTTTTTCTGCGTGACTCAGCAGATAACCGCAGGGAATAAATAGGAAAAATGAGAGATAGAGCCATACCGCATTTGGCGAATAACCGATGGCATCATCAATTATCGTGGGGGAAATAACGTGTGCAGAAGAATAAATATGCCCCGTCAATGAGTAGATAAACCCAACACATCCCCAACCTAATAGTAAATACCCCACGCGCTGCCACACTGACATCGACGTTATCATGATGCCTCCCGCGTGATCCGCCGACGCTTAATTGCCATTACGGTCACAGGCAAGTTGGTGTTGAGTTGCCATTGAAGATGCTCAGTCACTGCGCCTTGCAGTTCAAAGTAGTCAGTTAGTGCTTGCTTACATGCTAATAGCACCGCTTCCTCACAATCCGCGGATAAGGTAAATAACTTCCCCTGTTGATGAAGTCGGTAATCTGTTTCTGTCGGCAAAGCATTACATATCAATCGGTTACAGGCGTCCGCAAACAGGGTTATTGGATCACCTTGTTGGTTGGTTAACACCAATTGATCATCGCTACGCCCTTCGATGCGTTCAATAGCTATTTGCGCATCGCCGCAAGGGCATGGGGTCTCTCTAACGACCAAGATATCATCCAGTTGATAGCGCACAATCGGCTGAGTTTGCCGTGTAAAATCGGTGATAATCGGTGAAAAACGGCGTTCATCAATCCACTGTTTTTCAATATGCAAAAAAGCTTCATTCAGATGTAATGTGCCATGAGGGCAGGAGCAGCCAAGAAAACCTTCCGTCGCTTGATACACTTCGCCCACATCTGCAAAAACCGTTTTTAGCAGGGATTTGTCATCGGCATTTAGCACTTCCGCCACTGATATCACCCTTTTTGGGGTTAGTGAGCACTCATTTCGCTGCTGGCGTTTTGCGATTTCCACCAGCACCTGAGCAGGAGCAACAATAATGGTAGGCTGCCATTGATTAAGTGCAGCAAGATGCTCATCAAAATCCCCTAGCAAATCGTAAAACTGAAATGAGAGCCAACGGTTATTCACACTTTCATATAAGTTATTGTTTGCACGTAGAAACAGTGCAACGCGCTCTCCGGCAAATAGCCCATCCGGCAGCATCTTAGCGAGCATGGTTCCCGACCAGCGAGCTTGCTCATCAGGGCTAACCACAAACACCCCGCGTTTTCCTGATGTCCCAGACGATAACCCCACACTGAATTTCCCCACTGTTGGGGAGAAATCACGGGAAGATTCGCTCTGTCTTGCGCAGGCAAGCAGCTCATCCACTTTCAGCCCTTGGGTGTTCATGCGGTCAAAATACTGCATCATCAAGGCTTTATTCATCACAGGCCACTGAGTAAGTGCTTGCTCACAATAGGCCGAAAAATAGGGGCTACGCCGTAAAAAACGCTGAGTAAATACCGACAATTTTCGCTGTTGATATCGCTCTAGCGCTGTGGGATCCGTAAAACGCAGTCGGCGAGCCTGCCAGTAATACCACAGGATTTTCAGCAGTTTCACAGCTCGCCCTCATGACACAATTGGATCGGTATCTGACGCTTATCAATCTGATGCAATTTATTGAGCGTGTCGTAATAGGCTTGGCGGTCATCCATAATCAGATTCGCCACCGCCATCGGCCCGCGCAATTCTCGATAATTCGTTGGCGACCACGCTGCATCCCCCGCCAGCAAGATCCAGCCGCCATTCGTCGCCACACATAATCCAGTATGCCCCGCGGCATGACCCGGCAGCGGTACTGCAATCAACGTTTTTTCAGGATTTATGGCGTAGCCAAATCCTAATTCGGCTAAGGCTTCAGGGAGCTCAATACGCTCAAAGCCTTCATAAAACCGCGCTCTTTCTTCGAAATCTTCGGGTATCAATCCTCGCACAAAGGCTTTACGTAATGCGGAAAACCTGGTTAGATTGCGCGTTTTTTGCCACCCTTCCCCCGAACAGATTAACGGCACAGAGGGGAAATCCCGTAGCCCCGCAATATGGTCACCATGGAAATGGGAAATAATCACCCCAGTAATATCAGCGGGCGTGATGCCATCCGCCTTAAGCTGAGAAACGAGAGCATCTTTGGTATCAAAATAAACCGGCGTAACCGCTCGATACAGCCGAATGATCCCTTCACGGGTATGGTCATAAAAGTGGTCGGCATACCCCGTATCAAACAGCCAGCGCTGGTCATGCCCCTCAATCAGCCATGCCCGTGCGGGGAATTTACACGCTTTCATACTGGCACCTTTAAGGGCAACACAGCCGGGATGGGTGCAATATCCCACTTCAAATACCCGAATGTTCATCATGGTTTGCCCTCTTGGTTTTCATTAAGCCATTTTGCGGTGCGTGCGATGCCCTCCGCCATGGAATAGCGAGGGATGTAACCGAGTTCCTGCTGAGCGCGTTGATTGTTTAAAATCATCGTGAAATAAGCAGCGCCAAGGCTATAACGGGTTAATAACGGCTCTTTTCGCTGCATAATCGCCAATTTTTCTAAGTAAAATGCCACACCGTATAATAGCGAATAAGGGGCTGATTTAATCTGGCACTCAGTACCTGTTTGCTCAAATAGCATTTTTAATGTCGTGGCCAACGGCTGAGGGTCTTGGTTGGTAATATTGTATACCGACCCGCTTTTTAACGGTTTTTGGGTTGCCAACATCATGGCATCCACCACATTTTCAACGTAGGTCAAATCGAAGGCATTTTTGCCCCCTGCCGGCAGCACCAATTTGCCATGACGGGCGCGAACTTGCCCCATCAAACGCGGCAATAAAACCCGGTCATGCGCACCAAATAATCCACGAGGGCGCAAAATCACAAACGTAGTTGAGGGATAATTCGGCACTATCTTGGTAATTTCTTGCTCGGCAAGGAACTTCGTTCGCGCATAATCATTGGCAAATTGCGTGTTATTCGTTGATTCGAAAATATTGTGCTGGTGAGTAAAATTGAAATAGATTGCAGGGGTGGAGATATGCACAAACCGCTCGATACCTTGCTCTGCCGCAGTCTGCGCCAAGGTTTTGGTGGCTTGCCAATTAATAGCTTCAAATGTTTCACGCTCACCCCATGGCGCCGACAGTGCAGCGCAGTGCCAAATGGCCTGACACCCAGCCATCAATTCCCGTGCGTTTTCCGGTGTTAACGTTGCCAGTTCTATGGGAATAAATACCGCCCCCGTCTCAGCTAATATCTGACCAATAGCCAAATCACGCCCGCAAGCCACCACCTGATGCCCTTCACGTAGCAAGATTTCTGTGGCATTGCGCCCAAGCCCGCTAGTCGCGCCGGTGACTAAGATCTTCATGGTATAAGAACCAGTGCGGATAACGCCAAACCGGCTGCGGTTCCTACCAGCATTACGTGGGATTTGCCATAAAAACGGTCAGTAATAATGGCTTCATGCAGCGCGGAAGGAATTGAGGCCGCCACTTGGTTACCGTGTGTGGCATAGATATCGACTAACTGCTCGGCGGTGACACCAAGGCGCTTGCGCATATGTTCCAAGGATAAGTGACTCGCTTGATGGGGAACTACCGTATCAATCTGCGCTAAGGTCACTCCCGCTTGAGACAGTATTCTCTCCATAAAATCCTCAACCATGGCGGATGCCATCTTGAATAGCGGTTTGCCTTTCATGTGGAATAAGAAATCGCTCGGCTCCATCCCTGAGCGTGGATTACGGCGAGTACCACCCGCTCTGATCTCACAAAGATCCAGTCCTTCAGGATAGGTTTCCAAACGAAATGCCAAAATGCCGCTATGCCCATCACCGCGCTCAACAAGTGTACAAGCTGCGCCATCACCAAAGATCAGCGAAGATTCTTCATGTTCCCAATCGATCCCACGAGAAGCAATATCCGCAGAGACAATCGCAATTCGGCGATATTGATGAGTAGCGAGTAGCCCACCCGCAATTTGCAACGCCGATAAATAACTCACACAACTCGCATTCACATCAAAGCAAGCAATTCCCGAGTGAAGCGCTGAACTTGCAAGAATATGAGCTGCGCTACAAGGTAGGGCTTGCACGGGAATAGCCGATGCACAAATCAAGGCATCCACTGAAGCAGGATCAATATGGTGGCGAGTTAATGCATCGTGAATCGCCGCGGCGGCTAATTCCGCTTGGCTATCGGTATTGGATGCATGGTAGCGCCAGCGGATCCCTGAGCGCTTTTCAACGTAACCGTTCGGCTTATTCAGCTGCTTATCCAAATCCATCGACAATATTTTATGTGTGGGTAGTGCGATGCCAGAAGCAATAATTTTCAGTGGCACAAACGTGTTGGGGTTAAGCATTTTTTACCTATTCTTGTAGTTTATTGCTTTATTACCCTTTCATTTATCAAATAACTCGTCGTCATGGTATCGGAAAAAGTGCATATAAAATAAATATTGGATAAGTTAGCTTATTTTCCATCAAATAAATGCGCTTCGCTTTTATTTCAAAGATGGCGCCCCATATTCAATACTCGAGCCACATTGCACGCTGTATTTTCTAAGTTTTCAGCCCCCTGCTTGAGCGCCTCACTAAGCGAAGACAATCTTGGCAGAATGCTAAATACCGCCGTGACACCTTCTTGGTGCAGACCTTTCACACCATCCCCTAACACACCACTTAATGCAATAACCGGAACCTGATGTTTTGCCGCGAGTCTCGCAATACCAAGAGGCGCTTTTCCGCCAGCGGTCTGCCCATCCATACTACCTTCCCCGATGATCACCAAATCGGCATCTGGTAAATGTTGCTCAAACGCTAAAGCGTCCATCACAATCTCAATACCGGATTTAAGCTCACCGCCGAGTAGCGCAGCCGCTGCAACGGCGATCCCCCCTGCTGCGCCGCCACCTGCAAGATAACGATAGTCAGTCCCCGTTAACTGCTGAAGAAGCGCCGCAAACTGGTTTAATCCGTTATCTAACTCAGCCACCATTTCTGGCGTTGCTCCTTTTTGTGGACCAAAGACTGCCGCAGAGCCGTGTTTCCCAACCAATGGGTTACTCACATCGCAAGCAATGTCGATTTTGCACTGAGATAACCGCGGATCAAGCTGCTGAATGTCGATATGCGCTATCTGCGAAAGGATATTCCCCGTATTCCCCAGTAATTGATGATTTTCATCATAAAATCGAACACCCAGCGCCTGTAACATACCGACGCCACCATCCACTGTGGCGCTGCCGCCAATCCCTAGAATAATCCGCTCAACCCCTTGAGCAAGCACATTGGCTATCAGCTCTCCCGTACCATAACTGTTTGTCAGCATCGGGTTTCGCTTGGCTATAGGCACTAACATCAACCCGCTGGCTTGCGCCATTTCAATCACCGCCGTCTTACTTTCAGCTAATAGCCCGTAGTAAGCCATGACAGGGAGACCCAAAGGATCTGCCACGGTAACCGATATTTTTTCACCGTGCTTTGCCGCGATCAGCGCATCCACGGTTCCCTCTCCACCATCAGCCACTGGCAGCGAAATATATTCCGCGTCAGGAAACACGCGTTGAAAGCCTTTTATCACTGATTGAGCTGCAAGCTCGGCGCTCATACTTTCTTTAAAAGAATCAGGTGCAATGATAATTTTCATTAATCCGCATTCCTTATTTGCACGATGTCATATTTATTCTTATTTCTATAAACTATTTAAAATAATGCCGATAATCAATAAACAAATCTGTATATTTATGACGAAGTAAATATAAATCTTTCTCTCGAAACATATTTATGAATAATATATATATAAGTGTAACAGCCCATTACCTAATTCATACTTCATTATTATTTTTTGCATTATTTTTATAAAAAATAAGTCAGTAATTATCGCCATAAAAAACCAATAAAAACCCAAGAACCCAGATTATTTAGCTAATTAAATCAAAATAATCGAACATAAGACCCATAATCCTTTGTAATTTTACTCACTAACTGAGTGATCGAAATAGCTATTAACTATCGAAAATAGCCTATCAATCCGTCATAAATATTGGTAATTAGTTTAACTTAGCGGTTAAATACACCTAAATTGATATAGTCAATTTTCGATTACTCTCGCCAATTAAAGATAATAATATTTAATTATCTTTGAATACTATTATCTCAATAAAACTCGCATGGAGGGATCATGCTAGCTAATCAACAATTCGATAACCATGAAGTATCCACTTACATTGGTTCATTTCTTAAACGACGACGTAAAGTTGTTGGGCTCACCGGTGCTGAACTCGCTTCTCGTTTAAGCATCAGCCAACAACAGATTTCTCGCTATGAGCGAGGTGTCAATGCGATTACTATTCAAAATCTTTTGGGAATTTTGCATGCTTTAGAATTAAAAAAGCACGATATTGATGAGTTCCTACAAAATATTTTCAATTTTTATCATATCGATATTGATATGGAGAATAAGTTGTTTAACTAGGAATTAGTTTCGACTAAACAACTCGTTAGGTATAGAGAGGGTAACGCCTCTCTACCTCTTCGCTCTCTGATTTCCCCATAACTCCCCTCAATCACCCTCATATTTGTGACAAAATCAACGCCTATAAATCAACTTTGAACATTGCTATGATGGAAAAATTAGCCAATCTTGTGATGGAGATAACGATGAGTATCCAGCGCGACACTATTTTGAGCCATGCGTTAAACCAGTTAGAGCAACAGGGGTTATCCGCCTCGACAGAAAGTTTACTCACTGAAATCGAGTCCGATTTTACGACCCTACGCCAATTTTGGCCTGATGATGAAGCCCTCGTTTATGATTCTCTACGCTATCACGGGCAGCAAATTGAAGTGTGGCAGCGCCAAACCTTATTAGATGAGCGACTCAGCCCACAATCAAAACTCATGGCTCGTTATCAACAACTGGCAGAAAAAGTCCGTGAAGGACGCTTCCCAGGCTGCCTGTTTATTTCCGCCTGTAACTATTATCCAGACCCAGAGCACCCTATCCACCAATTAAGCCGACTGCAAAAATCCAACTCATTCAGCTTTACTAAGCAGCTGCTCGATGAGCTAGATATTGAAGATGCGGAACTCGTCGCCAATCAGATGGAGTTGGTCTTAGAAGGCTGTTTAAATCGCTTGTTGGTTAATCGTGATATCCGTGATGTGGAAATTGCTCAACAGCTTTCTGAAGATATTTTGACTATCGCTCTGTGCCGTAAAAAAGGCGCATTAAGTTAAAATTCGTACACTCGCGCGTTAAACAGGCGTTTTTTGTCGAAAAAGAAAACACTCAGTCAGAAAATGGTTTTTTTTATAAAAAATGCATTGACGGGAACAGCCTAATACGGTTTAATGCGCCCCGTTGCCCGGATAGCTCAGTCGGTAGAGCAGGGGATTGAAAATCCCCGTGTCCTTGGTTCGATTCCGAGTCCGGGCACCACTATTTAAAGAACCCGCCCTAGTGGCGGGTTTTTGCTTTCCAGCGGATCACTTCAGTCTTCACTTCTCAAAAACCTCTTTCTTCATTCACCACAACTACCCTAAAAAAATAGCGCAGTATCGTGACTACAGGCTTTTGAGTAAGTCTTGGCGATATGGCAATGCGGTCATTGCACCTTTCGCCGTGGTGGCTAAGGCACCACAAATTTGAGCTTGCCCAATAATCACACCCAGCGTGTCTTCATCACGCGGCAGACCATACACCGCCAGCCCTGCCAGTAAACCTGCGACAAAAGCATCTCCCGCACCTGTCGTATCAACCACCACTACCGGTCTAGCAGAATAATGTAGGATATCTCCCTGCCAACACACCATCACCCCATTTTTACCTAAAGTGACCAGCAGCAAATCAAAAGAATACTGTGCTGAAAGCTGTGCAATACCTTGCTGAATATCGGTTTTGCCACTTAGGAAAAATAACTCCTCCTCAGATAACTTCACTACCGAAGCGAAAGTTAGCGCTTTATGTAAACATTCACGTAGTAGATTTTCATCCTGCCAAAGATCCGTTCGGATATTAGGATCAAAACTAACACGTCCACCTGCACGACGAATTTTTTCCATGGCATAAAATGTGGTACTGCGGCTCGGCTCTGCACTCAGCGCAATAGAGCAAGCATGTAGCCATTCATTTTTCTGAAATACGGGTAAGTCTTCGACTTCTAAAAAAAGATCCGCAGCGGGACGAACCATAAACGTAAAGGTTCGTTCTCCCTCTTCATCCAGTTCAACCACCACCGTTGATGTACGATGTTGCGGATCCAGCTTCATATAGTCGGTGTTCACTTTCTCTTGCTCTAACGTGCGGCACATAAAGCGGCCAAAAGGATCATCCCCAACACGACCAATAAACCCACTTTGTCCATCAAGGCGAGCAACCCCAGCCGCCACATTCGCAGGCGCACCACCCGGCATCTGAAGTAAGCAGCCTTCTCTTTCGGGGATCAAATCAACAACAGCATCACCGAGAACCCACACTTTATCGGTCATAAATAACTCCACAAGCAATATTGAAAATAGTCAGTATGATTAAATTGAATCCCTTGGTAACCAAGGCGATGAAATATAGACAGTTTCTCGATGTGTCTCCCCATTAATGATATGTAGCGCGCTGCGTTTGCCAATTTCATAATGCGGGAGTTGTACCGTCGAAAGCGGTGGAATAAATAATTCACCGATCCCAACCATATTGTCATAGCCCACAACGGCGACATCTTTTGGGATCTTCAATCCACTCTCTAACAAGATTTGATAAACGATGAATGCGATCCGATCATTTCCACAAATAACTGAATCAAAACCCGCTTTTCCATGGTGGATCTGCTTGCGGACAATCTCAGGAATATCTGCATAGTTTTCTGTACTTAAAAAATGATGAGATAACGCATCCGCATTAATTCCATGCTCTTCACAAGCGCGCTTAACCCCAAGAGCTCGGCGAAGAGTCGCTGGGTGGTTAGCTGGGAGATATAAACACAGCGGTTGGCGGTAACCTGCATTTAATAGCGCTTTCACCGCGTTATATTGCCCATCTTCATCATCGGGTACATAGCTGGCCGTTGGTACATTTAGGCTTTCACAGTTAGCGAGTACTAACGGCACTTTCATCATGTGCTTGGTAATTTCTACCTGCCGAAGTCCCATTGCCGTGTAGATAATGCCATCTGGGCGATGAGAAAAAAGTAAACTCGCGATGGCTTCAGGGTCATCACCTTCTAGCATATTCACCACATAGCTATTCCAACCATGTGAACGCGCCGTTTCTTCAATAGACAGCGTGATATCGACAGAGAAAGGGGACGTCGCCGTATCTAGCGCCAATACCCCAATTGTTCGAGGTTTTTGTCCTGAACGTGTACCGCGGATCATCCGAGCTGAAAGATCAGGCGTATAACCCGTTTCATTAATGGCTTTCTGAATGCGTTCTAATGTCTCTTTTTTCAGCTTTTCAGGGTTATTGATAGCCCTTGAGACCGTCATCATTGAAACACCAGCCAGCTTTGCGACATCTTTTAAGAGTACCATTTTGCCCTCTTTACTCTGATTCCAACGTCTTTGTTTTCAACGTCTTTGGATCCAACATCTTTTCGTCGAAGTATATCAACCAATAAATCGCCACATGATTGCGAGAATAAGAAACCTGTGACATCCCTCACATACCGTCAATGTTAATGTTAACATTGGTGATTAACATCATATTTATGCACTATACCGTCTTTTATAAAGTGAATGTTAACATTAACAATATAGACATTCTGACAGTAGGAGAATATCTATGGGCAAAAAAACACGCGCTAACATGCATGCCTATCTCACATTAAGTGGTTTGTTATTTACTTTTTTTTGGACATGGTCATCCGTGTTTTCCTTGGTATCTCTGTGGCTTAGCCAAAAAATTGGCCTAAAGGGCACCGATACGGGCATTATTTTTTCTGTTATCAGCCTAACCGCATTTTGTGCTCAGCCTCTTTATGGGTTTATTCAAGATAGGCTTGGCTTGCGCAAAAATCTATTATGGTTTCTGGGGGGATTGCTATTAATCAGCGGGCCTTGGTTTATTTTTGTCTGTACCCCGTTATTAAAATGGAACATTTTTGCGGGAGCTGCTGCGTTGGGCATTTATGTTGGCGCGACTTTCTTTGCCGGTATTGGTGCACTTGAATCCTATACTGAACGCGTTAGCCGCATTGCGAGTTTTGAATATGGTCGTGCCCGTATGTGGGGTTCACTGGGCTGGGCAGGCGCCACCTTTTTTGCAGGGTTATTATTTAATATCGATCCCAACTTAAATTTCGCCATGGGTTCTGCCAGCGCGCTGCTGTTCATCATCCTGTTATGGCGTTTACGCAATGTTCGCCCTCATACCATGAATGAGCTTGAGTTCGGCAAAACTCAGTCACTGACTATCACTGATGCGCTGGGATTATTACGCATGCGTTCATTTTGGTCTTTGGTGATATTTGTCTGCGGGGTGAGTGTTTATAACGTCTACGACCAACAATTTCCGGTCTATTTTGCCTCGTTGTTTGCTAACCAAAACGAAGGCAACGAGATGTTTGGCTACTTAAATTCGCTTCAGGTTTTCTTAGAGGCGGGAGGGATGTTCTTAGCACCTTTCCTCGTCAATCGAATTGGCGCAAAGCGAGGCCTGCTTTTGAGCGGTGTCATCATGGCGCTGCGTATTTTAGGTTCAGGGCTTGCCGACGATGCAATCACAATTTCATTTATGAAACTGCTACATGCAGTTGAACTCCCTATCCTATTAATTTCATTATTTAAATACATTACATCCGTATTTGATAAACGTTTATCTGCAACCATCTACTTAGTGGGTTTCCAGTTTGTAGCGTCGCTCTGCGCCTCATTCTTATCCCCACTCGCGGGATACAGCTATGACACATTAGGCTTTGCAGATACCTATATGATCCTCGCCGCTATCGTCATTTTCATGACGATAATTTCAAGTGTCCTTCTGCAATCAGAGGATGCATCAACCGTCAATCACATGACAACATCGAAAAAAACGGTGGAACTATGAACCAAAAACTTCAGCAAGCACAATTTGCTCTTGAGCAACTTAAAGCTCAACGTGGAAACACCTATTACCCTGACTTCCATCTTGCTCCGCCCGCTGGCTGGATGAATGATCCGAATGGTTTGATCTACTTTGATGGGTTATATCACGCATTTTATCAACATCACCCAATGAGTGCTGATTGGGGGCCAATGCATTGGGGTCACGCCACCAGCCACGACATGATCCATTGGCAACATCAGCCTATCGCGCTAGCACCCGGTGATGATTATGATCGTGATGGCTGTTTTTCGGGTTGTGCTGTAAATGATAATGGAATCCTTTCACTCATTTATACAGGGCATGTGTGGCTAAAAGAAGCCGGTGACGATAGCGCTATCCGTGAAGTTCAATGTTTAGCAACCAGCACCGATGGTATTCACTTTGAAAAACAAGGTATTGTGCTAACGCCCCCCGATGGCATTATGCATTTCCGTGATCCTAAAATTTGGCAAGAAAATGGCACTTGGTGGATGGTGTTAGGTGCTCGAGACGCGGCAAATTGTGGGCAAACGTTGCTTTATAAGGGAAATTCACTACGCGAATGGCAACTTGATCGGATCCTCGCCCATGCTGACGTTGATGGTGGCTATATGTGGGAATGCCCAGATTTCTTCCCATGTGGCGACCACCACTATTTGATGTTTTCACCACAAGGCATCCAACAAAATACAGGTTACCAATATCGTAATCGCTTCCAATCCGGCGTAATTCAAGGTCACTGGCAACAAGGAAGCGCCTTTATACAAAACCAAAAATTTACTGAATTAGATAATGGACACGATTTTTACGCACCACAATCATTTACGGCAGCGGATGGGCGACGTGTCATTATGGCTTGGATGGATATGTGGGAATCAGCTATGCCATCCAAACAAGAAGGCTGGGCGGGCTGCTTAACCCTACCACGCGAGTTATTTGTACGAGATGGGCATTTATGCCAACGCCCAGTGATTGAAGCCAAATCACTGCGCCAACAGAACCAACCCATTGAGCCTCACTCGGTTAGTCAAACAGAAGTGCTACTCGACCATTCCAGCGCCATCGAGTTAGAGCTTGTTTGGGATATAAAACAAAGTATTGCAGAACGATATGGCATAGCGCTAGGTAATAAAGTGGGCGATGGATTAGAGCTGTATATTGATAGCCAATCTCAGCGCTTAGTGCTCTGGCGACACTACCCAGAATATGAGCTGGACGGTTATCGCAGCATTCCATTACCCGCGAGCGATAAACTTTCATTGCGTATTTTTATCGACCGCTCTTCCGTTGAAGTCTTTGTCAACGACGGTGACGCTGCAATGTCTAGCCGTATTTATCCCCAACCTAATGAACGCAAGTTAATGTTATTTGCTTCTCATGGCAGAGCAGTGATTTCTGAAGGAACGCTTTGGCAGCTCAAATAATGATTGAGCCGGAATTGGGATAAACAAAATAGCCTTGTGATAAAGCACATCACAAGGCGTTTTTAATCCTTTAGACTCTGTTGAGGCCAGTCTCATTTTTATAATATTAGCTTAAATAGATAAGCATTATTATCGACCTTATAAGTCATTCACATCAAAAAAACTCTCGGAAAACCTGCATAAAATACGGCTTTAACGTATAATCAACTCTATTGAGCTTTGGCTCACTTCACACAGTGTCGAGATCATTATAAATAACACGCGAACCCAAACTAAAATGGGCTTTTGATACTCTATTGATCAGGTGAGATATGCTGGATTTTCTAAAGAATTATGACAACTTAACCGTCAGTGAAAAAAAAGTATTAAAATATCTTACCGATAATATTGCCGATATTCCCTACTTAAATATTAATGAATTAGTCGCCAAAACGTTTGTATCTAAGACTGTCATTATTAATTTGTCCCAGAAATTAGGTTTTAGTGGGTTTAAAGAACTCAAATTCCAAATTAATAACCATATACTTTCGCAGAATAAAGCGGAAAAAAAGAACCCCGCTTCTTATAAAAAGCAGCTTGAAAATAATATCCATAAAACCTTCACCTTGATTAATGAAGAGCAAATTCGCGACTGTGCGAAAACATTACGCGGCTCGCGTAATATCTTTTTAGTGGCACGTGGCACCAGTAAAGCCGTCGGTTATTATCTTGAACACTTGCTCTTCTCTCTTGGATTGCACTGCTTTTTTATCAACGATTACAATCTCTCCGACTCTTTTACTCGTCTAGTTAACCAAAATGACACCGTCATTTTTATCTCGTTGTCTGGCGGAACCAAGAAAATCATAGAAACCGCTAAAATCGTACAATTGAAAGAGGCTAACATCATCAGTATGACCGCCTTTCACACCAACGAACTCACCGCCTACGCCAATAACACTCTTTTCTGCTTCGCAGATAGCTATGACACCAAACGGGACGATTCAAAATCCAGAACTGGATTTTTTATTCTGGTGGATTTATTAATTAATGAATTGGAAAACCTGCTGTAAATAAACTCCCACCCACCTTATTTATTTAACTTAAGGTTAGCTGAGTGCTTTTCATTCAATTATTTTTGTAATTTTTCAAATAATCATTTATTTAAAAAACCCATAACACATTTATAGAAAAATCATTATTAATATGATTTTTAAAGCTTTATTTAATTTTAATGACCTAGGTCTTAATCTGTGACCTGAGATAATATTTAAAACCGTAACATCATTTCATTTAAAAAACCCAGTGCTAGTATTCCAGTTAATTTCAATAATTCTTCGTCATTAGGAAAAAATATGGCTAAAAGAAAATTCGGTGAGTCAATCCAGCGCTTTGGTAGGACACTGCTCCTGCCAATCGGGGTTCTGGCTCCAATTGGTATGATACTGGGGATCAGTGGTGCATTAGTTCAAACCTACATGATTGCGCGATTCCCTTTCCTCGGCAATGAAACCGTTAACGCATTACTTGTCAGCATCCGTTCTATCGCGGGCGTCATCTTCGACAACATCCCATTACTGTTCGCCATGGGGGTTGCCTACGGCATGAGCCAACGCGATAAGGGGATCGCGGTCTTCGCCTCCGTTGTAGGTTACCTTTCGTTGATTATCACCATGAATATTTGGTTGGTACTCACCGGTAAACTGGCGGATCCGGCGATTATGGGTCAAGTGGGACAGATTAAGGTTTTAGGTATTCAAACCTTAAACATCAGTGCCGCTGGGGGGATTATTACAGGGTTAATTGGTGCATGGGCCACCGATAAATTCTATAACCTCGAGCTGCCGACCGCCTTCGCCTTCTTCTCGGGTAAAAAGTCAGTCGCGATTATCATGGTCGGCTTAATGATCATGGTCGGTGGAACATTACCGTTTATCTGGGAAGTATTAGTGCAAGGCTTGATGAAGCTTTCCGCCGTCTTCCTCAGTCCTGTCGGTCCGTTCTTTACCGCGGGGGTGAACGTCTGTTTATTCCATTCGGGTTACACCACGTTTGGAACGTTCTGTTTAGATTTACCGAAGCTGGTGGTACCTATGTTATTGATGGACAGACCTTTGTCGGTGTCGTTCCAGCTTTAACGGAAGTGTTATTTAAGCAAGGTCCAAGTAGTGAATACTGGGCAATGATGCCAAGCCTGACGCGCTTTATGGCACAGCAACAAATGCTGGTAACGCTGTTCCTGTTCCCTGCCATTGCATTAGCTATCTATAAAACATCGAAAAAAGAGAACCGCGCTGAAGTTAAATCGATGTTAGTGACCATGGTATTGACCGCGATGCTCGGTAACGTGACCGAACCGCTCGAATTTACCTTCGTGTTTATCGCACCGCTGCTGTACTTAATCTATGCCATCATCGTCGGTATTGGTGCAGTGTTACTGTCATTCGCAGGCGTCGCTATCGGGTATATCCGTGGAACCGTGTTTGACTTCACTATCTTCGGTCTGCTGTACGAGCACACTAACTGGATATTCTTAGTGCTGATTGGTGGCGGTTTAGCGGTAGTGACTTACTTCATTTTCTACTGGGCGATTATCAAATTTGATATCAAAACCCCAGGTCGTGAAGAGTCGAGCAATCTGAAAAATACCTTAATTAAAGAAAAACGTTATGGCGAAATCGCTGAGATCCTTGTTGAAGCCTTAGGCGGTAAAGAGAACATTCGTAACGTAGATAACTGTATTACCCGTATGCGTATTGATGTCGCAGAAGTGAATAAAATTGATAAAGATTTAATGTTGGAATCAGGATGTACCGCATTCTTCTTTCCATCGGCAAACCACGTCCATGTAGTGTATGGACCGAAAGTTGAATTTGTTCGCAACGCTGTTGATGAGTTCATGAAGAAATAAAAGGATATATGATGAGAGCCTTATATGATTCTAAGAGTAAAACCATCGATGACCGCGGTATAAAAGCCCTGTTATCGGATGAAGCCAAATATAATACTTGGCTGATGTTTGAATCCATGTTAGCTCAAGCGCAGGCTGAAGCGGGGTTCATTCCCCAATCAGCGGCTGATGAAATTAAAGAAAAAGCGGTTATTGAGAACATTGATTTTGAAGAGATGAGCCGCATTTACCAAAAAATTGGGCACGGCTTCGTTCCCTTCTTAAAAGTGTTGGTGAATGCCTGTTCTGAAGAGAGTGGTAAATACATCCATTACGGAATTACCACTCAAAATATTCAGCAAAGCTCGCAGCTGTACATGATGAAAACGGTACATAATAAATTTATGTTGCTGTTAAGTGAGATCATCGAAAACCTGTCGGGTCTCGCTGAAAAAACTAAGCATATGGTGATGCCGGGCAGAACCCATGGACGCCACGCTATCCCAATTACTTACGGGTACAAAGTGTCCGTGTGGATCAGCGATTTCATCGACTGCTACCAGCGAATGAAAGAGTGTGAAAAGCGTGTATTTACCATCATGATGGGCGGTGCTGTGGGCGCGTTTAACTCCATGCCGGGGATTGGTCTAGAAGTGCAAAAACGCGTTGCTGAACTGACGGGTATGCATGCTATGGAAGTGCCATCACGTAACCTTAGCACCCATAAACTCGAGTACATGGCGAACTTAGCGCTGATGGCGAATATCTGCCATAAAATCGGGGAAGAAGTTTACAGCACGACGCTGGAAGAAATAGCGGAAGTGTCTGAAGGATTCACCAAAGGCACTGTGGGCAGCAGCACCATGCCACACAAAATCAACCCGAAACTGGCGAAAGGGATTATTGCTAACTCTCAAAAACTGTATTCATTACCGAGTGTTGGGATGTATTCTGCCGTCAGACCGTATGAAGGTGATAGCAGCTCTTATATGTTATTCGATGGGCTTATCGAAGAAGCGCTGGAACTGACCACTGAAATTTTATTAAGAACCGAAGAGCTTTCGAGAACTCTGGTACCTCACGAAGAGAGAATGCTGCATAACGTTCTGAGAAATAAAGGGTTAGATAATACCGAATACGTAATGATGAAAATGGCTGAGAAGCTGGGTAAAGATAAAGCGCACTCATTACTGTATGAAGAAGCCATCAAAACCGCAGCAGATGGAGAGGATTTCTACACTAACCTCACCAAGAACGAAACCATTACGGCGGCATTTAGCAATGATGAAATCAAAGCAATGCTAGACCCACGTTCGTATATTGGTTTGTCCGTTGAAATCGCAGAAAAAGAAGCGAAACGTGGTTTAGCCGCAGCCAAAGAAATTAAACAGCTTTATCAGTAATTATTTGCTTAATAATTTAACTTAAACCTGTTATTTGAAGCCGCCATTTTAAAACAATGGCGGCTTTTTTTGGTTATAAAAATATGAATATTGCTAAATAATAGAAAAATAATTCATTACTTTAAATTAGTCATTAATACTTAAAAAATAATTAGCAATAATGACTGTTAATAAATAATATGAATTTGTTACCACATCTGATTTATTCTCAATAAATTTATCTAAATTTTAATTCTTGTATTCAAAAGCAAAAATTAATTTAATTCCCCACATAGAACTATCATTTAATTTGTTCTTTTCGCGTTCTATTAATCTGCGTTTCATGTGATTAGCTAGTCAATAAATCTACTTTTTCGATAAATAAAAAGATTTTGAGATGGCGCTCAAGTATTTATTTTTATAAAACACAGATTATCTCTGCGATTCTGTTTTTGATTCTTAATGATGTTTTTTGATTGATAACAAAGGTATCAGAATGAACAAAGCACATAAATTTGCGTCATCTTCTCGTTATAAAAATAAAGCTGCAATCAATAAAAATATTTTTCAGCTGTCTATTATTACTTCTGCGCTGTTATTTTCTGGCTATACACTGGCTTACTCTGAAACAGGGCAACTTGGTGATAAAAATAGCTGGGAAAGCCAAGAATATAAAAATGACTGGGGTTTAGCCGCCATGAATGCCTCCAGTGCCTACGCGCTGGGATATCACGGACAAGGCGCTAAAATCGGTGTTATGGATTCCGGCGCGTTATTATCCCACCAAGAGCTAAGTGGTTCCCGCTTCCACGCAGTTAAAGCCAAAGGTGAGTACGGCTCCACGGGGATGCGTTATCCTCAAGAATTAGGCGGCCACTATGAAAAAGGCCAAGCTTTCGATGTGACTGGAGACTGGATCAAAGGCGTGAATGATACTCACGGTACCCACGTGACAGGCACCGTCGGCGCTAACCGTGATGGCGAAGGAATGCATGGGGTCGCATGGGGCTCTGATGTGTATGTGGGTAACACAGGGGCTACCGACAGCAATAACTACGGCCCTTATCAAGATTACCAATATTTCTATACAGGCTGGAAAGCCATGGTGGATGCAGGTGCCCAAGTGATCAATAACAGTTGGGGAACCAACCCAAGAATTATTGATGCAGGGAAAACAGTCGGCCCTGATGGTGGTAACACCACCGTACATTTACCGGTCGATACTACTCAACAAACTGAGTACGAATATTTCTACTTCAAAAAAATCTACGGGGATAATCCATCCTTTGTGGATGCCGCCTATGATGCCGTGAAAGGCACTAATGTTGTTCAAGTCTTCACCACAGGCAACCGCGATTTCAAAAACCCGTACTACCGCCCTCTTTACCCTTATTTCAATCCACAAGCTGAGAAACATTGGATTGCGGTTGCTGGATTAAAACAGACGGCAGACAAAACAGGCTATGAAATTGAAGGTATGTTCAACGAAGCGGGTAATGCCAAATGGTGGACGGTCGTTGCCCCTAGCCGCTATATCTATTCCAGTGTTGTGGATGAAAACGGCAATCCAGGTTGGGATACCTTTAGCGGAACATCAATGGCAGCGCCGCACGTCACGGGTGCTATGGGCGTTTTAATGTCCCGTTATCAATCCATGAATGCCCTGCAAGTTCGTGATGTGATGTTCACGACTGCTAACCGTTACAACCCTGATGGCAGCCTCTATAAAGGTTGGACATCCGCTGATGGTGTACCTGATGAACGCTATGGTTGGGGTACACCTGACCTCGAAAAAGGCATGTATGGTCCGGGTCAATTCTTAGGTAAATTCGAATACCAACTGGATGCTGTACCACTCGATGTCTGGACAAACGACATCAGCCAAGCGGCGTTAGATCAGCGTGAAACCGAAGATTTGGCGTGGTTAGCCGATTATAAAGCCAACGGTATTGATGCTGGCGGTGATTACAATCTTGGTACCGATTTCGTGGTAAACGATGGCAACCCAGACCCAACTTCCCACATTGTTGATAAAGAAGATGCTAAAAAATGGCGTCAGGAATATTACCAAAAACGAGCTGAGGCCATTCAAGCCAAAATCGATGCAGGTCTGTATGACGGCGCTTTAGTCAAAACAGGTCAAGGTACATTGGTGATGACGGGGGATAACACCTACCGTGGTGGTACAACCGTCGAGCAAGGCTCTCTGTACGGTTTTACTGAATCCTTTGGTACTGCGGACGTGAATGTTAACGGCGGCACAATTAGCGTGCTTAATCGTTATAACGACCAATTCACTCAAAAAGGCCAGCTAGTCTCCAATGAAAGCCATAAAGCCAATATCAACATCAACGATAAAGGTACCTATTTAGTTACCGCAGGTCATGATGTGAATGTCGGTAATATGACCTTAAATCAAGGGGCTAAACTGGACGTTGCTGCCGATAATATTGGGCAACTGAAAGACGTTTATCTGAATGATAATTCAATCCAAGGTACGGTTAACGCAGATAATTTAGCCGACAACCGCGCTAAAACCAAAATGCTCGCAGCAAATACCAATAATGCTGCCGCAGATGATTATGCACTATTCCAAAAAGACGTTTCCGTAAAAGACAACACCATTACGGGCTCTCTGAGCAAAAAAGCGGATACCTCATTTGCTTCATTTGCCAATAATGAAAATGGTCGTTCGATTGCTAATACACTAGAAAGTAATGCTAAAGGTCAGCTATTTGATGCAACGCTGCCGATGAGCGAACGTGACCTTCGTAATACTTATCAATCACTCGGTAGCGATATGTACCTTAATGCGAATAATGCCAGTGTGGTGAACGTATTAGGTCTAACTCGTACTGTGAAAGATCAGGCTATCGGCGTGGGTCATGGTCGCTATGCTAATCTCGAAAATAGCAATGCACGCATCTGGATGACGGGTGTTGGTCAATGGGGCAACCTTGATTATGGTTACAGCAATATGGATACCGATTTCTACGCAGCGTTAGTCGGTGCAGAAATTGATGTCGCTGAGCACACCAAAGCAGGTCTGTTCTTTGGGGCGGGTTCATCTAAGTATAAAGCCCATGAGTACGGTAAAATTGACAGCAATGACCTGCATGTTGGTGCCTATGGTGTATCCAATATCAAAAATGTGGCTGCGGTTAACTATGGTGTCACTCATACAAACCAAGACAGAGATGCGAAACGCACGCTGTGGGTAGGTCAAGAGTCCGGTTATAACTCCACCAGCTATGATGCGAAAATTACTCAGTTCTTCGTAGAAGGTGCCTATACCCAACTGAATAATGACCGTTATTCTGTTGAGCCTTATGCTGGATTTAACTGGCTGCATGTCACCAGCGACAATCTGCATGAGCAAGTGGGTAATATACAATTCACCACCAAAACTGATAATCAAGATATCCAAGTCGGTACTGTTGGTTTGCGTGGCGGCTATCCATTCAGCGCGGGTAATGTAAATCTCACACTGAAAGGTGACGTATCTGCGAGCCATTTATTTGGTGATACTCGTCCTGAAGCGATGCTGTTCCTGTCAGATACTGGCGAAGCCAAAATTCGTGGTGGCAAGTTAGATAACTTATTTGGCGTGGGCTTAGGGGTTGATGCTCAGCTGAATAAATCCACGACTTTCGGTGTTTCTTACCAAGGTCAATATAACAGTGATGTCAGTTCAAGCGGTGTAAACGCGACATTAAAAATTAACTTCTAATTCTGTTAATTAAAAAAGGGTGGAGTCAATTTCATGTTGAGTCCGCCCTTCGTTTTTTCGATAAATACCGCTTTATGTTGATCAACGCATTGCTTGGATTTCAGAGTGGGACAAACCTGTAATTTTGCTAATAATATCAATGTCTAAACCTAGGCTTAAACTGGTCAAAACTTGGGTGTAAGTGCGTTGTTTGGCCTTCTCCTGTTCTTCTTGTCGAGCTTCTTCTCTTCCTTTGACTAACCCTCTTTTTACTCCTCTCTTTAATCCTTTTTTTAACCCCTCATTTCGTAAACGATCGGCAATGGTCATAACAGTCTCCTGATATCCTTCGGTTTTTTCTATTAATGTTTTAACTATCTTTTTGTATGTCGGCGTATCCATCACACTAAACAGATAGTTGATGATTAAAATAACGTCGTCACGGTGGTTTTCGTTCTCCTTGATCACCTGCGCTAAGCGCTTTGATAGAACCATCAGGTCATCTTTCAGGGATGAATGTTTGAGAACTAACTCCATCGCCGCGACTTTTCGGTGATTCACCAGTTCATCGTCACTTGCCACTGTCACATCCACTAAAGGCAATGGATTACAGTACAAACTATGAGCTAAATCAGACCACTCAAAGCAATCCGTCCATGATTGGGAATAGGGATAAGGGGATTGATTTCCATGATAAAACAGGATGGGAACCACCAGCGGCAAAGTTTGGTGCCCCTGCTGCAAATGCTGATTCATCGCGCAAAATGCGTAATGCATCAGCCGCCAACCCATCAGCTTATCGGGGGAAGATTGGTGCTCCACCAAGAAATAAAAATATCCCTTACCCTTGAGCGTTTGAACGGAATAGAGCATGTCCGAGAAACGAGAGCGCAATGTTTTATCCACAAATGAAGCGCTGGCTAACTTCAACGTATCAAAATTGCAAAGGTGTTTAATGCGATTAGGAAGATGGACTTCAAAAAAATCCCGCGCATTATCCACTTTGCTCATAAAGCCTTTAAAGGTTGAATCATGAGGAGCTACAATTGATTGGGTC